>PEZR01000022.1:4799-9639 GCA_002773975.1 Bdellovibrio sp. CG10_big_fil_rev_8_21_14_0_10_47_8
ATGAGCTCTCGAATACCAAGAATAGCCGCCATGTAACAGAGAAATTTAAGGCCCAAATCCCCATAGTAGACAATCAAAAGCACAATGGAAATAACCGCAACCAGGGCGGAGGCGGCCCTAGTGGTGAGTGTTTTCATGATGAGAAATGCTTCCAAAGCGACGTTCTCTTTTGATGAAGTTCAAAAGAGCAATTTCAAGATCTTCAACCGTAAAGTCCGGCCAGAGTGTTTCGCAAAAATAAAATTCGCTATAGGCCGCTTGCCACAGCAGAAAATTTGATAGTCGGTGTTCGCCACTGGTACGAATAATCAAGTCTGGGTCCGGCCAAGACGAGGTGCTCAGTTCATGATGAAGCAAAGACTCATCAATTTGATCTACAGACAGTTCTTTTTGTTGAATACGTTCAGCGATTCTTTGAACGGCTGTGGTGATTTCTTGTCGAGAACCATAACTGATCGCAAAAACCAGGTTAAGGCCAGTATTTTTGGAGGTTCTGTCGGTTGCATATCGTATAGCAGTTTGAATATCCGCTGGAAGTTTCTCGATTTCCCCAATTGTTTGGAACCGAATATTTTGTCGAACAAGGTTTTCAGTTTCCTTTTTAAGATAACGTCGCAGGAGGTTCATCAAAAACAGAACTTCTGTCGCTGGTCTCAACCAATTTTCGCTGGAAAAAGCATAAAGAGTCAGGTTTTTAAGGCCTTTGTCAGAGCATGCAGTAATAATTTTTTTTGCAATCCGGGCGCCTTTGATGTGTCCAAAAGTGCGTGGTTTATTGCGCTGTTGGGCCCACCGCCCATTTCCATCCATAATGATTGCTACATGCTGAGGAAGACTCATGTATTTTGTCTTCCTATATTGTCAGGATGCTTTTTTCTTTTTCGTCAGAAATGGCATCGACTTTTTTAATGTATTCGTCAGTTAGCTTTTGAATCTCAGTTTCAGATTTTTTGGCCTCGTCCTCGCTGATCTGTTTGTCTTTGAGCGCTTTTTTGGTCTCTTCGTTGGCGTCACGTCGAGCCATACGAACTGCGACACGAGCTTCTTCTACGATTTTCTTGGTCTGTTTTACCAGATCTTTTCTTCGTTCTTCGGTTAAATCGGGGACTTTAAGGCGAATGACTTTTCCGTCATTCATGGGGGTCATTCCAATATCGCTTTTAACAATGGAAGATTCGATCTCTTTAAGAATAGATCCTTCCCATGGTGCGATCAGGAACGATTTGGCATCTGGACATGAGATGGCTGCAACCTGATTTAAGGGAGACATGTTGCCGTAGTAGTTCACTCGAATGTTGTCGAGCATCGACACCTGGGCGCGGCCAGTCCGAATTTTTTTTAGTTCATTTTGGAGAGCAAGGAGAGATTTTTCCATCTTTTCTTGCGCAACTTTTTTTGTTTCTTCAGTCACAAGTTCCTCCGTCCTGTTTAGTGAACGATGGTTCCGATATTTTCCCCAACAACCGCTTTGCGGATGTTTCCCGGAGTCATCAAATCAAAATTCAAAATGGGTAGCTTGTTGTCCATGCAAAGGCTCACTGCCGTTAGATCCATGACCTCCAGGCCTCTGTTGAGAACCTCGAGATAACTAATGCGGTCAAAGCGTTTTGCATCGGGATTTTTCATAGGATCTTTGTCATAAATTCCATCCACCTTGGTGGCCTTCATCAAAATTTCTGCGCTGATTTCCATGGCTCGCAAAGCGGCTGCCGTATCTGTCGTAAAATAAGGGTTGCCAGTGCCAGCGCCAAAAATGACCACTCGGCCCTTTTCCAGATGGCGAATAGCGCGACGACGGATATAAGGCTCAGCTATTTCAGCCATTTCGATGGCTGTCTGAACTCGAGTAGGAACATTTTGTTTTTCTAAGGCATCCTGAAGGGCGAGGGCATTGATTACGGTGGCCAACATTCCCATATAGTCTGAGCTTGCTCGGTCCATTCCCTGCGCAGAGGCTGCAACACCTCGAAAGATATTGCCGCCGCCAATCACGATTCCCATCTGAACATTGCACTCAAGCGCTTCGGCTACGTCTTTCGCAATTTGTTGGATGACCGTGGTATTAATCCCGGTTCCCTGTTTGCCTGCTAGGGCTTCCCCGCTCAGTTTCAGGAGAATTCGTTTGTACTTGGATTCCTTGTTCGTTTTCACAAATATCCTTTAGTGACCTCGAGTTTGAGCCGCGACCTCTTCTGCAAAGTTATTTGCTTTCTTCTGAAGACCCTCACCCAACTCAAAGCGGATAAAACTCTTGATCGAAAATTTTTCGTCCGCAGTTTTCTCGGTCTGTGCTAGATATTCTTTGACCTTGATGTCAGGATTTTTGACAAAAGCCTGTTCTAATAGGCAGCTTTCAGCCAAAAATTTGTTGATTTGTCCGCCAACAATCTTGTCCAGCATTTCGGGTTTTTTACCTTGCTCTAAAGCCTTTGCTTTTAAGATTTCCTTTTCTTTGGCAACGATCTCAGCGGGCACTTGGTCCGGAGATAAAGCTAAGGGATTCATCGCTGCGACATGAAGGCAGATATCATTGGCGAATGTTTTAATCGCGTCGTGGGTATTGGCTGTTGTCAGCTCAACCATCACGCCGATTTTGCCATCACCGTGGATATAGGTGTGGACAAGTCCCGGAGTTTCCAAACGGACAAAGCGGCGAATAACTAGGTTTTCACCAATTCGGGCAATGCTTTCTTTCAGAACTTCACTGATAACCGCGCCAGAGCTCATTTTGTTATCAAGCAGGGCGGTAACATCGGCTGGGTTTGATGAAATCACAGTGGAGGCGACGTCTTTAACAAAAGTTTTGAACTGTTCGTTTTTTGCGACGAAGTCAGTTTCTGAATTCACTTCGACCAAAACGCCGATTTTTCCAGAGACCTGGGCGATAACCAAACCTTCAGAAGCCAAACGATCAGCTTTTTTTGCGGCAGATGCGAGACCTTTTTTTCGGAGCCACTCTACAGCAGCTTCAAAGTCACCCTGAGTTTCTTCGAGGGCTTTTTTGCAATCCAACATTCCAGCACTTGTTTTTTCTCTTAAATCACGAACCATTGAGGCAGAGATCGACATGGGGGAGCTCCTTTATGCTTCAAGCCGGTGGAGAAGAGGTCTCCACCGTGAGTAAAATTTTAAAAAACTATTCTTCAGAAGAAGGCTCTTCAGTCTCTTCTTTATTTTCCAGTTCGGCTTGGATCTCAACGACCTCAGCCATACCCGCGGCAACCAATTTGCGTTGTCGAGCAACTTTAATGACGCTCGGGCCTTCTGGTTTTTTAACTTCAGGGGCAGCCGGGCGACCTTTGGTGCGGCCACGTTTTTCTGGAGGAGCTTCTTTTTCAGCCGCTGCCTTTTCCATTTCAAGGTCAGAGCCTTTATCCGTATTGCTACGCAATTTTTGTTCGTACTCCTTCGCACCTTCCAAGTAAGCATCTGCCACCAGGTTGGCGAAAAGTTTGATGGAACGAATCGCATCGTCATTTCCGGGAATTGGATATTCAATTGCTTCGGGATCAGAGTTTGTATCGGCAATAGCGATCACAGGAATTCCAAGTCGTTTTGCTTCTGCAACAGCGATATGTTCCTTGGGAAGGTCCACCACGAACATCGCAGCAGGAGCGCTCTTCATTTCACGGATACCGTTCAGGTATTCAGAGAGACGAACGTATTCTTTTTCCAAACCAGCGCGTTCTTTTTTAGTGTAAAAATCAAACTCGCCCTTTTCTTTTTGCTGATCGATTCGTCGCAAACGATCAATAGAGGCCTTGATGGTCTCAAAGTTTGTGAGCATTCCGCCCAACCAACGTTTAGTCACATAAAACTGACCGCAACGTTGAGCTGCTTCTTGAACAGGCTCGATCGCCTGCTTTTTTGTGCCGACAAAAATCAACGAGCCACCATCAGCTGCGATTTTGCGCACAAATTCTGCGGCGTTGTTTGCGCGGACGACAGTCTTTTGGAGGTCAATAATATGAATGCCTCCTCGAGCCGTGTACACGTAGTTTTTCATCTTGGGATTCCAACGCTGGGTTTGGTGTCCGAAGTGGACTCCAGCATCAAGCATTTCCTTCATGGTCACATTTGCCATGTTATCTCCTTTTCTGGTTAAGCCACCTTTTCGACAGGGACCCACGCGAGTCGCGGGTAAATACTCACGGAGCTTATCGCTCCGAAGACCAGTTCGTGTCGAAAAGTGAGTAATAAGTCAGATGGAGGTAACACAGGGGATCACTGGGGGCAACTGAAAGAGAGAGAAAAGTAGGGCTTGGCTCCCTGGACAGATGTTGCTTCGCAACAAGCGAGCTAGGGCCATTCAATTTTTAGTTCAACATCCTTGAGGGTGTGAAATTTGTCTTTTAGCCATGTGAGGGCTAAATCTGAGATTGCCTTTTCGGCCAAGGGGCGTATCTGAGCCTGAATTTCCGTGGAGGCCGTGGGGATGAATTGAGTAGGTTCGATCACTAGGGTTTTGTCCTCTAGCTTAAAGGTCCAATCCGAGCTAATTGGGATTTCATAGGTCTTTTCAGCGTTTTTAACCAAAATTTTGTCTTGTTTAAGAATGACCTTGGCATAATCCACGAACTCTTTTTTCATTTCTCCGGTGACCATACTCTTAATTTGCGGGGCGTTCTTGAGGGTTTGGTACAGCAAAACACCCAGAGCCAGGGGAGTGACAAAAAATAAAATGAGAATCCAACGTCCGTTCATGGGCTTGCTTTTAACACAAATTGAGCGCAAATAAATGGCGAAATTCAAGGGACCCCATGCGTTTAAAATTTCGGCCTGCTCTACTGACTGATGCCCCTGCCATAGCTGCCATTGTGAATTCGGCCTATCGGGGGGA
>PEZR01000153.1:0-2562 GCA_002773975.1 Bdellovibrio sp. CG10_big_fil_rev_8_21_14_0_10_47_8
TCCCGCGGGGGCAGATTCACCGGGTTCGAATGGCGCCGAGCGGGTCCTGATGGGCCTTTGGATTTCTGTGCATAAGCGGCCCGCGCAGAAGAGGTGTACTTGGAGCTTCGAGATTGTTTCATGAAAGCGGTGGTATCAAGGATAGGCCGGAACTGACAACTTCATTCTAAGAGCGAGGGAGGATTGGGAGACTTGGATGAAAAAGTTTCCGTCCCAACAGACTCGAAGCCTTTCTTCGTTAGAAGAGAGGCTTCGGACTTGAGTTTAAAGCTCAACTATTTTCTTTTTTTAACATTCAACATTCTTCGTTTTTTCAGAAGACGTTTTTTGCGGTGACGGATGCTTTTTTTTCGATTGGATTTAGCCATTACTTTTCTCCTTGTTGAAATTTAGATCATATATTGGGATGCGGATTTGGGATCTTCTAAAATTGGACGACCGACCACGATCGCATTGGCGCCACGACGATAAGCTTCTTGGGGGCTCATAATCCGTTTTTGGTCTCCCTTGTCATCCTCAGACAACCGAATGCCTGGTGTGAGCAGATAAAGATCAAGGTCCTTGAGCAAAGTAATTTCCTCGGGCGAGCAGACGACCGCAGACAATCCGCAATTTTTCGCCATTTGGGCCAAGGCGCGCACGTGGTCTGCGACCGGCTTTTTTTCCATCACGGGTGGATAGGATTTTTCAGTCCAGCTGGTTAGAATGGTGACAGCCAAAATCCGGAAAGACCTGGACTTGTTCAGTTCCTTTTCAAGCGTTGCCATTCGGGTCAAGGCTTCCTCGCCGGCCATCGCATGGACGGTCACCAAGCTGGCCCCAGATTCGAAGCTAGCTCGCACTGCGGCCTCCATGACGGTGGGAATGTCGAAAAATTTGCAGTCGACAAAAACGGGGGCAGTTTTTGCCATCTCGGAAACCAGAGATTGCCCGTACCGGTGGATCAATCTTGGCCCTAACTTAAAACCTCCCGCCACGTCTGACAGTTGATGCATGAGCTCGATGGCTCGCTCTCTTGTATCGACATCAAGGGCGACACAGAGAGGATTCTTGAGAGGGGAGCTGGGGTTGATTGCCAAAATTTATTGTCCTTCTTTGGTGAGTGTTTGAACTTGTGCTAAAATTTGTTTCGATGCTTGATCTGGAGAGATTTTTTTAACCTCTTTGGTGCGACGAATGACACATTCGATTTCACCCTGATCGAGACCCTTTTTTCCAATGACGATTCGGAGAGGCATTCCCAACAGATCCGCATCTTTGAATTTTATCCCGGGGCGTTCATCCCGATCGTCCATCAACACGTCGACGTTCTGTTCGCGGAGGTCCTGATAGATTTTTTCACTGGCAGCCAGAACATTGGCATCCTTGGGATCTAGGCAACAAATATGAACCTGAAACGGCGCTATCGAAATCGGCCAGATAATTCCGTCTTTATCATGACTTTGTTCGATGCAGGCCTGGACGGTTCTGGTGACACCGATCCCATAACATCCCATCTCGAGAACTTGAGACTTGCCTTGAGGATCAAGGTATACGGCTTTCATTTTTTCTGAATATTTCGTGCCCAAGTAAAACACATGGCCCACTTCAATTCCTCGATAGGATTTTAGCAGACCTTTTCCATCCGGAGACTTGTCTCCAGCTTGAGCCATACGCAAATCTGCGACCTTGGTGGGCTGGAAATCTCTTGGGTGATTGATGTTTTTCAAATGAAAACCATCCTCGTTAGCCCCAACAATGTAGTTTTTAAGTCCCTCGACCCCGGTGTCCAGATAGACAGGGATTTTCAAACCGACCGGGCCACAGCTTCCGGGTGAAGCGCCTGAGACCTGCCGAACTTCTTCGTCGGTTAGCATATTGGGCGGATTGCTCATGCCCAAAAGATTTTTCAGCTTAATGGGATTGACCTCATCCGAACCCCGCAACAAAACCGCAAAGGCCTTGAGGGAGGTGTCTTTGGGATTAAGACCTTCGTTGGCAGAGAAGAAAAGGGTTTTGACCAATTCTTTTTCCGGAACCTTGGTGAACTCGGACAGCTGACGGATGGTTTTCAGGCCAGGTGTTGCGAACTTCTCGGTGGCTTTTTCAGCTTCACTGCTCACCTGTGGATCTGCATCGATGGCGGGGCAGACCTCAACATTGGCGGCAAAGTCAGACTCCTCGCACACGAGCAAAGCGTCTTCACCCGCATCCGCGAGAAGTTGAAATTCGTGGGTCTGAGATCCCCCAATATTTCCCGCATCTGCCTGAACAATTCGGTATTTAACCCCGAGCCGATCAAAGATGGCCTGATAAGCCGCGTACATCAGTTCATAAGTTTTCAAAGCACCAGCCTGATCTTTGTCGAAGCTATAGGCGTCTTTCATGATGAACTCTCGACCCCGCATCAGACCAAAACGAGGGCGAATTTCATCACGATATTTGGTTTGAATTTGGTAGAGATTTTTCGGCAGATCCCGATAAGACTTCAAATCATGACGAACATAATCCGTCACCGCTTCTTCATGAGTTGCCGCCAAACAAAACCAATGTTGATTGCGGTTTTGAAACTTAAGAAGACCC
>PEZR01000153.1:2592-7363 GCA_002773975.1 Bdellovibrio sp. CG10_big_fil_rev_8_21_14_0_10_47_8
AAGGATATTTTCAAATTTGCGGATCGCGCGTAGACCGAGATTGCTGTAGGTGTACATTCCCGGCGCTAATTTCTTGATAAAACCACCACGAACCATCAACTGATGCGAAGGAATTTCAGCATCTGCTGGGGCTTCTTTCAGAGTGTAAATATAGGCCTGAGTCCATTTCATATCTGGTCGTCTCCGCCTTTGAGTACTTCGATGCCAAAGGCTTTAATTTTTCGGTGTAGGTAGCTTCGCTCAAGACCAATGACCTCGGCAGTTCTGGAAATATTGCCGTTATTTTCTTGGATTTTTTTGAGCAGATATTCTTTTTCAAACTGAGCCCGAGCATCCCTAAATGAGGGCAGGTCCGAGTTATTGGCTCCGTTACCTAAGGTCGAAGCGAGGCCTGCAAAACGTAAGTCTGGAACTTCGATCGTTTCGTCAGGGGTTAAAATGTAAACCCTTTCGATAAAATTCTTCAGCTCGCGAACATTCCCGGGCCAGGTGTGTGCGGTCATCAATTGCATGGCTTGAGGAGAAAAAGTCTTTTTAACAAACCCACCCTCTTTGGCGGCATGATCGCTGAAATGCTCAGCCAATACGGGAATATCTTCGGGGTGCTCCTTGAGAGACGGAACATTGAAGGTAACCACATTGATGCGATGATAGAGGTCCTCCCGAAAACGATCGGATTGAACTTCTTTCTCCATGTCTTTTTTAGTGGCCGCAATCAATCGTATGTCGACCTCAATCCAGCTGGTGCCACCAAGACGCTGGAGCTTTTTTTCTTGCAGAATACGGAGGAGTTTTTCTTGCGCTTTCAAACTGAGATCGGCGATGTCATCCAGAAAAACCGTGCCCCCTTGAGCCAGCTCTAATTTGCCCTTCTGGGTTTTATCGGCACCGGCAAAAGCTCCCCGCTCGTATCCAAAAAGTTCGACATCAACCAGGTCTTCGGGAATTGACGAGCAATTGATTTCAATAAATGGCCGGCTCGCGCGAGAGCTCATGTAATGGATATTTTGTGCCACGAGCTCTTTACCAGCCCCATTTTCACCCAATAACAAAATCCAAGACTGTTGGGGCGCGGCCCTCGCAATCATTTGTTTCAAGGCCACCATCTTTGGGGCCTCGCCAAGAAGAGCAATGCTTCTGCGCAAACGATTCAAGAGAGCGGTTTTTTCTTCTCGCTCTTGTTGGTATTGGACGATATTGGAAATGACGATCGAGATTTTATCCATCGATAAAGGTTTTTCGATAAAGTCCCAGGCGCCCAACTTTGTCGCTTTTACTGCCGTTTCAATTGTTCCGTGACCAGAAATCATCACGAACTCAATCTGAGGGAATTGCTTGCGAGCAGTGGTCAGCACTTCGATGCCATCTAGACTGCCCGGCATCCAGATATCTAAAAAGACGATCTCTGGCTGATGTTCTTTCATCGCGCGAATGCCGCTTTCCCCATCGCTGGCGGTAAATACAACATGCCCCTCATCCTTGAGCGATGCCGACAAGACCTCTCGGATGGGAGACTCATCGTCCACAATCAAAATTTTGGCTGTTCTTTGCATAGACAATCCTTGTTGCCGAGGAAGAGAATTTCCTGGTCCTCTATTCTTGGCACATCGGGTTGCAAAAAGGAAGTCTCTACCCTAGTTGACGGGGAGCTCAATAAGCATCTTGGTTCCGTGGGGTTCGTGCGCGAGGGCGCGGATGAAGCCGCTGTGGTCTTCGATAATCCGTTTGACGATAGCCAATCCAAGTCCAGTGCCGCCTTCTTTGGTGCTAAAGTACGGCTCAAAGACTCTGGATCGAAGACCTTGAGGAATTCCCACCCCGGAGTCTGTCACAGTGAGTCTGAGAATGCGTAAATCTGCATCATACTTGGTTTCCACCTGAACCTGACGAGTGCTTTCCTCGGAAACGGCGGCAATGGCATTGTCGATCAAATTCACAAGCACCCTTTTGATTTGATCCGGATCAAATTTAAATTCAGGGGCCTTTTCATCTGCATTGAAAACCAAATCGACCTGCGGATGCCCCTGGCGAAAAATCACCATGGCTTCTTCGACGACTTTGTTCAAAGAACCAATCACCGGCTTGGCCTGCGGCAATCGGGCAAAATTACTGAACTCATTGACGAGATTTTTTAAATCTTCTGTCTGACGAATAATCATGGTGGTGCACTCTTCAAAGGCCGGGTCTGACACTGTGGCGCCAAACTTGCGCTGCAATCGTTCCGCTGACAATTTGATCGGAGTCAGAGGATTTTTAATCTCATGAGCAATCCGTCTTGCCACCTCGGACCATGCCGCTGCTCTTTGAGCATTCACAATCGGAGTCATATCATCGAACACAAGAATTTTTCCAACCTCAAGATCTCGGTCATCTTTTAAAATGGACAAAGTCATCTGCAAGGAGATTGTTTCCCCCTGCACATTGATTTTTAGCTCTCGCTGAACACTTTCGACCTTGTGACTGTTCATGGTTTTCAGAAGCTCCGAGAAAGTTCGGAAGTATTCAAGAGTCAAAAGCTCCCGGACCGGTCGACCGATAAACTGAGTCGGCTCGACCTTTAACAAATCGCCCGCTCGGCGATTCATAGTTGTGATTACGCCCTTTTGATCCACGGAAATCACCCCGGCACTGACATTGCCAAGGACGACCTCGATATAACGACTGTGTTTATTGAGGTTGGCCAAGGTTTCCTTTAAGTTTTCATTGGCAGCTTTGACCTCTCGCTCGGAATTGGAAAGATTCACGGTCATTTGATTGAAACTCTCAACCAAACTCGTGATTTCCTCGGACCCCGAGCGCACCCCGACCGGCGTGTAATCTCCACCGGCAATTCGTTTGGTGGCGCGGCCCAACTGCACCAATGGAATCGAGAGCTGCTTAGCGAGGTGAAATCCGAACCAGGTGGCGGCCAATAAAACCACAAAGGTCATGAGAAATAGAATAATCATGTAGATCGATTTGAGCGGGTATTCCAAGGGATTGATGTCCCGAAACTCGTCATAGGCCGAAGAGATGTCATTCATTTTTGAAATCAACGACAGCGGCACAAAACTCGACACGACGATGGCACCACGGTTAGAGCCCTCTTTGACCGGAACGATCACTCGAACCAGATTGCCCTCCCCGAATTGATGGATCGTGCTGGCATCGACCTGAGACTTGATTCCTTTTTGTAAAAACTCGAGCGACACTGGCGGGATCAGCGGAATGGTTTCATCGTCCGAGAGAAAAACCTGTCTCTGGCCAAACAAGGATGGGTAGTACTCGACCGCGTCCAGCGCATAGGTGTGCCCCAAGGCCTTGAGCTCTTGGCGGATTCGGGGAACAGAGTGATAGCGACGAACCTCGGTGGCAACCTGATGGGCAAAATGGTAGTTTCTTTTTTTTGCGTTGAAATAATAGGCGTTCGTGACTTCGAGGGAACTTTTTAAAACACCAACCATTTTGACCGAGAACCACTTTTCGAAACTGGAATTGATATAAAAAACCGAAGTGATAAAAATCAAGAGTGTCGGAATGGTGGAAAAGGCAACAAAGGCCGCAATCAATTTGGCCTTGAGGCTGCTGCCGAACACCCGGCTCCTTCGTTCAACGAAGACCTTGACGACATTTCGAAAGATCAAAAACAAAAGCAGCAGCAGCAGAATGATGTTGAAGTTCACCAGACCGAAAAAGAATATAGAGTGAACAAAGGGTAATTGCTGACTGATGGAGAAAAGTTTGACCTCAAACCAGGTCAAAAGCAGAAACAAAAAAGCGACAACCAAAACTATAATCAGTTCTCGTCGTCGCTTTCGACTTTCATCAGTGAGAGGGACCGGGATGTCGCTCTCTTCGAAAAACTCTTGGTCAGACCGATCTTGCATAGAGATCAGTCTACCCAGAGCAGATAATTACATCAAATATTCTTTATAAATCGCTTGGCCGACCTGAAAAGAGGGGCCGCCTTGCTTGATCAATCGCAGGCACAGGGTCTTGGCCTGATCCAGCTCAAGCACAACAGAGTCCTCGACCATAACACCGCACTGAATCTTGGCTGTGTCCAAAAGAAGCTTCGCATTTCCTTTGCTGACTCGTTGTTGCAATCGGATCAGGATCTCGCTGGTCGTCAGGTCTTTACTGTTTTCTGTTTGTTGCATCTATGTACTCCTATGGTTTGTTGCAGAGACAGATTTCTGTCTCTTTCCAGTTTAATTTTCTTACTTAATCGCTTCCAATAATCCCATCATTTCAATGGTTACTTCGGCGGCTTCAGCCCCCTTGTTCCCCAATTTTCCTCCGGCACGATCCATGGCCTGCTCTTCGGTATCGGTGGTTAAAACACCAAAACCAATCGGTCGCCGGTATTCCAGCATCAACGCCGTAACCCCCCGCTCAACGCTGTTGCAAACGACGTCATAGTGGGAAGTATCCCCGCGAATGACCGCCCCCAGAGCAACCACACCTTGGCAGCCAGCTTCGAATAAAGCCTGAATCGCCAAGGGAATCTCGACCGCTCCCGGAACTTGCACTGACAAGACCTCCAGCCCTGGTTGATCAAGATTCGCCAGGTAATCAAAAGCTCCCTCTTCCAGCTTTTCAGTCACCTCGCTATTGAATCGAGACGTGACCACTCCGACTTTGATTTTCTTGGTTGCCTTTTGCTTCAGAGACTTGCTTGTCGACCTGCTGTTCGACTTGCCTTTCGCCTTTGATTTCGGCGGAGTTTTCTTCGCTTTGGCCATGTTCTTCCTCTCTGAGTGCAACGACTTCGACAATCTCTAGGTCGTAG
>PEZR01000183.1:0-1191 GCA_002773975.1 Bdellovibrio sp. CG10_big_fil_rev_8_21_14_0_10_47_8
CTGATTTGGGTAAAAATTGTTCTTAAGCTTTCTTGGCCAACAGTGGATCAGAGTGATTTTCGCCTTGAGATTGCACGGACCTTGGAGCGAGATGGAAAAATTGAATACGAAGTTTTCGCGGCAGATCAACAGAATAGCCGGGCTCAAATCCAGTGGGAAAAGGTTGGTCTTATTACTTTTGATCGAGCTATTTTATCGGAAGCCGTGGACAAAAATCTGTTGTTCCCCCACGATTCATTGAACAGCAAGATGACTGATGTGAAGTTCGAAATCCCGGCACCCTCGAAACAATGGGACTCCGTGCCCGATGATGTGCAGTAATGATCTAGTAAAATTCTGAATTTAGAATTTTGGTGTTTGGTGGAGACCAGGCCATTGTACAACCCACATATACTGAGGACTAAAGTGAAGCGCACGCGTCTAACGTGCGTTTCATGTCGGCGCTTGGCAATTTGCCGAGTGTTTTAAAAGCTTAAGCTGTCGAGATCGATATTCGTTGTTTGAATTTTGGGTTGATAACCAACCCCTTCTCCTGCATCGTTTTCGTAGTCCTGGCGTAAAGTAGGAAGCCTGACTACAGTTTCAGAGTTAGGTAGAACAAATATTCCTGGATTACTATAGTGGAGCGCACCGTAAGTGTGCTGACCAATTGTAACGACTCGCGAGTGGGCTGATAACTTTTCGACGATCGTTTCACATGACGAAGCACACGTAGAATCAATAATGAGATAAACTTTCGATTTATAAAGTACAGGGCGTTCGCCTTGCAGAGATTCGATCTTAGTTTGGTAATGATACGGTAATAGTTGAGCAAACTGAAGGCTGGTAACAGCCTCCCGAATCTGATTGCAATCCTCTTTCCCTCCACCCATTTCCGGGCCATAAGAAATGGCTAAAGAGAGACAATAGCCAATGTTTCCCAACGGACTTAACAGCTGGTTTTTTATAGTTTTCGGGATTGGCTCGCCCATCGTAAAGAGGACTCTTGCCAATTCATGCGCGAAACCGTCATCTCCGCCACCGTTACCTCTTAGATCAATAATTAGATTACGATCTTGTTTACGCACAAATTGGATAAAATCACTTTGAGTTTTGGTTATAGGAGAAGGTACTCTTCCAGTTTTAAAATAAACATATGGTCCGCGGTCTATAATTTTACCTTCTTCAAGATCCTCACTTAGCATTACTCGA
>PEZR01000183.1:1210-5903 GCA_002773975.1 Bdellovibrio sp. CG10_big_fil_rev_8_21_14_0_10_47_8
TTAGAGCTCGGCTGGGCTGAAGTAGAAAGGTCCTCTAGACGCTTTAAAATGACATGATCGTTACCGATCCCGCCATACGAATAAACATTCGTAAGCAAAATGCGAAGGCAGTCCAAATCTTCTCGAACTTGGCTGTCTGTTAGGAGCTTTTCTTGCCCAAGCTTAACATCCAAATTAAAGAAATCAGCACCGTGCTGGTTTTGCCAAGGACACGAGGTCGCTGCATGAGTTCCATGACTAAAAAGAAACAGTAAGCTAAAAACAAAAAAAGTGAGAAAAAGGCCGCGAGTCTGCATAGCAGGGCATTGTAATACCCTCCGCAGAAATATTAAATTTGCATCCGTGTCTTGGAAATCAATTCATGACTGTCGAGAGATTAGACGGCATTACGAGTCCAAAACCCAATGAAACCTTGGCTGCATTTGGACGGGTCTAAGATGTCTTTGTTGGCAGGATCGAATATATGGGCTTGCGAATCGAACAACTGTGGGCCAGCGTTCGACTCGCTTGACTAATGGTGGAGACGAACGGGATCGAACCGTCGACCTCTACGATGCCATCGTAGCGCTCTCCCAGCTGAGCTACGTCCCCATTTTTTAAAATGACTTTCAGGTGTACTTAAACTTTGCTGACTTGTCTAGCAGTGGGGCTTAACGTCGCGCTTCAATATTGGGGAACCTTTGGGGATTTTCGCTTTCTTGTTGATCCATTCTTAAACAATGGGTTCAATCCTAGTGCCTGGGAAAAGTCAGGCAAAGGAGCTGCTATGAAAAGTCTCAAGGGTCCAAGTTGGTTGAAACATTTGTTGGTCTTTACCGTGGTTTTCTCTGCGGTATTTTTTGCTCTGACAGAGCGATCGTTGGCCAAAGAGCTCACCAGTCGGTTGGGTGTGGGGTATCGAAATAATTTGGTGACCTTCAGCTTGCCCAGCATCGCTGCTTTTTATTATCCGTCGGCCAATATGGCAGTGATGGGGTCTTTGGGGGTGGATACCGAGGATCTGAATTCAAAGTTCGCCTTTGCGGGCGGCGTTCGTCGGATGATTTTCAAAGAAGACAATATGAACTTTTTTATGGGTGGACAGCTGGCCATGGTGAATAACGAAGTCAGTGGCACCAAGGATTCTGGATTTGAAATTGCCGCTCTGGTTGGTGGCGAGTTTTTCTTGCAGGGTTTAGAAAGCCTTGGTTTTAATTTTGAGACGGGGATGGGGATCACCAATGTGAAAAAGACCCGTTTTCGGACCCTGGGTGATTCATTTGTGAATGCGGGGATGGTTTTTTACTTTTAATTTCAAGCGTTGTGCAACGAGGAGTTTTATGAAAAAAGTGATTTTGACAAAACAGGCCCCAGCGCCGATTGGTCCCTACTCTCAGGCCATTGAATCGGGCCCCTTTCTTTTTTGCTCGGGCCAAATCCCCATCGATCCAAGCTCAGGCCAGGTTTTTACCGGTGATCTTAAGGCTCAAACTGAATTGGTGATGAAAAACGTGGAAGCTGTTTTGAAGGAAGCTGGCTTGTCTTTTAAACACGTGGTTAAAACAACAATTTTTCTGACCAATATGAATGATTTTGCAACGGTGAACGAAGTTTACGGCAAATATTTCTCAGAGCAGCCGCCAGCAAGGTCAACGGTCGCTGTCGCTGGTCTTCCTAAGGGCGTCAATGTCGAAGTGGAAGTCATCGCTGCCAGAGGGGCATGAGTTTTCTTCGTAAACCCCTTTTTCTGTACCTGTCGGCAGCCAGTGTTGCGGCTGTATTATTTCTGATTGTTTTTGTTAAAGAGTACAAAAATATTCGTCGTCAACCGGTAACGTCATGGACGACGGATGTTTCGGCGGATTGCGCCGTGGTTCTCACCGGCGGGGCAAATCGCGTTCGCGAGGGGATTGATCTGCTTGCTAGAAAGCAGGTGAACAAATTGATTATTTCAGGGGTCTTTACCAACGCTCAACTTCGAGAGATTTTTCCTCTGTGGCCTTTTTATGGTGATCTGGCGGAGTCAGACATTGTTCTCGAGAGACGATCTTCAACGACTTATGGCAATGCTCAACAATCTTTGCCAATTGTTGAGGCCTTGAATTGTCGAGATATGATTTTGGTCACTTCAACCCTTCATATGCCCAGGGCCTATTTGATGTTTAAAGCCATCTATCCGTCACATCTTCTAGTTTATCAGCATGCGGTCAGTCCAGGTCGCGGAGAAACTGGGTTCACTGAGGCCTCGACGGAAGTCTTGAAATCCATGTTCTACAGTCTCTGGGCTTACTAAAAGGTCGGCGATTTCCGAAAGAGAATCATGAGGAAATCCCGTGGTCTGGACGACTGTTGATCGTCTAGGGCGATCAGTTACAACGAATCTCGATTACACAGCACGAGTGCTGTTGATGGTTTATCTTGCCCTGCGAGCTGCTTTGTTGGATCAAGCTCAAGGCTTTCGTACGATTCTTTCGGTAATTTCAGCGCAAATTTATTTCACCGGTTGGCAAGCCATTCCCCTGATTTCAGTATTGGCATTGGCGAGCGGCGGAATTGTCATCCTTCAATCTTCCTCGAATTTGAATTTACTGGGTGGCGCACAGATGATCGGAAACCTGTTGGTGGTGATCATCGTGCGAGAGCTTGGGCCCCTGATGACCGCCTTGGTGGTGATCGCTCGATCTGGAACAGCTGTCGCTTCCGAGGTGGGTAATATGCGCGCCAATCGCGAGATCGAAGCCCTGGAAAGTATGGGCATCAATCCGCTGAGTTACATCGTTTTTCCCCGCATCGTTGGTGGCGTCATCAGCGTGGTGTGTCTGGCATTTTATTTCACCGTGATTTCATTGATTGGTGGTTTTTTGCTGACCAAACTTTTGCAAGATTTACCGATGGCCTTTTATTTGGATTCGCTGGCGAATGCATTGGCGTTCGAAGATCTTTGGCTCTTTCTGCTAAAAAATATTTTCAGTGGGATCATTATTTTTGTCGTTTCTTGTTATCAAGGTCTGTCGGTGAAAAGAAGCCCGTTTGTGCCGCTTCTTCTCTCCGTGCTTGTGATAGAGGACATAGTGGCTGTCACTGCAATGGCGTTCTTCGGCTCTCTTAGGGCAGAGGGGGCAGAACTAACCACAATAACCGGAATTCTTTTCTCAATTCTCTCCTCCCTAGTGCTGATGGTTTTTGCCTATGCAGTGCTGATGAAGCTTTTGCAAAAGTTCATAGAAACATATAAGCAAAGCTTCAAAAAGGAATATATAATGCAATTCGCCCTCGCCCTCTCGGTGCTTATGGCATTTCTTGCAATGGCAATAGGGCTCTCTCCCGCGGTGGGGGCGTTTCTTGCAGGCAGCATCATCTCCCGCCTCTCAATAAGGGAGGAGGTGGAAAGCACGATGTCGCATTTCACGCTTGCCTTCTCATCATATTTCTTTATCTCAATAGGGCTTCTTGTAAATCCTATAATCCTTATCGCCGAATTGCCGGTGATACTGGGGCTTTCGGCGCTTTTCTGGGTGTTCGCATTTCTTTCAACAGCAATAGTTGCATTTTTAACCGGGCAAACCACCCGCGACTCCATCTTTGCCGGAATGTCCATGGCGGTTATGGGGGAATTCTCCCTGCTTCTTGCAAAAGAGGCGTCCCCGCTATTGCCTTCCTTTGACATGGTGACTGTGTTTGCCTCAATAGTGTTTATCACCGCCACATTCACTTCCATAACCCTCTCAAGAAGGGAGCAAATTTGCCATTTTGTGTGCGCCCACCAGCCAAGGTCTCTCTTTTCAAGGCTTGTGCTTGCGCAAAGGTATCTCTCATCTGTTATAACTGAATTTGAGTCGGGCGGAAAGCTTGTGCGCAACACAAAGGCGCACTTTTCAGAAATCACAAAAAACCTCGCGCTTTTCGCAGGCTCCGGCTTTGTGATACTGCTTTTGCGCACCTACTTAAAGCAGGAGAATTTCGCGATTCCCATATTAAACGCGCGTGTCCCGCCGGATGCCGCCCTGCTTCTCTTCCTTCTCCTGCTTCCCTCCCTTTTCAAGCTTGCATTCAGCATGCGGGATGTGGCAGATTCGGCTTCCCAGGTGTTTCTAAAGCACGGCTATGTGAGGCGAAAGGACATCAAGCACAAGCTTTTGGAAAACGCCTCAATCTTCCTAGTGCTGGCGGGTTTGTTTATATTTTTCCCTATCGCATCGCGCCTGCTTCTTCTTCCAGGCGCCTTTGGACTTGTTTCCATGCTGCCTCTTCTTGGCATGCTAATAGTGGCATACAGCACAATAAGGCTTATCCTCCGTTTCTTTTCCCGCGACGGGCTTGCAAATTAGCGCCGTCATTTTGCCGCCAAGGCAAGCATCACTCATTAGAAAACACGTTCTTACATTCGGGGATACCATTAAAAACCTCCAAAATCATCTCTTTTGTGTATGAGGGCTATTTTAAAAAATGCAAAACCCGAGCACAAGCCATGCTATTTTGATTTCCACCAGCCGAAGGAAGGGAAAGGAGTATTTACCCCTGAAAAATTTTTTAGCCATAACCTCAAATACGATAATATTCAGCCAAATGGGGGAAAAGGGGTATATTTGTCGGCATCTTTTAAGGAACAGGGCAAAAACCACAAAGAAATAAGCCATGACCCGAAAAAGCTTGGCAAAAGCCAGGTTGTGCAAATAACTGTTTATGAGCTGCAAAGCCTCCAACGCCTCGTAAA
>PEZR01000178.1 GCA_002773975.1 Bdellovibrio sp. CG10_big_fil_rev_8_21_14_0_10_47_8
TATCACCCGGACCACGCCCTAGCCTGGTCTAAAAATTGAAATCTGAATACTCCCAATAACGGAGCCCCTTAAGGCGATGTTTAATTCGCTTTGGAGGGCTTTTGGTCCCATGGGAGTGAGCAATGTTTAGTCATATGCTGGCGAAGAGTGCTACCGCAGTGCTTGGTGGGATCATCGTGTGCCTATCGGTGCCGGCTCAGGCCCAGTTTTCCGGGGCGCCCGCCTGTCGGTATGTTTATACCAAACAACCCTTCTTTCAGCCTTCGATCCAGGTGCGGTATGACGGCAAAATTGAAATTAAGGTTTCACAGGCAAAAACACGGGTTGCTCGATTTTTGAATTCTCTGACCCGGCTTCTACATGGGCCGCTGAAGGTGGATCGGATCGAAGTATTTACAGAGCGGTTGATGTCAGATCCAAGAACGGATGTTCCGTTCTGGATCAAGCTCTCTGAGGCCTTCGGTCAAAAAGTGAGTTTTGATCCTGCGATGTTGACTCAGATTCCGACGACAGGCCCTCTTATTATTGTTTCCAATCATCCCATGAACGGAGTTGAGGGCATTGCTCTAGCCGCCACTATTTCCCGAGTTCGGCCTGACGTCAAAGTGGTTTTGACCAATCTGCTGACGGTGATCCCGGAGATGGCTCAAAATGCTATTTTCGCAAATCCCTATGGCGGCGAGGCAGCTCGCGAGCAGAATAAAGTCACTCGAGCCGAGATGGCCCAACATTTAGCCGACGGTAAGGCCTTGGTCATTTTTCCTGCGGGGGCGGTGTCACTAAAAGAAAAATTGTCTGACTCAATGGCAGTGGATGAACCCTGGCGACGGGGTGTTGCCGATATGGTGACGGAGAGGCCTGAGACCAGGATTCTTCCAATCTTTGTGGAAGGGCAGCCCAGTCAGACATTTCAGGTTGTCAAAAAGATTGAGAGTTCTCTGCCTGCGCGAATGAATATTTTGAAAATTGCCTTGGCTGGTATTTTTCATATTCGAGAGATCGGATCTCGAGTGGATAAAGCTGTCTCCGTGGTAATTGGGCACCCCCTTTATGGCCATGATCTTTTGAGATTGGGAGAAGCATCAGAAATCATGGACAGTTTGCGCACGCAAACCTATGAACTCAGAGACCGGCATCATCTGCAGGAAGAATTTTCAGGAGCTGACCAGCTAGAGCTAGAGTCCTTTCAGCGTCAGATTATTGAAGGAACGGATCGACTTCTGTTTCCATAATTGAGACGAGCCTTGAGATTTTATCGTGCCAAGCTCAAAATAGAGCATATCAAGTTGGGAAGATTCTAGATCTAAACAAATTCATTCAATATTACCCCCCACCTAACCGAAAAGCTCATCATGGACTACCGTCAAAAGCCCCGACTCTTTAGTTGGATCTGGGCGCAAATTTTCAGGCCTCAGATTCGGAGCCTTGTGGTGCTGAGCACGGTTGTCGCTCTTTCTGGCTGTAAACGTGCCATGGACGAATCGTCACGCATTTCAATGACATTGCCAGTTTCTACAAGCAGTCAAAAATCGGGAATTCAATCGCAATCTGTATCGGCCTCCGACAGCGGCTGGAACGATGCTCTTAATCCTACATCGTTGTCAGAGGTCAACTGCTACGCAATCCTGGTCGGTGGGCCCGATGAGGACCTGAAGAAATCGTCCTGCTCTACGTTGGATGCCAATGTGACCTATAAATTTGGTCTGATGGCAGGTCTTTACCAAGGCGGTCAGACAATCACATTTGATGTTCCCTCGGGTGATGGTCGCCAATTTATCGTTCTGGGTTTTGTGGCGGACAACGGGTCTTGCGTTGCGGGAACGGCCAATGTTCCCAAGGTTCATCTCTCTCGCCCACATGTCATAGGACAAACCGTCGTGAATCTAGCTTCTGGAGAAACTGTTTTGACGATCAGTACTTCTTTGAGTTCTCAGGGCTCTCTGAAAATTGATTCTTGTTCAGGGATTTTTAAAGACAATGGAGCCACAACAACATCGACGAGCACATCTTCAACAAGTTCAACGTCTTCTTCGAGCACCTCTTCCACGTCGTCCAGCAGTACATCTTCGACCAGTTCAACGACGAGCTCTTCAACATCGAGCACGACAACCACGAGCACCAGTAGCACAAGCACGACGTTGGCTTTAAACGTCATGGCGACCTATCCTGGGAATCCCAATTGGAATGACTATATTCGGTGGGATACGCCCGGCAATGATCCTAACCATCAAACCGGGACTCCTTGTAATGGCTCCGAGACCGGAAGAGCTGGATATTGTATTCATTCTGGAGAGCGCAGGACAGTTGCGACGGATCGAAGTACCTGTACTAATTTGACAATGACGGACTCTGAGATGGCCTTTCGTTGGGAATGTGACGGGTCCGTTAATCCCGTGGTTTTTCATTCCGTCGGCTTTATGCCTGGAAAAGGCTTGCGAGACCTCGTTTTAGCAGGACCATCGTGGAAAGCGATGTATGTTCAGCTGTGGGAATTCGGTTCTCCGGTGGGTATCAGTCCGGGCGGAGCTTGGTGGACAAATCCAATTGTCTCTTTGCCGGGTGCCGCGGGCGCCGTTCAGACCTTGGCGACATCGGGAAGCGTGTATGTCGCTAGTTCATCCATGTCTGTGGCTGGATATAATATCAATGCAGACAAGATTTCGATCGTGACCTTGGCGGGTTTGAAGCTCACTTTTGACGGAACTGGGGCCTATACCTGTTCAGAGACCTCGGGGGAAAGCACTGCGACGACGAGGAAGTGTTTGATTGCTTCGGGATCTCAGAAATTTTTGTGGATTGAAGCGGATCTAGATGGAAATATTGGAACACCAATTGATTATGGTATTTTATTTGTCAGCACCGCCTTTTCAGTTATTCATGGGACCACCGTAAAAAGTGCAACTTTTTCGGGGCTAAGTTTTGATACGAGTAGTGCCAACACGATTAGCGAAACATCGGCAGTTTCAAATAACACCGGCATTACACTGGGAAATTTTTCGGCAAAAAACTTGCTAACGGATCTGCGAATCGCCAACAGTTTAACTGGGCATGGCCTTGAGATGGTGTCAGGGGTGTCCCAGAACTATGTGATCAACTACTCATCATCGAATAATGCGGGAAGTGGAATTTACCTTTCCAACTCGACAACAACGGACAATATTTTTGTCAATGGCGTTGTGGCCAACAATGGCTCTTATGGGGTTTCTTTGACGGTGACCGCCGACAAAAATAATTTTCAGCAACTAACAACGGCCAATAATTTTTATGACAATTTTTATATCAGCGGAACCAATTCAAATACCTTGGTCAATATTCTTTCCATGAACGCGGGCAATGCGGGATTGAATATTCAGAGCAGTTCTGGAAACCGTGTGGCCCATGTTTTTGCCGAAAACAATTTTTCTAACGGTGTTTTCCTGTCGAGTGCCAATGCCAACATTTTCACTGAAACCCTGGCCCTCTATAACAATGACTCTGGTGGGAGCTTTGATCCTTGCTATGTGGCCGGTGGAACAACGCCAGGTTTAATTAGCAGCACTTGTACGGACAGTGGGGCTGACAATTCCAGTACTTATACAGGCAATTCAAGTTCATCGACGGCAACGCTTCGCACGTCATTGGATTTTTTAAACTCAATTTATGGCGAAGCCAGTACGGATGGAGTTAACTCCAGTCACAGTGCGGGGACCTCTGTTTTTGCAAGTATCTTGGATTGGATTCAGTTCGACAATCGATTCCGCCTGTGGGGACGAGACGGAACTGCTTCCGTATTTGATGCCTCTCACCGGGCCAACTGTGCTGGTGGAAATACTTGTCGAATTTGGGATTTTAGATTGGCTGTTGGTGACGGGGTCCTTCGCAACTCAAATGGAGCCTTTTCTCAAGGGACCTCTTGCCCCGCGACAGCAAGTGGCAGCCGAACCACGACAGATTCTCAGAGCACGAGCAAGACCTATCTGACTTTTGCTACCGAGATTGTTGGCGATGGTATCGGCAATGACAATGGCCTTTGTGAGAGCAATGAGACCTGTATTTACTCACCCAATGTTGGAGCTTATCAGGGCGAAGAGAGTTCATTGAGCACCGGTAGCTGCACATTCTCGGGTGGAACCGTCAACAACGTCATCATGCTTGGTTACACCACCAATGGCGGATAGTTCGTTCTCTGCATCTAGAAATAATAATGACTGAGACTGCCGGTCGAGATCAGCGATTGGTCGTCGAATTGGCAGAAGGAAAGATTGTTAATTCCATCTTTTCCCATGACAACTTTTGCTTTCAAGGCTTCACAGATGAGGGCGCCGGGGTTTTGTCCCCCTTCAATTTTGACGTCAGGAATTTTTCGCTTTTTATGGATCATGTCCCAGGCGGTGCAATGGAGATCTTTGGTGCGAAGGCTTTCGTACTTTTTATCCGCTTTTTTACAGTTGGAACTGATGATCAGTCTTTTTTCTGGCCACACAATAAAGTTAACCGACTTGCCCACCACCAAATAACTTCGCCATTGAATGTCTGAGGCTTGGCTCCATGAAAATAAAAGAAAAAAAACAAAACTCAACATTTTACTCCAAGACATCCACCGAAATAATATTGTTTAAAAGGGTATCAGCATCAACCCACGGATCGGCATGTCCATTGGTCGAGAGCTCATGTTGGCAAGAGCCATAATAGTTCCCAAATTCATCGGGATTGTCCGTCGTTCCAGGATAGGGCGTACATTCATTCCCCCAGGAATTTCTCAGTAAGAACTCGCAGCGGCCGTTGGTGGGATTCACTCGGCGTCCAATCAGAACAGATTTGTGGTCAACTTCTTTCCCGCCATCTTCTTTGTCTTGATCAAGAGATTTTCCCTTGCGAAAGCAGCCACCCACCGTTTTTTCCCACATATTGGGGGTGTCAGCTCCATCCAACAAGAAAGTCCAGCAGTAGGCCACACCCACGGGAAGAGTGTTCGGTTGGTCAAATACATCATTGATATTTTTAAGGAGATAATTTTGATCTTTGAGATCGGACCGAACGGCTTCGCGGAAGCAGGAATTTTTGACTCCCGTTTTTTTATCGAAGCCGGAATTCCAAATTGAAAGATGTCGACAGGATGGATTTTTCCCAGTTCCTGAAATCAAAGGCATATTTCCTTTGAAGACGGGGGTTTCTTCGGAGCTCTTAAATTGAAAGCAGGCGGGGGCTAGAGTGGCAGTTTTGACCGCATAAGCTTCATAGTTTTTACCTTGATCCACAAATTTTGAAAAGTTCAGAGCAAATTCAATGATCTTGTCTTTGGTCTGATCGCTCAGCGGATATTCGTCATAGGCAAAGTTTTTTTCAAAAAATAACTGAGCATCTTTTTTCGGATTCCAGCTCGAGCTTTCCAGGGCAATCATTGTGTCACCGATGTTTTGTTGAAGTTCAGACAAGACGGTGACTTTTCTCTCCCAGGGGACACAATCACCAGTGATGCTTTGTGCTGGATCATCAATCCATCGGGGATTGGATTCTCCGGTTTTATAGAAAAGACTCTGGTCAGCGGTGCAGGCCTTTTTCTTTTTTAGAAATTCGATGGCATCACAAATTTCAGGTTTCTCGCATGTCCGGTAGGCAGGATCTAACTGCATGGCAGCTCCTGTCATTAAGCCACTGACAACCACCTCTGAAGTTTTGCTGTGGAGGGGGTCCTTTCCCTGAACCACATCTCGATTCATGAGGGCAGAGGCCAGGGCCGCCGTTGCATAAGAATGGCAGTAGGTCATTCCATGTTGATCAAGATTGGGCACTCCATTCACGGACTGACCTGGCTGTCGAAGATCCACCCAGGTTTTGGGATCCTTTGTTGTCGTGCCACAGGCCCAAGTGGGCAAATCCGATGACTGAGCCCACGCTGATGAAATACCCAAAGCAATGATGAATGAAAAAAATGAAAGGGCTGACACCAGTTTATTCTATCACTCAGACACATTGATTCTAGTCTGGAACAGGGCTGTCCATCCCAAAGGCCAGGGCTTTTTCTGACCAGTGTCGAGCGGATTTTGTCACTGGTCTAAAATAGGGGGCTGAGGCCCAAGGGATTCGTTTTTAGGGCGTCGCCGCTGGCATTTTGTGTGCTTTAGAGAGGGGTGTCCCCTTTTAACGAGCTGGTAGCAGGAGATTCTCTATGAATGTCTCAAAACGAAACAATCCCTTGGATCTGGTTTTTGTCTGGGCCCTGGTGTTCATCTTTATCGGTGGATTTTTCACTCTCAGCGGATGTACGAACCGGCGGTCCGAGGTGAGCCAGAGATTTGATGATTCTGTTTCTCAGAATCAGGCGGCGAGTTCCTATGCCGATTGGCATGCGGCGCCAGCTCATTCCGAAAAGGTATTTTCCACACTTCTCAGTCAGTTCAATCGTGGAGATGTGACCTCCAAAGATGTCTGTGCCAGTTTGGCCGACATGAAAATCGAGGACTTAACCTTATTTGAAAATGAAATTCGCTCGACTGAAATGCAACCGCTTTTGGGAGACTGTGACCAAGAAGTCAAAGGACGTCTGGATGCCTACTGGCAGTCCTTTAAAAAAACGGATGAGAAAGTAGAGACTAAGGAAGATCAGGCCCCCAAGGAAGCTCCGGCGCCTAAAGCAGAAACAAAAAAGACCAGCCAGAATCTTGAGGATCTAAGTCATATTCACTATGTCGATGTCAGTCAGGGTTATTTTGCTGTGACCGGAGATCTTTTGCCAGGTCAGGTGGCATTAACATTTGACGATGGTCCCAGTCGAGAGACAACACCTGAGGTTTTAGAAGCCTTGGAACAAGCTAATGTGCATGCAACATTTTTTACATTGGGAAATGCAGTTCGTGCCAACCCCGAGATCTTAAAGGAAGTAGCAGCTCAAGGTCATTCGATTGGATCGCACTCAACAACTCATCGCTGTTTGCCAGCAAAACGTATCTGTGAAAAACAAAATGGTTATATGATGTCTGTGACAGATGCGATCAAAGATATTCAAGGTGGTCACCAAGCAATTCGCGACGTTCTCGGATGGGTAGATCCTTTTTTCCGATTTCCTTTTGGTGAAAGCTCCCCCGAACTTAAATCTTTTTTGCAAAGATCGGGAACTGGAGAATTTTATTGGAGTATTGATAGCAATGATTGGCGAGCTCGTCTTCCGGATGGCACTGTCTATGATGTCGATATGATGATCGACAATGTAATGAAAGAGCTTGGCCAAAGAAAACGCGGTATTATTCTGATGCATGATATTCAACGAAAGACGGCAACAGCTCTTCCAACATTGATCCAGAAAATCAGAGATGCTGGCTATGAGTTGATGGTTTTCAGAGTCAAAGACGAACAAATCCGCTATCAAAGTGGACTGCTGACAGCGAAAATATTTAAGGCATCACAAACTGAACGAGTGGGCTCTAGATAGGCCTACTTTTTTTTGACCTGAGCTTTTTCTTTGTCGCTCATATTCTCAATTCCAACAAGAACACCGATAATGTCCTGAAGTTGCAACCAAGGCTGGTTGCTGCTCGGAAGATCTTCTTTGAGCTCCATGGTGAGCACAGGAATTTTTCTTTCAAACCACATGTAGCGGCCTAGACTTCCAGGGTAATGTCCCAGGGATCTCCACGGGAGATAATCAAATTTGGGTGGCTTCAATTTAGGACCGTCGAAATCTAAAACCTTCAGTGGTGTATGAATTGAAACAATAAAATCGGGTTTAAAATCCTCGATGTGTTTCATTGCACATTGGGTTTCGGGCTCGCTGGCAGAAAGATTTCCCGGGAATCGACGAGGGTTGGACTTGCTGTCTTTTTGCCAATAAAGTTTGGCTTTTTCATCCCAATCTTTGGTCGGAAAATTTCTATTGAGATCCACCATGTTGGAATTGGTTCTAGTTTTTTTTAGTAGACCATCGGGATTTAAGATTGGGACTACTCTCCAGCTGTTTCGAGGAGAAATCGTTTCCAATCTTTCCATCCAAAAACGACCAACACTTCCGGCAGCTGTTTCGTCCCCGTGGATGAGGGAGAAAACCAAAACCTTCGGGGATTTCTTTGACTGGCCTTTTTTGTCATAGTGATAAATGGGAGTGCCATTAACGCTTTCGCAACCTGGCAGAACCTCCACTTTGGAGCAGGCCTGAGCGAGGACTTTATCATCAAACTTACCTGAAAATTTGGACAGAGCTTTTACACAAAGTTCAGAAAGTGGAATAACTTTGTCAGAGTCTTGGGTTAGAGGGGCTCGTGTTGTGAGAGTCGCTTCGGATGCGGCCCATGTTGAGATTGAAAAACATCCCACAAGAACTGCAATGAGGCCAATTCGCAAACTCATCTTAGGATTTTTTTTGAGTCGAAGATTCTGGCTGAGACTGTTTCTCAGCTTGAGCATTCTGTTGCTCGTGATTGAGTTGTTGATTGCTGTCTTTGTCTTTGGGAGGCAAATTTCTTGCTTGGCCATCAATCTCACTCAGTCCCTCTTTAAAGCCACGAATGGCTCGGCCCAGAGACTGCCCCAGCTGTGGTAATTTGCTTGGGCCAAAAAAGATCAAAAAGATGAACGCAATCAGTAAAATGTGAGTAAGACTAAATTCTCCCATGAGCAAATAAGTAGCTTGTTTTACCTGCTCTGGCAAAGGCTAAACCCCCGGCCCACTTGCGTCATGCAGGCAGGGGGTTGCCTTGAAACACTAGAGATTTAAAGGCGCGCTGATCGAGACCAAAACTGCATTGGAAGAGAAGCTGCTGTACACAGTATCTAAATCCACTTTAGTAGTGCCGTTGTCATATTTTGTGTAGCTATGCATGATATATTCGGCATTTAAGGAAAGCATTGGGATGAGGCGAAATCCAAGACCCACTTTTGTGTAGGATCCAGTCAAGGTGTCATCCCCAGATGTGTATTTTAGGACGGCCTTATCAGTGAAACCATAACCACCGAAAATACGTAGACCCAGAGGGAGATCGGCACCGACGCTGACCCCAATTCCTGTCCATGCATAGTCCACGTTGGCTGTGCCAGGCGGGTAGTCAGTTTCATTGGTTCCTGATGAGGCGCTGTAATCAATGGCCACCCAGGGAACCATAAATTTGTATCCAAGTCGCAGACCGTATCCCAACCCTGTAGAGGTATCCGTTACATCGATAGAGCTTGTGACACCTCGAGAGATGGTTGTTCCATAGTAGTACCCAAGATAAGGCTCGATCAACAGGCCAGCTTGGGCGGCTGTTGAAAAACCAAACACAATGGTCAGCAGCGCAAAGATCTTTTTCATTAGGTTTCTCCTCGGCATAAAAGATACGAAATAAACTGGCTCTATTGTGTCGCTAATATAGGCATGCGTCATGTTTGTTTTTATTGAGATCAACAACGTCTGTTAGCGTCAACTAACTGTATTAACTTGGATAAATACATATTTCCAGACCTTTGCCCGGATCTGCAAAAGCCATTGACTTACACATAATTTACACTGTAATTTATGTGTATGAAACAGCCTCTCCCTTTAACAGAAAAAGAAAAAGCGGTTCTCGAGTTTATCGAGAGCCAGATTGTTGAAAACGGTTTCGCCCCTTCTTATCAGGAGATCAAAGACCATTTTGGTTTTGCTTCTTTCAACTCGGTTCAAAACTATTTGAAGCAGCTGACGAGCAAGGGGTATGTGCAAATCGCCAACAATCAAAAGCGGTCGATTCAAGTTCTGCATTCGTCACAGGCTGTGCAACAGCTTGTACAATCAAAAGTAATTTCAAAAACAGGATCTCCTCGTAGCTTGCTCCTCCCAACACCCGGTGAGCGCGAGGAGGTCCTGAATCTTCCTTTACTTGGAAGGGTTGCCGCAGGTGTGCCGCTGGAAGCTTTTGATCATGATGAATTTGTGCAGGTGCCACCCAACTTGGTGCGAAACCCAACGAAATCCTATGCCCTCAAGGTAAAGGGGTCCTCGATGATTGAAGATGGAATTTTTGATGGAGACATTATTTTGGTGCAAAAGCAGGCTTCGGCCTCTAACGGCGAGATTATTGTTGCCAGTATCGAAAATGAATCCACGGTGAAACGATTTTTTTTACAACCTGACCCTGAAGCCAAGGCTTCTGGGAAATTGATTGAACTTCGTCCTGCCAATTCATCGATGAAGTCGATGTGGTATCCGCCGGACCAGGTTGATATTCAAGGTGTGGTTGTGGGACTGATTCGAAAGTTCTAGATCATTCTCGAAGAAATCCAGACATAAAATAAATGAAAAAGAGATGAACGATAAACATCGAGATTTTTATCTCGAAGGGGGGTTTATTATGTCGATAGCACTTTCGGTTTTGCCAGCAACAGTCTCTCCATTTTTCGAGAGAGATGTGGAAAAAGCTGAGGACACTGGGGATAACAAAAGATCACCAGCGCTCAATGCTCTCAAGGAGACTTTGGCGAAAAGTTTGATCCCGTTGGATCAACTTCGTCCGCCCGAGGGACTTGCTACAGGAATTGATGTGATCGATGACTTTCTCTTATGGAAGGGTATTCCCAAAGGAGATCTGACCTTGCTTTCGGGAAAGCCTGGAACTGGAGCAACTTCTTTGTGGTTGCAGGCTGCCGTGCAGGTGCAACAACAAAAAAAATGGGTTGCTTGGGTAAATTCTGACTGGGAATTGCTTCCAAGCGCTTTGGTCTCCAAGAAAATTAATCTTCAAAAGCTACTGGTCGTAAAAAAACCAGAAGAGTCTTCACAGCTGTTTTGGGTTTTACAGGAAATGATTTCCAGTGGTTTGTTTGAAATGATTGGCTGTCATTTACAAGAAAGCTGTTTGAAGTTGCATCAACTGCAAAAGTTAAAAAAGATGGCCAGAACCTATCAGGTGGCCTTGGTCATTATGAGCAGCAGCCGGTCGTGGCCGTCACAGTCTTTGTTTAGTTTGGTGATTGATTGCCAAGGTGATTTTTTTACCATTCGTCGTGCAGCCCATCGCCCCACACCCTTTACCATTCCTGGAGGTTTGATTTATGAGGATCTTATGTCTCAATTTAAAGCAAGCTCAAGAAGCCTCCTGCGCTGAAGTTTTTCTGAAATTCAGTCCACGAGTTCAGTTTCGGTATCCACACTATGTTTTCATTGATATCGAATCGACTTCGGCTCTTTTTGGCGGAGAAAACCAAATATTGAAGCAAGCCGTGGAGCTCGCTAGACGAATTTCTCCAGAAGCCACCGGGGCGATTGCTGATTCATGTTCCGTGGCCCAGGTGATGGTGAATCATAAACCTTTTGATATCAGCAAACCCAGAGAAGATGCGAAAAATATTGGTCGTCTGCCGCTGATGGCACTCCGGGATCTCGAGGGTTTGGAGCCCTGGCGGGGGAAAAAGGGAATCGATCCCGTAATTCAATTTTTACAAAGTTTGGGAATGGATTGGATCGAAGACCTTTTTCATTTTCAAGAGGCTTCTTTCCGCGAGAGATGGGGGGATTTGGGCGTCACACTGTGGCGTCGCTTGCAGGGAAAAGAATTACAGGTCATTTCTCCGCTGGTCCCCAAAGAGCCAATGATGGGGTACAGCTATTTGGAGGATCCAGTCTCTAATATTTCCCTTTTGATGAGTCAGATGGATCATGTTTTAGAATATCTTTTTCTTCGGCTCGAGGGATGTGCTCGGTTTGCAAGGCGAGTGGATGTCACTATGCTTTGTGAGTATTCAGATAAAAAACATTATTTTTCAGTAGAGCCCGTGGCACCCAGTCGAGATCTTGAGCTTTATCGGGACCTTATTATCAAGCACCTGGAAAGTTTAAGTTTAGAAAATCCTCTGCGTGAGTTTGAGATTTATGTTTACGATGTGGCAGAAAAAGTAGAGCAGTTGGATTTTTTTGAACCTCGTCAGACCACCGAAGATCGTTGGCGGCGTCTGGTCAGTATGGCTCATCAGGCTGAGATTGAAATGGGTTTTTTGCAAGTGGAAGCTTCGCATTTGCCAGAGAGCAGCTTCAGTCTGAAGTCAGATTGGCCGCAGGAATTGATTTCCAAGGATCTGATTGAGTGGTCGGAGCAGGCGGTTCAGGTTCGGGCGGTTTATGCCAAGGGCTTGGCCGAGAGTCCAAGACCTTCTTTGCTTTTAAAAGAGCCCATGAAATTGTCCTCAATTATGATGAAGCGTTTGAAGGTTTTGACGCGTTTTCCGATCGAACGGATTCAAGAGGCCTGGTGGAAAAAAAATCAAGAGAGAGACTATTACTTTGCTCTGTCTAATGAAGGACAGCTTCTTTGGGTTTACCAGGAGTTGGGTTCTGAGAAATATTTTCTTCATGGGTATTTTGATTGAACTTTGAGTAAGCCATGAAATTACTGGTTCCTGGGGCCTCATATTTGCCGCGAAAGAAACCCTTTGAGGGGTCACAAGATGTTTCTTTCGTGGAACTTCTGGGGCGGAGTAATTTTTCGTTTCTGCAGGGAGCTTCTCATCCAGAAGAAATGGTGGAGCAGGCTCTTTTGTTGGATTACGCAGGAATTTCGATCTGCGATCTAAATGGACTTTACGGAGTTGCTCGGGGATTTAAGACAGCAACATCACCCTCTTTTTTCGCATCCACGGTGCATGTGAAAGAGGGGTTTCGTTATCGAATAGGTACGGAACTGCATTTGACAGAGCTTATCTCAGTGGCGCTGATGCCTTTGAATAAACGTGGATATTCACGGATCTGTGAATTGATCACTCAAGGAAAACGGGGAGCTGATAAGGGTTTTTCAAAGTTGAGTTTGCAGGATTTATTGCCTCGGTCCGAGGATCTTTTATGTTTTCTGATCCCGCCGTTTAGTGATGAACAATTTTTTGAGTTGCAAAAGACTTTTCAGGATCGACTCTATTTGCCGATCTGGAGAGATTTGACCTGGGAATCCAGGTGTTTTGTGCAAAGAGCTTTTGAGCTGGAGGAAAAATACTCAGCTCAACTTTTTGTCACCAATCGTCCTTTGATGCATATTCCAGAACGAAAACCAGTGTTCGATGTGCAGACCTGTTTATTTCATCAGATCACTCTGAATGAGGCCAAAGACAAATTGATTCAAAATGCCGAGAGATATCTGAAGCCTCTGGATGAGCTCATAAATCTGTGGAGGGATCGTTTGGATCTTTTGCAGGTCACTGTTGAAATTGCTGATCGTATTGAATTTCAGTTGGATCAAATTCGGTATCGTTATCCCAATTCAAATTTGCCCAGCGGGTGGACCGCTACCGATTATTTACGACATTTAACCTATGAGGGCTTAAAGCATAGATACACAGACGTTTTGCCTGAAAAGGTGATTCAGGTGACAGAGCATGAATTGAAGATTGTTCGAGAGCTTGAATATGAGGACTATTTTCTGACCTTGTACGAGATTTGCCAGTTTGCGCGCAGTCAGGGAATTTTATATCAGGGTCGAGGATCTGCAGCCAATTCTGTCATTTGTTATGCCATTGGTTTAACTGCTGTGGATCCTGTGCAGATGGACCTTCTGTTCGAGAGATTTATCTCCAGAGAGCGGGGGGAACCGCCAGACATTGACATTGATTTTGAGCACTCTCGACGAGAAGAGGTCATACAACACATCTATAGAAAGTATGGGGAAAACCATGCGGCGATGGTTTGTACAGTGATTCGGTTCCGCTCGAGAATGGCCTTTCGAGAGACGGCCAAGGTTTTTGGCATTCCCTTGAAAACTGTGAATGCGATTATTAAATTTATGGGTCGTGATGGAATGCGAAGGCTCAAAGAGACTCCAGAGATCTTTAAAAGATTTGCCGTGGATCAGAAAACTTGGGATCTCACCATGGCCTTGGCTACGGAGCTGCACGGATTTCCAAGGCATCTTGGAATTCATACCGGAGGATTTTTGATCACCCAGAATCCGATCACAGAGATGATTCCGGTGGAAAAGGCCAGCATGCAGGGTCGGTATGTGATTCAGTGGAACAAAGATGACGTTAACGATCTGAAGCTGATGAAAATAGATGTGTTGTCTTTGGGAATGCTAACGGCACTGAGAAAGTGTTTTGATCTTCTTCGCAATCATAAAAACATGAATTATGAACTGGCGACTTTGCCACCCGAAGACCCAAAGACCTATGACATGATTTGCAAAGCAGACACGGTGGGGGTTTTTCAAATTGAATCTCGCGCACAGATGAATACCTTGCCACGCCTAAGGCCAGAAAATTTTTATGACTTGGTGGTGGAAGTTGCCTTGGTGAGGCCAGGGCCTTTGCAAGGAGGGATGGTCCATCCATATTTAAAACGAAGACAGGGAAAAGAAAAAACCACTTATTTTCACAAAGATCTTGAGCCGATTTTAAAAAAGACCTTGGGAGTGCCGATTTTTCAAGAACAAGTCATGCGAATTGTTGTGGCTGTGGCTGGATTTTCCCCCGGGGAAGCCGATGAGCTTCGAAGAATCATGTCGAACTCATGGCGGCGCAAGGGAACCATGGAGGGTGTGCGCGAGAGAATTTTAAAGGGGATGCGGCAGCATGGGATCGAGGATAAATATGCCGAACAGATCTATAAAACCATTGAAGGTTTTGGTAATTATGGATTTCCGGAAAGTCATGCGGCAAGTTTCGCACTTTTGACTTATGCCAGCAGCTATATCAAATGTCATCATCCAGATGTTTTTGCCTGTGCTTTATTGAATAGTCAGCCCATGGGATTTTATGCACCTCGGGTTTTGATTGCAGATGCGCAAAGACACGGTGCAAGTTTTTTACCTATCGATATTCAGTTTTCGGATTATGACTATACCCTTCAAGGAGACTCAGTCCGCGTGGGCCTGAGGGCTCTTTCAGCTATTCCAGAGAAGCTTCTTCAAAAAATTCAAACTGATCGACAAGAGAAGGGCGCTTTTCAGAATCTGACGGATTTTATTCATCGATTGCAGCTGCCAAAATCGGTTCTTACCCAGCTGGCTGCCGCAGGGGCTCTTTGTTCCTTTGAAAAGGACGCTCGTCGTTTGATTTGGAAAATTGAGTCCCTGGAGTTGCAGCATCAAAGTTTTTTGTGGGGCCAACCACGGGAGCAGTTTCAAGATGAAGAGTCAGAAGATTCTGATCAAATTCCTTTTGAGTCGAAATGGGAGGCCACGGAAAGAGAGTACAAAACCAAAGGGTTTGCTCTGGATTCCCACCCTATCCAGGTTCTGAGGTCTTGGCTCAATGAGAGAAATGTTTTGTACCTTCAGCAGAGGATGGTGCCGTTCTCGAGTTCAAGTCAGCTGAAAAATCTGCCTCATCAACGAAAAATTCGTTTGGCGGGTTTGATCAGCGTGACACAAAGACCTCCCACCGCCAAAGGAATGTGTTTCATTACCTTAGAGGACGAACATGGCTTTATGAACATCGTCATTCATCCGGATGTTTATCAAAGAGATCGCATGACCATTTATAACAGCAGTTTTTTAGAGGTTTGGGGAGTGATCGAAAAAAAAGGAACCTTGATCAATATCAAGGCTCTGAAGCTGGCGCCACTTTTGCCATCTAAAATTGAATTTGAAAGGTTAGCTCCGGCCGAGAGCTATTGATGGTCAATCCGAGAGTGCACTCAATAAAATTGCCAGAGCTCAGTTCATTCAATTATTTTGTAATCGGCTGCTAAGGAGCGCTCTAATTGTCCCTGGGTTTGTTTTCGTGGGTAATTTCAATGGGGGTCACGTCAACAACCTCGGCTTCTCGCTCAATATTTTGCTGCGAACCAGGGTTGGCTTGAAAGTCGGAACTTCCTGCAGAGTCGAATTTTCCGCCAAAGCCACGCCCAAAATTTCCGGTAAAAACGTGAACTCTTCCGCCGAAACCTTTTTTTAGGATCCCTTTGGCCAAAGCCAATTTAAAGTACCAAACAATCAAATGTCGGGTCCCAGGCAAAACCAACAAGACTCCAATGGCGTCCGAGATCAAGCCCGGCAGAAAAATCAAGAGACCTCCGAGCATCACAAGACCTCGGTGTAAAATTAAATTAGAGGGGGCTTTCCCCTGAGCCATTTGGACCTGCATTTGAATCAAAACGCCACGGCCCTGGGTCCACATGATAGCCGCCCCGAGAAGGCCCGAGGTCATGACAAATAAAATTGCGTCCCAAAAACTGGTGGCTTGGATGAGGTAATAGAACGCCATGATTTCAGCAATAGGGTAGAGAAATATAATCAGGCCCATCATTAAATCCTTTTCTAAAATTCCAGTTCAACAACAACGGGGCAGTGATCAGAGCCCTCAGTAGAATCCATGATGTCGGCAGAGCTCAGGTGCTTTTTTAACCCCTTTGAAACACAGATATAATCAATTCTCCAGCCACGATTGCCAAGCCGAGCAAGCTCTCGGTAGGACCACCAGGAATACCGGTCTTTGGCCTCCGGATTAAAATGGCGAAAGCTGTCGACAAAACCCAGGTTGAGAAAAGCATCAAACCATTCTCGCTCTTCAGGCAAGAACCCACTTTCTTTGGACAAACGGACAGGATCATAAACATCAATCTCTTTGTGCGCGACATTGTAGTCACCAACAACCACGATCTGTTTTCCCAACTTGAGTTGGGCTTTGAGGTGAACATTGAGATCTTTTAAAAATTGCTGTTTAAAGCTGTGTCTTTCTTCACCAGAGCCGCCATTTGGAAAATAGATATTGTACAGATCAAACTGAGGGTGTTCAGTAATGACGAAACGACCCTCGGAATCATAGGGGTGATGATCGATGCCGAGGCTCACTTTTTTGGGTTCTTGGTCAGCGAAGGTTGCAACCCCCGAATAACCTTTGCGGACCGCTGACGACCAATAGCTTTTTTGAAAACCCAGGGTTCGAACCGCCTCTTCAACCTGATCAATATGAGCTTTGGTTTCCTGAACACAGAAAAGATTGGGTTTCGCTTCTGCCAAGAAATCCGCCAGGCCTTTTTTGGCACAAGCGCGGATTCCGTTCACATTCCAAGAGATGATTTTTAGTTTATCGGACATGGCCAAGTCTTGGCTTATTTCTGAATCTGTGGCAACACTAACTCTTCGCTGTTTTGAATCAAAACTAACGCAAGGAGTAAATATGCCAATGATCGATCAACCAGCCCCTCAGTTTACAGCCGATGCTGTTGTTGACGGCGGAGAATTCAAAAAGATTTCTTTGTCTGACTACAAAGGCAAATGGCTTGTTTTGTTTTTCTATCCTTTGGATTTTACATTTGTTTGTCCTACGGAAATCACTCAGTTCCGTGATCGATTGGCGGAGTTTAAATCTGCTAAGGCTGAAGTTTTGGGTTGTTCTGTTGATTCCGTGCACTCGCACAAGCGTTGGCTGAAAGATGACCTTGGCAATTTGGGATATCCTTTGGTAGCTGACCTGACAAAAAGGATCTCTCGGGATTATGGCGTTTTGCTCGAGGCCGCTGGGATCGCAACGCGTGGAACTTTCATCATCGACCCGGATCAAAAAATTCAATACATGGGCATTCACAACACCAGTGTGGGGCGTGATGCAAATGAAATCCTGCGTGTGTTGCAGGGCCTGCAATCTGGCGAACTTTGTGGCGCGGGTTGGAAAAAAGGTTCTGAGTTCGTTAAGCCTGGAAAATAATTGAGAGATCTTTTTGTTTCTCATCTTGTAAAAAATCATCCCAGTCTCGCTCAAGAGAACTTGAGCGAGCTGGTTTCTCCGCAACTTCTGTCTCCCTATGAAATTCGTTTGCCCGCCTCTGTATTGAAAGAAGCTCAAAGCTTTGTCGAGGCCACCTATCTTTTGCGGGAGAGCGCACCTTATCAAAAATATTTGTCTGCTGAAATTCAGGAGCGGGGCTTGAGTGATCCTGGGAACAAGTCTATCTGTATGAGTTATGATTTTCATGTAACATCAACGGGTGGCTTGAAGCTAATTGAGGTCAATACCAACGCAGCTTTTTTAGCCATGGGTTATGAGATGTATCAATTCCGCCAAAGACCTCTGCCAGTGGCTGATTTTGATTTTGAGGAAATCAAAAGAAATATTTTGCTGGAGATGAGTCTCAATGGGAAATCTTCAGCCGGCAGTTTTTCAGTGGCGATTATTGATGAAGAACCAACTCAGCAAAGAATGTATATTGAATTTCTTGTCTACAAATCTTGGTTTGAAAAATGGGGATGGCCCACAGAAATATATGACTATCGAAATGTAAATGACCGGGCTCAGTTTATTTACAATCGGCTCACTGATTTTTACCTGAGCGACGAGTCCTCAAGAAATCTGAAAGATCGATTTTTGAAAAGAGATGTTTGTTTGTCTCCGAACCCTTTTGAATACTTGTTGTTGGCTGACAAACAGCGAATGATTGATTGGAGCTTGGAAAAGTTTTGGCAAGATCTGCCGGAGTTGAGCCATCTAAAATCAGTGGTGCAAAAAAGTTTGTGCCTCACCAAAGATTTGGATTCTTATCAGGCCGAGGATATCTGGGCTCAGCGTAAAGGCTTGTTTCTCAAACCAAAACGAGCTTTTGGGGCCAAGCAAAGTTATCGGGGGGCATCGATTTCAAGAAAAGCCTTTGATGAAATCACGGGCAAAGACTTTATTGCCCAAGAATATATTCCAGCTCCAGAGGTGACTTTTAAGACTCCTGAGGGACCCCAAACATTTAAATATGATCTCCGCTTTTATGTTTATCAAAATCGCATCCAAATCGCAGTCGCACGAATTTACCAAGGCCAAGTTACCAATCTTAGAACTCCCGGTGGCGGCTTCGCTCCGATTATTTTTGAATAAAAATGGTGGGCTCTCTCATTCCCAGCGTCCGTGAATCTGATCCCTTCAGAATTTATCGCCCCGTCATAGGTCGTGGCGCCGAAGCGCGAGAGCAAAAACCTTTATCTGATCAGCTCGAGCCAACGTTCAACGATTTTAAGAATCAATAAAACTAGTCCTAAAACACGTTTAGCGATCAACAAAAAACGACGAATTCTCCACTGTGGAGTGAAAGAGTCCGGCATTTGAACCTCCTCGAATATTGAAGAGGCCAGGTTCCTTTAAGAGCGAGAATGGGAGAGCCCAACTCGCTTTTTGCATTTTATGGATCCTATCTGTTGGTGGCGGGATCTCGTTCGGTGGCGGCGCTGAAAAACTTCTCGTTTTCTTTTGAGAACTCTTCTTTGAAGTGAGTTCGAAAAAGAGATTGCGCTAGATATGAAGACTTCACTGTCCAATAACGAACATTGACGGTCAGTGCAGCCACGGCAATCTTTTGATCATCGTTGATGGCGTATCCGATAAACCAGTCGACTTTGCCACGGGGATTGTCGCCAGTCAGTGAACCCGTTTTGCCACCGATGACAAGTTCTCGAAATTTTCGGTCTTTTACCAGCGATCGAAATGATTTTCTGGAGGTGCCTTGGGTGATTGTGGCCTCCATCAAGTCCTTGAGTTTCTCTGCTCCTTCGGGACTCATCGTCACGGCAGCTGTGACGGGCTCTGCTTGAAACAGAATTCTTCCATCATGAGTCTCCACTTTGTCGACCACATAAGGCACATGCATAACACCATCTTCGGCGATGGCGGAGGCAATCATGGCTCCTTGAATGGGGCTCATGCGGGTGACTTTGTTGAAACCAGAGGCCAGTTCGGTCAGTCGGAAGCCCTTTTCTTTTGGAATTTCAGTGAAGCCAGAATCAAAGGGAAGATCGGAATCAATATTTTGGTTAAACCCAAATCGAATGGCGTAATCTTCGAGATCTTGGGGCACCAGCTTTTCCAAAGTCAGCCTTCCAAAGACCGTATTGATAGATCTGGCGAAGGCTTCTCGGAGGGTCATTTCTCGGGTCCATTTGTTCACTTTGGTGGACATCACGTTTTTTCGATAGAGTGTATGATTTCCACCATTGAACATCACGATGGTGTCCGGTGTGACGTTGTGCCGATCTAAGGCAGCGGTGGCCGTCACTATTTTAAAGAGAGAGGCCGCCGGAAAAGTTCCTCGTAAAGCGAGGTTGGGGGCATCGCTATCATTTTTTTGATAACTGGTAAGAGCCAATATTTTTCCCGTGGAAGCGTCCATCATAACGATGGCGCCATAGTCAGGTTTGTAGGACTTCAGCAGCCTTTCTGAAGCTTCTTGGAGAGTGTCATCCAGCGTATAGTGCACCAAAACCTTCTCGGTGCCCTGGTCCGAGGACCAATTGATTTCGGGAACCCACTGATTGTGCAGGACATAGGGGCCAATCTGTTCAGACAGTTTAGCGCGAATCTCTTGAATTTTCTCAGCTTTGGCGATCTCGATGGCTTCAGGCGTGGGCTTCACTGTTAAATACAAAGAAAGCCCCGCTAAGACCAAGCAGCACAACGAGAAAAAGTAGACCCAGATTTTTTTGGCTTCGATCTGCATGGATCTATTATGAAACCATAAAAACAGGGGATCAACCTCGAAAGGAATCATCGGGAAAGAAATTTTCGGGATATTTCCGAGAAAATACCTAGACCTTTCGGCTTTTATTTTGAGAAAACAAGGAGATGAAAACAAAAGAAAAAATTGTGATGACCTCTATCGACCTATTTAATCGACATGGGGTGGTGGCGGTGACCACGAATCACATCGCCAAAGAGCTGTCGATCAGCCCCGGGAACCTCTATTTCCACTTTGCGAACAAAGAAGAGATCATTCGTCAGATTTTTCGCCTGATGAGCCGCGAGACTTATGATCTTTGGAAAACCAGGACTGGCCAGCGTCCCAAGCATCCCTTGGACCTGATCGAGAAAAATTTTGAACTCTTTTGGAGGTATCGTTTTTTTCATCGAGAAATGTACTATTTGCGACGCAAAGACGCACAGCT
>PEZR01000004.1:0-5559 GCA_002773975.1 Bdellovibrio sp. CG10_big_fil_rev_8_21_14_0_10_47_8
TCGCGAAGAACGCAGCGAATACGAAGAGGCGCGCTGGATTGTTCGTCAAATTCAAACTCTGGTCAGTGAGGGCGAAGGCTCTTTAAATGACTATGCCATTTTCTATCGAACCAATGCTCAATCACGGGTTCTGGAAGAGCTCCTCAGAACCAACTCGGTTCCTTACAAAATTGTAGGTGGTGTTCGTTTCTACGAACGCATGGAAATCAAAGATGTTTTGGGATATTTAAAACTGACCGTGAACCCCTCTGATGACATGGCCTTTAAACGAGTCATCAACACACCGACTCGGGGAATTGGGAAGACCACAGTTGAAAAGTTAGAAGAATTTTCCATGCAGGAAAAGTTGAGTCTAACAGAGGCCGCTGCAAAAGCTTGTGATCAACGGCTGTTCAATGCGGGAACGACCTCCAAGATTCGAAAATTTCTGAGCTTGCTGGACGATCTGCGTGAACTCGAAAAAGAACACAATATGCTCGACTTCTATCAACTCGTACTGGAAAAGTCCCTGTATCTGCAGAGTCTCAAGGTCGAAGAATCCATTGAAGCCAAAGCCCGCATTGAAAACTTAGAAGAGTTCTCCAACGCCATGACTCAGTTCATGAAAGAACGCACCGAAGCGACCCTTCAAAATTTTCTCGAGGAAATGGCCCTGGTCTCTGACATTGATTCTCTGGATGAAGAGGTCAACAGTGTGACCCTGATGACTTTGCATATTTCCAAAGGTCTCGAATACCCGATTGTCTTTATTGTCGGTCTCGAAGAAAATCTTTTTCCGAGCAGTCGCCCATCTGATGAAGACGAAGAGTCCTCGATGGAAGAAGAACGACGCCTGGCTTATGTGGGAATGACCAGGGCTCGTGAAAAACTGTTTCTGACTTATGCCAGGTCCCGACGTGTCTGGGGCCAAGAGCAATTCAATCCACCCTCTCGGTTTTTAAAAGAAATTCCTCAAGATCTTGTCCAGTTCACTTCAGCCATTGAAGCACCGAAATTCATTTCTAGAATGACTCGACCTGCGCCGGAAGACATTTCTCAGGATTTTCCGGACTACGACGAATTTCACGATAACGAGAGTTCTGATTTCCGAAAAGGCATGAAGGTTCGACATCCCACCTTTGGCGTCGGCTCGATATTCGACACCGAAGGCTCGGGAGAACAGCAGAAGGTCAGCGTCTTGTTTTCTGACCAAACCATTAAAAAATTCGTCACCAAATACGCTCGGCTTGAACGACTCTGAGTCTCCCCCTGCACCTATAAAAAATTAGATCTTTGGGGCAAGCCGGCCGTCGCTGACCAAGCCTTTGACAACTGACCAGCGTTCTCTACACCCCAGATTCCCCTTCCCATCAAAAAACCCAATATTGTTCGATGCTTGGAACACCTTCTTTTTTGCAATAACAGTCATCGAGTCAATCCGAGATCACTCTGCTCTGAACGGCCCTCAGCGCCCGGTGGCCTCACTATCAAAGAGGATGTTATGAAAATACGATGGATCTTACCGAGTCTCATGATCATTTCTACCAGCTCACAAGCCCTGGCGGGCCGAGTAAATTGGAACGCTAAATCCAAAGACAGCAGCTACCTGATGCTCGCCGTGGGAACCGGTGTCGCACTGTCAGGCAATGCCAGTTCTCAGCTGAATGAACGCATGTTCTTGGTCGGAGCCAGTGGATCCGTCACCGCCGGCATTGGTGCTTTGAACTTGGTCGGTCAAATGACCGCCGATCTTACCGACCATCCCGACAACGGCCGTATTCTCGCAGCTGAACATCGAGCCTTGGTCCGCGCCGCTAACAAAATCAAGGCGGGATACCACGAATTCGTAGATCCTACTTTCGATCGTCTTCTCAGTTTCTTTGAATGTTCTTCTTGTCGAGATGATCTTGAAAAAGCCAAAGCCATGGCCGAATCAATTTTATCCTGTGATCAAAAAGGAAAAGAGATCGTCAGTAAAAATACCAGCTCACCTATTTCTGCAGATACAGAAAATGACATCATCAATTCTGCCAAAGAACAACTGGGAGAGAACTCCACCGACAACAACAACCTGCTGTCTCGTCGTTTGACCGCCCTCGCCATTGTGAGCGCCCAACAGGAGCATTAGTGCGATCCAATACCGTCGGTCTTCTTTTTCTAACCGTCACCCTCTTGATCAGCCCCAAACTGTGGGCCGAAGAGGATCCTCACTTTGAAAAGGTCGCGATCGGCATTGCCTCACCAGGCCCTGGCGTATCTATGTTTGGGCATGCGTTCCTTCTTTTTTTAAATGATCCAAAAAAGAAATCGGAGTCCTTGGCGGCGCAGTACAATATCAGCGAAGTTGAAGGCCAGGAGAGAGCCAAGTGGTTTATCGGCGATGCGATGGATTTTCTAGGATATTCCAAAAGATTTCAACTTCAGATCGTACCAGGTCTTGCCATGATCGATCAGTATCGGATGGAAAACCGAAGTGTTCTTCTTTTCTATCTCCGTCTGACGCCCCAACAAATCTCTCAGCTATTGAAGTTTCTTAAAAACGAAATGCTCCTTCGAGAAAAGAATCTGATCAAAGACTATTCATTCATGGATCACAACTGTTTGACCGAAGCTTTACGAGCAGTCAATACCGTTGTTCCAAACCCGAAAGATCAACTCTTCTTCTTCAATCAAGAAAAAAAAATAATGACCTTTTTGATGAAGGGCCCGTCCACCATCTCACTTTATCTGCGAAACTCGCCCTTTGTGGCGGCCTCTCATTTAGCGAAACAACCTCTGGTGATCTCTAGCGAAGTCATCCAACCTGAGATGATTGCTGAAAGCTCTGCCTTGGTTCATTTGCATGATTTAATGCTCAAATTTTCGGATCGCTGTGAAATTCCGTCCACCTTTAAAGACAATATTGGTCAGTTCATTGGGAAACGAGAAGTTCGTGAGTCGCTGGCATTTTTAAATTTTCTGAATAAAAAGCAAATGAATTGTCCGGACTCCAAAGAAACCTACAACGAGATCATTTCTTTGATTTATATGCTGGCGGATACCCTCGACGAGAAAATGAAAATTGAGGAGTTCTTTTTATGAGGACTCGTTGGCTCTCATTCATTCTTTTATTTTCATTTGCATACACCGCGAATGCGCAGGTTCAGTGCAGAAAAATTCACCAGCCTTTACCTCGCATGGATCGTCTATGGGTGGACGGCCACGAAATTTCAGTTCAAGAAGCTTTGGCTAAAATCGATAGCCAGAGAGCACTTAAAAGGATCATTAAAAAATCAATCCAACGGCGAATGAACGAGCAAAGTCGCTGGAGGCGTTGGCTGTCTCCCCGTCAGACACTGATGTTTGAGTCGGCTCAGAAAATATTTCTGGATTACTTGGTTTTTGGTGACTCTAAGATCTTCCGCCGCGCCCACCTTCGGCACAAAAGATACCCCTGGCAACTTGTCAGTACCTACCGAATTGACAAAGAACTTCAAAACCAATTGGAAGATAAAAATTTCGAGCAGTTCTTCGCGGCCTACACCAAGAAATTTGGAGTTCGAGCTGGAGTTGTGATCGCCAATAAAATCTCTACTCGTTATACCGCCTATAGCACCCTGCTGGCCCTTGCAATTGCGGTCTATTGGTATCAACAAAGCGATCAATACTTTGATCAACAGATGAGTTTTGACACCAATATGTCTGATGAGCAACTAAAGGTCTTTAATGAAATTTTGGAAAAGTCCTTTTTCCAATCGGCAGACGAAATTGTTCAATATCTCCACACTCAAAAAACAAATGATCCCGATTGGAATCAGATGATCGATTCTCTGTCTCAAGAGTTAGGCCCGACGGACAACTGACCCTGAGCCTTGGTCTCGTAGTTTTTCAGATTTCAATTCTATTTTGAACTGCCGTGACTAGTCAGATGGAAAGTTTGTCCCAGGATCTACTTCTAACGCCCAACAAAACACGGCTCATTTGACGGACCTTCAAAACTTGGATATCCCTTGTCCCGGAGGGGACCAAGGGGTGTGTTGTGCACAAGGATCTTCTCTCGCGTCTTATTTTAATTCTCGTATTCATGATCACAGGCTCCTCCATCTCCCTTGCCCAGGAGCAACGAGCCACCAAGGAAGTTGCGCTTCTTCATTACCCCTTTCAGACCTCTTATTCATCCACTCTTGGATCGATTCTGAGACGCCCCAAGCATTTGAAACTGAACACATTTTCTATTCGTGTTCGATCGGACCGCAGCCACGTTCCTTTTTTTGAGAATCGCGACGAGCAACAAATTGGTTATGCCCTTCAGCCTCAGGCTGCGCGACTGGTGCTGATGATTCCAGGGCTTGGGGCCACCTCCACCTCGGGCACAACCCAAGTTCTTGCTGAAGCTTTATTTGACCAGGGCTTCAGCGTGATGACCTTTCCCAATCGGTTCAACTGGCATTTTGCGTTGGGAGTCAGTCAAAGTGGAATGCCGGGATACACACCCGACGATGCACAGGATTTTTTAAAACTCGTGCAGTTATCCTTGCAAGAACTGCGGGCAATTTCCGGTCAAAATTTTTTGGGCTATGAGATCCTTGGTTATTCATTGGGTGGATTGGATGTTGCCTTCCTTGCGCCCGTCATTGAACAGAACCTGAAAATCCGGCTCGACCACCAGATCTTGATCAATCCTCCGGTGGACCTGCTGGCAGGGGCAATGGCTCTGGACCATCTGTATGATCTCGGAGGTCAGATCAGTGAAACCAGAAAAGATGTGATCATGGGAACTTTGATCCAAACCTTCAAGGACTCCGTCGGAACTAACCCATCGATTCAGGACTTTTTCCGATTGCAAAAATCCCTGGGACTGACAGAACGAGATTTCGGTTGGTTGATCGGAAATTTTTTTCGAGAGGATCTGGCGGCCGTCGTTTACATGAGCCAACAGATTGAGGATCGTGGATTTCTCAAAACTCCACAAAATAGATACGAACGAAGTCTTCGCATGATCGAGGCCAAACGAGTTTCATTCTTAGATTATATTGAAAAATTTTTGACTCCACGCCTGTCGGAAAAAGGGACCCCCCTGAACGCAAGATATCTTGTAACTCAATCCAGCCTAATGGCTCCTGAAATCGGCTTGAGATTAAAGACGGACACTCGAATTCGAGTTCTTCACACCAAAGATGATTTTCTAATGACTCCATCGGGAGAATCCTGGTTGAGGTCGACCATGGAAAACCGTTTAATCCTCTTTGATCGTGGCGGTCATATGGGGGAAATTCTAGCTCCCGAGTTCTACCGAGAGCTGGCTCGAGCTCTTCGCCGAAGCTCCCTTGGTGACAATTGTTTTTACAGGTGTTGAACACCAGACACAGCCAACTTCCACGAGGGGCCGTGGACTTCAATCATTCCAGCTATTTAAGATTGCAAGAATTTTGCATTCTTGGAAAGTGGCGGAGCCTATGACAGGTCCCCACCAATGAAGGAGATTCACCATGAAGTCCAGAATCATTATCAGCACTTTGCTTATGACAGCTCTTAGCTCGTCGGCTTTGGCCGGAAAAGTTCATTGGGGATCAATGCAAAAAAAAGTCGGTTACGCCACCA
>PEZR01000004.1:5600-11375 GCA_002773975.1 Bdellovibrio sp. CG10_big_fil_rev_8_21_14_0_10_47_8
GCTCGATCTGGCGAATGGAAAGCTCTCAATGCTTCAATCGGGGTTGGCGTTGCTGCCGTCGGTGGAGCTTCTATCGTTAATGATATCTTCTCGGAGCTTCTTGCAAATCCTGAGGTGGCCGTGGATGTCTCGGCTCAGCACCGGTCTATTGTTCACCAAGCGATGTACCTTCTCTCTGGTGGCAACGAAATTCTCGATCCTAATTTTGACGCCCTCATGAGTTCCTTTAAATGCTCTCAGTGTAAAACAGATTTGGAAAAATCAAAAAAACTCGCAAGCCTGATTGTTGCCTGCGACAACAAAGGCAAGGATCTCTCTGCCAGAGACATCAAACCACCGATCTCTCTGAAAACCGAAGGCGAAATCTATGAGTTCTCAAGATTCACCTTGGTCGAAGAATTGGGCCTCGGCGAAAAAGAGGGCAAAAAAAATATTCCTCTCGCTCAGCGCTTGGTCGCCATGGCTCTTTTGGACAAAACTATCCAACAACGATAAGCGCTGCTTACAGAGTCTTGGCGTCCACAACAAAACGATATTTGACCTGGCCCTTGATCGTTCTTTCATAGGCCTCATTGATTTTTTCAGCAGGAATTAACTCGATATCCGAGAAAACTTTTTTTCGAGCGCAAAAATCCAACATCTCTTGGGTTTCTTTAATGCCGCCAATCAACGAACCCGCCAATACCTTTCGACCAAAAATCAATGATATTGCTGCAAACTGATTAGGCTCTGGAGCGACGCCCACCAAAACATGAGTTCCGCCAATTTTTAGGGTGCTTAAGTAAGGACTAAAATCATGTTTGGCTGAAACTGTGTCGATGATCAGATCCAACTTCCCAGCATACTTCTGAAAATTTTGTGGATCTTTGGTAATCACGAAATTTTTTGCTCCGAGCTTTTTGGCATCGACCTCTTTGTTGGGTGACGTGCTAAATACAGTCACCTCGGCACCCATTGCTTTGGCAAGTTTCACGGCCATATGGCCCAATCCCCCCAAACCAACGACACCAACTTTTTTACCTTTTTTAGTCCCGTAACGTTTCAATGGTGAATACGTGGTGATCCCTGCGCACAAAAGCGGAGCTACTCTCTCGAGCGGCAGACCTTTTTTTATTTTCAGGGTGAATTTCTCTCGTACAGTGATGTGAGATGAGTACCCACCCTGAGTCGGAGTCTTTCCATCGAGCTCTTTACTGTTATAGGTAAAAACAGTGTGCCCCTCACAAAACTGTTCTTCGTTGGCTTTACAAGGCGGGCACTTTCCACAGGAGTCGACAAAACAACCAACTCCGGCCAAATCACCAACTTTAAAGCGTTTGACCTTTTTCCCCACTTGAATCACCCGACCGACAATTTCATGGCCCGGAACACAGGGGTAAGCTGCTGGTCCCCATTCACTTCTAACGGTGTGAATATCTGAATGACAAATTCCGCAGAAGGCAATTTCAATCACAACGTCATCCGGTCTCGGATCCCGTCGCTGAAATTGATAGGGTTGAAGAAGAGAAGTCGGACTTTGAGCGGCATAGGCTTTTGTTTGAATCATAGTTCCGCAAGTATAGGCTCATCACTGCGATGAACGTAAGTCTTTGCGCTCTGCAGGTCCTGCCATTCTTGCAGATAATCCCCAGCGTCCAAAGGTTTGATGATTTTTTCAGTGTCTGGATTTTTGTATTCGGCAGACACGCCATCCCAACCCCGGTACTTTCGCCCCACCGAAGTCCTGTCCGTTTCAAAGTCAGGGACCAAACTGACCTTGCCTCCACCCGCGGGAATATCCAGCGAAAGCTGAGGCATTGCCAGACCTGAAAGATTTCCCCAAAGCTCACGCTGAATACTCAACGAGTCTTCGATGCTCGTGCGCAAATGATCAGTCCCCACCGAAGGATCACATTGAAACATATAGTAAGGTTTCACTCGTAAGAATAAAAGCCGCCGAGACAAGGCCTGAACAATCGCCGGATGATTATTTACTCCATTCAAAAGCACCATCTGATTCATTACCGGTATCCCATGATCGACAAAGAGATCCAGAGCCTGCCGCGCCTCGAGGGTCAGCTCCCTGGGATGATTAAAGTGAGTCATTAAAAAAACGGGCGCAGCCTTTCGTAAAATCTGCACCAGCTCTGGCGTGACTCGCATGGGACAAACCACGGGCATACGAGTTCCGACACGAATAATTTCGACATGATCAATCTGTCGTAAATCAGTCAGGATCCGATCCAGATGTCGATCTGCCAAGGTCAAAGGATCCCCGCCCGACAAGATCACTTCCCGAATACCCGGATGTTCGCGAATATAGTTGAGCGCCGTTTGATATTGATCCTCTTTCACCAAAGCCTGGTCCTGTCCGGTGAAATGTTTTCGCGTGCAGTACCGACAGTAAACACTGCATAGATCGGTAACCAAAAACAGGACTCGGTCAGGGTATCGATGAACAATGCGCTCGACCGGACTGTTTTTTCTCTCGGCCAGGGGATCCAATTCTGCCTGAGCCCCTTCGCTCAACTCTGCTGAGGTCGGCATCAGAATGCGACGAATAGGGTCCATTTCATGGATGCCAGCCAGAGAAGCATAATAAGGAGTGGTGCGAATATTAAAAAGATCTTGATGGTTCTCTCGAAAAACGTGCCGTTCATTCTCAGTCAGAATGAAACTTTGCTCAAAGTCCGCCTGGGTCTTCAGACTCTTTTGAAGCTGCCAAGACCAAGAGTTCCAATTTTCTTGGTCGATGCTCTCCGGTTTTGGGGCGCGATAAAATTGAAACCTCATGTCTCTTTTTAAAAGAGCCCATTTCCTTTGGCAATCAATTTACCTCTGTGGGGCTCGAGCCCAACAACAACGCGAAGAGAACCAAACGAGGGCTGTCTAGAATATTTAGACAGCTTGAACATCCGTAGACAGTGCAGGTCCCAATCCGAGACGCTTCAGACAGGGAATAGGCTCTGTTTACAGCGAGTTACCGGGATCTCAAACCGAGACAACTCCTGGTCCTAGTTTTGAATAAGCATATCTGTGAAAGACAGTATTTTTATTAACAGGTGGGCGGGATGCCCACGATAAACAGGAGGATCTCATGAAAACGTATCACAAAATCAAGGTCTACATAGAGCCTTGTTGGAAACATGTCCGGTCGATGTGGAAGTCTCCACACTTTCAAAAATGGGGATTATTCTGCCTGCTGGCAGTGGCTTTAGGTTCTACCCTGAGCATGAACCCCGAGCACTTCAATAACATCGCCCGCTACGAAATTAAAAATAGTCTCTACACCCTGGACTTGGCAGCAACCAATGCCGAAGACCAGATCGCAGACATCGGCAACATCGCCGACTCGGTCAAAACTCCCGGGATCTTAGCAAAGGCCAATCGTGCTGAAAAGTCAGACTCCAAAAAAGACGACTCCGAAAAAACTTTGGAAATCAACGTCGCTGGAAAAAAAGGCACCTTTAAAGCCAAGGTCTTTGAGGTCGAAGGCTCTCTTTTTGTGAAAATGGAGTCCTCTTCATGCGATTGTTTTCCTAAGCCAGTGGGTTTGTCTGAAAAAAACATCAAGAATGTTGATGATATCAGCAAAGAACTGATGGCTCTGGTCAATGAAGACTCTAAATCCGACGACAAAGTGGCTGACGAAAAGGACGAGGACAAAACTCAAGAGTTCGACCTGGAAAAATGGGCTGCTTCCTGTGAAACCAAGGTCTATGACTCTTTGACTTGTCATAAAAGTCGTTTGATCAAACTTTCTCAAACCCTAAAAAATGACAAAAAGGGTGATCAGATTGTTTTGGATTATTTCGAAACATACTTGAAAGAAGAACTTCGCCGAGCACTCACGAATCCAACGATCAAAGTTTCTCGGACCAGTCGTTATGAATTGATGACTATGCGTGGAGCCTACCAAGGTTTCGAAGAAGATACCGATGCTTTGGAAAAAGCCGAAGACATCACCACCGCTTTGATCAAAGGTCTCAGTGGTAAAAACGGAAAATCGACGATCGAAAGTCTGATCAATCTGCAAGCTGTTGGTCAATCTGCTCAACTGCGCAACGCTCAGAACTTGGCCATTCGCGGGAAGAAAGAAAACCGCATGGATCTTTTTCAAGCTGGCCTTCAGAGAATGGATCCAATGACCGCACAACTGGAGCTGGATCGATTGAATGACAATATGGATTCTGCGATCAATGGGATGAGCCGATCTAGATCGACAAGCTCTGATCGAGACGCCTTTCTCTCTTATCTCGACAAGTCTTTCTATACACCGGTCTCTGATATGTACTCGAACCTCAGGTCCTTTGTTGCCAGCGGTGACCCCCGAAATCCCCAGGCTTCACACACCTTCTTGGATTTCAATGGATACTTAACTGGAGACATCTCAAGCCCCTATCGACGATTTTCTCCTCTGACGATGGATGCTTATGGACGGAATACTCGAGGATTTGACCTTCCTTGGAACGTTCCGGACTATAGCACCAACGCACAGACACCTGTCTGGGGCGCAGCCACTCGAGCTTATTCAGCTCCGAGCTATCAGGCTCCAGGTGCCAGTCCCTTTACAAGCCCTAGTGCGGGCAACCGAGGTCGTTGGTAAACTGCCGACGACTCCAAAACTGAAAGTTCCTCCGCAAGCCCAGGACGGGCTTGTTTCCTTTTCGGGGCAAAAAAATCCCCGGAGACCTCTCGGCCCCGGGGCACTGAAAACCGTCATCAATCCCGCTGTCATCAAGTTGATTCAAGCTGCCGGACAAAGTTGATATCTAAAGAGCGATCAAAAGCTGATGACGGCCTTAGAGTTAAATCCATAAGTAAAACTGTTCCCGTACCGGTAGGAAGCTCCCGTCCAGGCTTCGCCCGGGAAAAGAAATCCCAGTTCATTGACCCACATGATTCTGTCATGGGGTTTGAATACAAAACTGGTGTCCCATTCAAAACCAAGGTCCTTGCTTGGATCCACTCCCTTGTCTTCCAAAGGATTTGTTTGCAATTGAGCCCAGGTCAGAGAATTGACCCATTCCCATTGGTCACTCATTTTATAGAAAAGCTTCGGAGAGAAATAAATTGCATTACTGATCGCTTCGTCATCAAGAGCTTCGTCGGTCGCGTAATTTCCACATGTTGTCGCATTTGTTGCACAATGCAGACGATCCGGAGAACGCTGATTGGCTGTTCGGAACAGATCATATCGTCCCAACGGATGATTGAACATCATGAAGGCGACATCATAGTTTCGATCGAAATGAAAACCCTCGTAATTTGTGGTGGAAGGATTGTCTCCGCTCGCAATACCGGAGCGAACTTGCCAATGCCACTTGCTTTGAGGATTTGGGAAATCCAATTCCAACGCCACGCCATAGCCATTCAAGCTGACTTCATCGCCCGCCGCTGTACCAATGCCCGTCGAGCCAGATTCAAAGCCAGCCTCTAGCTTGATCTTCACATCCTCAAATCCCCTCGACAGAAAGACATTCACATGCTGAGTCTTCCAACCTCCAATAATCGAGCTCCCCCGATAGGCCGCATAGGGCGCATCATTGGCCTCCTGACTCGAGGTTCGTGTTTGGTGAAGAAACCCAATTGCAGACTCAGTCTCTGAATTGTCATATTGAACATCCCAGATCATGTCCTGAACTTCCGCCCCTTGCGCAACAGAGTAATCATAGGCTTTACCCAAGATTGGCATCACGGATAAATTTCCAATTAAAAATTTGTACCCAATCATATCATGCAGATCATACCAATGATCAAATGGACCATTGCCGGCGCTGTGGGTGATTCCTAACC
>PEZR01000004.1:11451-20855 GCA_002773975.1 Bdellovibrio sp. CG10_big_fil_rev_8_21_14_0_10_47_8
CAAATTGGACACACCCTGCTTGTCTCCTGCGACGGCACTGTCATCTTTGCTCGAGGATTGAGAACCGCCACGAGATGGCCCTCGTCCAAAAGCTTGCCCAGCTTGAGATTCAGGATATAAATCATTCGAAAGCACTTCGAACTTAGCAACAATGTTGACACCATCAGCAGCCATGATTTTGGGACTCAAGCTCAAATGATTTAAGAAATAAGACTTCCGCAGACCCGGTGAATCCAATGAGGTCTTATCGATCTCCGTGTACTCCAGACGATAGTTCCCTGACCAATCCACCGACATGGCCTGTGCCTGCAATGGTAAAGTCACCAACATCGTTGCCGCCAAGCTCACGTTCAACAACCTAGAAATGGATGCCCGTTTTTTTGCTGCTGTCATATTGTCACCTTTTCGTTTGTCTCAATGATTATTTTAAAATGAGTGAGTTCAGTTCTGATTAACGATCCCGAGAATCTCAGACTCTCGTAAAATCAAAACATCCGATCCATGCAAGTGCATTTTTGCGCCTGAGTATTCAGAAAATACAACCGTATCACCAATACGAACGTCCATCGGTTGAACTCGGCCCTTTTTGTTTCGATGGCCTTTGCCAACCGCCAAGACCTGACCTTTGAAATTTCCCGAGATTGTGGCTGTATCAGGGATGTACAATCCACCCGCTGTGACCTTTTCCCCAGAGCTAATCTGAACCACCAAACGATCATCCAAAGGGGTCAACAACAGATCCCAATTCTGGGCTTTCAAAGCCGGCTTGCTGGATTTCGCCATTGATTTCTTGGCTGCCGTTTTTTGGGCGTTGTTTGTTTTACTGACCTTGATTGTTTGTTTAGTTTTGGCCTGGGTTTTTGTTTTTGACTTGCCCTGAGACTTCGCCACGTTCTTTGGCTTCGTTTTGGACTTTGCCTTGAGTTGTGGCTTCGCTGCAGATTTAGGCTTCGCTGCAGATTTAGGCTTCGCCTTGCCCGTTTTTTTCGGTTTTGTTGTTTTTTTTGTTTTCCCTTTAGCCACGTTTATTTCTCTCCTCTTCATAGTATTTTCTGTACAGAATATCCCATTCTGGAGTGCCTTCCGTGACATTTCTCTTAAGTGATGCGACCTTGTCGCGTGCTTTCTGATCGATATCCATGTCTTCTTTGACGAATTCCATGATGGCTTTTTTTGCCAATCTCAAAGCTAAATCCTCGTCCGTGTAATCCACAAGATCATCATTCCAAATCGCATCGGTAATTTTATGTGCCAAATGAGACTGGCGATCTTCGGAAATAATCACAGGACGACTTTCCTTTCCTTGGCCAGTTTTTGCTTCAGAATTGGATACATTTTGTAGCGCTGAAATTCGCCAGGATTGCTGCGTTCCAATTGGTCCAGCATCTTGTTCACTTCGATATCCAGGTCAGTTTCTTTTTGATATTCGTCTTTGATCGCCTGAAGGGCTCGCGCGAAGACTTTTTTCTCGTCCTCTTTAAACACAATCACGTTATTTTTTTTCCAATGCTCAAAAACTTTTTCGACCAGTTTTTGCATTTGCAAAGGCGTGAGTTTCATGGCTTTGACTATTTGCTCCCACCCCCTTAAAGTCAAGCCATCCGATGAAAAAGCTCAAACCTTATCTGATTCTATTGGCCGCCTTGTCTTGCCTCGTCATTTTGTTCGCAGGCATTTGGACCTATCAACTGAACAGCCGCATTCAAGAGGGCCTTGAACAAAAAAAGTTTCTTCCACCAACCGAGTACTATGCCGCTCCAGTCGAGTTCTCCGCAAAACTGGTGACGACCTCAAAATCGGAATTGGTTTCCGTCCTCAAACTTCGGGGCTATCGTTCTCGAGACTGGAACCAACGACTTTTCCCTGGGGACTTTGCCGAAGCCTCGCGAGAGGTCTGCCAAAATTCGGTGCCACCAATTTTACCAGAGGGCGTGACCAGCTGCTTACTCTTGGCGGTGAAAGAAACAGCTGACCCTGAGCTTTCAAAGTTGGCCCTGCAAATGGCAGCTTTTGACTCGCAGGATCAGCTAGCTGCTGCTTTTAGTGGCAATCCTTTGCAAGAGGCCACAAAGATCGCGCTGGAGCCCGAGCTTTTTGCCCAGTATCTCGATCAGCAGCCCATCATGCAAAACTACACGCCCTTGGGCGAAATTCCTACTCAATGCCTCAATGCCGTTCTGGCCATTGAAGATTCTCAGTTCTTAGAACATTCCGGGTTTTCTTTTCCTGGAATAGCACGAGCTTTGCTCAGCAATGTGACCGGCGGAAAAGTCAAGCAAGGCGGAAGCACGATCACTCAACAGATGGTGAAAAACTATTTTTTGACCTCGGAAAGAACCCTTAAACGAAAAGCAACCGAACTCGTGATGTCCGTTTTGCTAGAAACTCACTCGAGCAAAGATCAAATTCTGGAAACTTATCTGAACATCATTTACCTAGGCCAAAACGGACCCTTTCAAATTCGCGGTTTCGGCGCGGCTGCTCAATACTATTTCAATAAACCACTTGAGCAGCTCGAACTGCCAGAATGTGCGATGCTCGCAGCGGTTCTCAACAGTCCCGGCCTCTATGATCCTTTTCTGAAAACAGAAAATGCCATCAAACGAAGATCTCTGGTGTTGGATCGAATGCAAACTTTGAAAATGATCTCCAGCGAAGACGCAGAGAAAGCAAAATCAGCAACCCTCCCCACTCGGCAAAGTTACTCTGTCAACGAAACAGCTCCCTATTATATCAACGCAGCCAACAAAGAAATTATCAAGATGGGTTTGGATCCCTTGGGACTCAAGGTTTTCACTGGCCTTTCTCTGGTTGAACAACAGGCGGCACAACAGGCCATCCGCGGGCATCTCGATCAACTAGAAGCTCACAATAAAAAAGTGAAGAAAATCAAAGAATCCGGAAAGACGCTAGAGGGCCTGTTGGTGTCGGCGCACAATCAGAGTGGGCTGATCTCCGCCATTGTCGGAGGTCGCAGTTATCGTCTCACGCAGTTCAACCGCGCGACCGATGGCCACCGTCAGGTCGGCTCGATCATGAAGCCGTTCGTTTATCTCACGGCTCTCATTGATTCGGGAAAAAATGGCAAGGTCTATGATCCGTTGACACCACTGAATGACATTCCGTTCTCCTATCGATTTGATGGGCAAAAGTGGTCGCCGGAAAATTATGGCCGAAAATATTTTGGCCAAGTGCCGATGTATTTCGCCCTAAAAAACAGTTTAAATTCAGCGACCGCACAACTGGGTCTCGAGGTGGGAATTCCGCGAGTGATTGAAACTGCCAAAAGCCTCGGAATCGAATCACCTCTAAGCCCCGTTCCTTCAGTCACCTTGGGCGCCTTTGAACTCTATCCACTGGAAGTTCTGAAGGCTTATGTTGCATTGGCCCGAATGGGCAATTCCATTCCGATCTCCACCCTAAGGGCGATCACCAATGAAAAAGGCCTGACTCTTTATGAAAGTCATCCCGAGGGCCAACAGGTCGTGAGTGAAGTCGCCACCGCCGAGCTCATTTCGATGATGAAACAAACCGTTCGATCGGGAACGGCACAAGGGGTCTCGCTGTCGGGCTTTACAACCCCAGCCGCTGGAAAAACAGGAACGACTTCGGATTACAAAGACGCCTGGTTTTCCGGAATCACTCCCGAGCAATCGACTCTCGTTTGGATCGGATATGACGACCCAACCTCCAACAGCCTCACCGGGGCCAGTGGCGCCGTTCCCGCGTGGATCAGTTTCATGAAGAAAGCTCCGCTCTCACAAGTTCAAAATGATTTTTCCTGGCCCGAGTCCGTCGAGCTCCGACCCATGGAGGTCGATGAGGAAAACAAAGTCCTGCATTTCGAGCTGGCATTTCCGAAATAGCGAATGATTAAAATCGAGGACGGTCTATTTGGATGGATGTCACCGAGAACTCAAAGATTGACCAAGTCGATGGTCAATCCTTCGTGGGCATAACGCCATTTCACCTGCGGCAACTGAATATTGTTTGCTGAGGCTGTTTTAATTTTCCAATCATAATACTCTCGGGTCTGTGCTTTCAACTCGAGAATCTGGCTGGTCGTTGCGCCTGGATCATGATGGGCAAAAAGCACATGCCGAATGCCTTCTCTCAGCGCCAAATCCAAACCCAACTGAGCAGCGCTGTGACCCCAATTTGCCTTTTCAGCCAGCTCTGGCAAAGTGTATTGAGCATCATAGTACATTAAATCCACTCCCTGATAGAGGGGAAGATCCGGCCCCAAAGCTTCCCGGCTGGTTCTCGTTCCCTCGGTATCCACACAATGGGCATAGACCTTACCCTCATTTTCAATGCGATACCCCCAACAAGGATCTGGATGATCAAGCTGGTACGGAGTGATTTTCATATCCCCTATCATGATCGGCTTGCGCGGCTCTAACTGATGAAACTCGAGATGAGCGGAGAGCTGTTCGAATGGAACGGGGAAAAATGGTTTGCTGAATTTGACCTTAATCATGTCCTTCAGTTCAGGCTGAATGGCATAGTAGTGAATCTGATTGCCCTTCACAAAATGTGGCGCGAAAAAAGGCAGGCCTAAGAGATGATCCCAATGAAAGTGAGTCAGAAAAATATGAATGATGGCCTTGCCTTTGGCGGCGGGCCCTTTCATCATTTCTTCGCCCAAGTTCCGAATGCCGCTGCCCCCATCGATAATGATCTGAGCTTGAGGTGTGCTGACCTCGACGGACGTCGTCGCCGTCCCAAATCCACCGATTTGGGGTACAGAATGATGCTGGAGAAAGTCTTTGATTTCGGTCGCATCTTTATAACCAAGTTTAAAAAATTGGCGAAGCAAACCCTCGAAATCAGTAACCCATTGTTCTGGCGTGGGTGAGGAAGGCAATGAGCCCCTGACCCCCCAATACTTCACACGCAATGACATGGATTAAGAATGCCGGTGTTTCAGAAGGCCCGCAAACGGATTCCCTGAAAGTCCTGTGAACCATTGATAAAACCCTTAAAAGGTCTTGGAGTATTCCAGCCACCAAGGCCCTCGACCAAAGACCATTGATGACGAGATTCGTCCCTGGGCATTTTGCACCGGCTAAATACCTGTTATAACAAAATAATTCGCTGATCATTTCTCAAAAAAAAAGGCCAGCTTTTTGCAGCAATAGAAGCCGAAACCTGGGTGGTGTCGAATCGCCCACGAAAAATGAAACCGACGGAAAGCAATGATGGAACAAAGACGCTGGAACAACATTTTAGCCACGAAAATTCCCACCGGCCAGGTGATTGGTTTTCATGCCCGCAACATGGATGTGGCAGAACTCTCTGAGGAGCTTTGGCAAACCATGCTAGATCCCCAGTTTGACGGCGATGCCTTGGAACAACTGAAATCCTGGGATCTTGAAAAGTCCTCGGAGGTCCGCGATCAGAATATGAAATCCAAGATTCAATCTCTTTCAATCAATGTCACCCAGATCTGCAATCTACAGTGCACTTATTGCGCAGCCGGAAAAGATGGAACCTACGGACGACCCGAGAAAAAAATTTCGGTGGAAAAAACAATTCCTCAAATTGCACTCCTCATGGACCGCTTAAGCACCGGAGACACTTTCAACATCACCTTTCTTGGTGGCGAGCCCCTGCTCTATCCTGAAGGTCTACAATTAATTGCTGATTACGCCAAAGAAAAGGCCCAAGAGAAAAGCTTACGAGTCAAATTCAACATCATTACAAACGGAACATTGTTCAACGAAAAGACCATTCGAGTTCTTGAGAGCTTTCAATCACAGATCACTCTCAGTCTCGATGGCCCCGCCGAAATCAACGACATCGTTCGACCGAGTAAAGGCTCCAAGGGAGTTACCGAAAAAATTCTCGAAGGTCTCAAGCTGCTGGTCCAACACCGAGAAAATCTTGGGCCTATCATCATTCAAGGGGTCTTTGGGCCCTACAATAAAACGCCTTTACGCTCTTATCTTTTCTATCGAGAGCTGGGGGCTGATCAATACGATTTTCATTTCGACAACGAGAGTTCTGACGTTGCTGCCAGCGAACAGTTTGTGGCGGACTTTCATCAGATCGCACGCCTTGCTCTTCAACAAGGGGGCGAGAGCTCTCTGCGGAAAATCAAATTTTTTGACCAGATGTTTCGACAGCTCGATGCCAAATACCGACTGGAAAATTTTTGTGGTTCGGGAAAATCTTACCTGGTTTTAGATGCCAAGAATAAGGCCTTCAACTGTCCCTGGGCCGTCAATGATTTGCAGCTGGCGGTGGGCTCTGAAACCGACTTGCGGCCCGAGCGGATGCAAACCATTAGGAACTCTTTGATTTCAGTCAACAATTGCGGGGACTGTTGGGCCCGACACCTCTGTGGTGGTGGCTGCATGTGGGCGCATAAACAAGCCACTGGTGACAAACACCAGGTCGACCCAATTTTCTGTGACCGCACAAGAAGCTTGATTTCTTTAGCAATTTCATATTATTACCAAGTACGAAAGGAAGTTTTATGAACACTTCTACAACGACCGTGACAAAAAAACTTCACATCAAAAAGATTCAGAAGCCCGTGAAAACGGACTCTACCGCTCAGATGCCCGGTGGCGGCTGTCTGCCTTTGAATATCATCTAAGATGATGAAGAAGCTGCTTCGGTCTGCTCAAGAACTGATTCAGCAGCTCAAGAGAACCAGCCCTCTCAAACTTTTTCTTCATGCGACATTCGCTTTTGTAATTGGCTACTTTGTTTGTAGTCTAGATCTGGCCTCGATTGAATCCATCCTTCTTGATCTCAGAATTAAGCACCGACCGGCCCCCACAGATACAAAAACCATCGAGCTCGTCTATACAACCCCCGGCACAGTTTCCCTGCTTCAAGGGCTGCCAGGTTACCATTATCAAGCTCAAGCCCTTAAAAAAATTATCGAAAAAAAACCTCGAGCTGTTGTTTATGTTTCCAATCTCAACAATTGGAAAGGCAGTTATGCCGACAAAAAAGAATTTGCGGATACGGTCGATTCTTTCTCGAATATTTATTTCCCCACAGACGAGCTGGAACTCAAAGGTGAGAGGGGAAAATCTCAATTCCCCCCACCACTGGATCAACTGAAAGTCATTCCTGGACCAAAAACTGCGGACAATACCAAGTTCGCCAAAGACGGAGTCACTCGACGTCTCCTGGTCAGTTTTCTTGACCAGAAAATGATGCACACTTTGATTGCGGAGACCTACAACCCGACAATCTCGGATGTGACGAAAATCCGCGGGACCTTTGAACTCTACAAGTCTCTGCAAACTTACATTGATTACCGCCCGATGGACTCGTTTCCTTTTCGGTCTTTCGAGCAGGTTCTCAATCAACCGGTCGACGCTGCCGACATTGCCGACAAAATTGTGATCTTTGGTGATCGCACGGATCTTGATACCCATGACTATGTCAGCTCTCCCTTTTCCCGCGAAGGCAAACTGATGCCGCTGGCAGAGATGCACGCCAATATTTTTGAAACTCTCATTCGCAACTCGGCGCCAGCCAGGGCTCCGGATTGGCTCAATCTTGTATTCACCTTGCTGATTTCGTTGTTGACGGTCCACGTGGTGCTGACGCTGAAACCATTGAAGGGAATTCTTATCCTGATGGGCACCGCGGTGACCTTCTCGGCTTTTTGTTATTTCTGTTTTTGGCCACTCAATATCTGGATCGACATGGCCCATCCTTTTTTGGCCATCTTTCTGTGTTATTATTTTTTCATTCCTTACCGACTCATCGTCGAGAACCGCCGATCCTGGGAATACTATCAGAAACACAAACTGCTCTCAGAAGTTGAGCAACTAAAAACCAATTTTATCGGCATGATGTCTCATGATCTCAAAACTCCTCTCGCCCGCATTCAGGGAATGACAGAAGCGATTTCCAAGGACAATACGCCCCTCTCATCAACCCAGAGAGAGGCCCTGGATATGATTCGCCAGTCGGCCGAGGATCTGCTCAAATTCATCAGCACGATCTTGAATTACGCCAAAATTGAGAGCCAAGGTGTGGAGCTTCATCTTCAAGCGAAAGACATCAATCAAATTTTGAAAGAGGTCATTCGTAAACATGAATTTCTAGCCCAAGTAAAACACATTCAGCTGATTGCGGAACTCGAGCCTTTGTTTAGCATTGAGATTGACCCCGAGTTGATCAAACAGGTCCTGTCCAACCTGATTGAAAATGCGATCAAGTACAGCCCCGAGAACTCGAAAGTATTGATCTCGACCGAAGAGGCCAACAACAAGGTGGTCATCCAAGTCGCCGATCAAGGGCCGGGCATTCCCGAGGATGAAGTCGCCAATGTTTTTATGAAATTTTTTCGGTCCAAGTCAGCAAAATCTTCCCCGATTCGGGGGTCAGGGCTGGGGCTCTATTTGGCCAAATATTTCGTCGAATTGCACCGAGGAGCCATTCACTGCGAATCCACGCCAGGACAGGGTTCCACCTTCACTGTCGAACTCCCAGTCAAACCGTAAAACTCTCCATGTTGCCAACAACAGCCCTAGTGATCCCCTCTTGTTTGTGATAAAACCAGTCAAATCTTGAGCTTAAGGTTTATACCCCTAAGCTCCTGAAGATCTAAAAAGTGAATGTCCACCGACACTCACTGGATGTGTTTTAGACGGAGGGTTTATGATTCGAGTTCTCGTAGCGGATGACGATCAAGGATTACGACTGTCGGTCAAATCAGCATTGACCAGCACTGGCCGTTTCCAGGTCGAGGAAGCTTTCGACGGACTCAATGGCGTTGAAAAAATCAAAGCCAATTCTTTTGATATCGCCATCCTCGATGTGGATATGCCCCGCCTGAATGGCCTCGAGGCTCTGAAGCTGATCAAAGAACACAACCCTGGCATCGTCGTCATTGTGATGACTGCGTTTGCAACCATTGACCACGCTGTCCAGGCCGTAAAAGACGGCGCTTACAATTATTTGCAAAAACCTGTCCAAAGCGACGAGCTTGTCGCGCTCTTGGATCGCGCTATCGCTGCGATGAATATGATCTCCAGCATCGCTGCGTCTTCTCCGATGCTGATGGAGGGCGGCCGCAAGTTCATTGGTAACAATCAGCAGATGCAAAAAGTTTTTAACATCATTCATCGCCTGAGCAAAGTGGACACGCCGGTGTTGATTCGCGGGGCCTCAGGAACTGGTAAAGAACTGGTCGCCCGAGCGATTCACTATAACTCGGGACGAAAAGACGAAAAATTTGTCGCCATCAATTGCTCCGCAATTCCTGAGAATCTTTTTGAAAGTGAACTCTTTGGTCACGAAAAGGGCTCCTTTACCGGCGCTGACCAAAGAAAAATTGGTCGCTTTCAATTTGCCGAGGGCGGAACTCTGTTTTTGGACGAAGTCGGTGACATGCCTCTGTTGATGCAAGTAAAGCTGCTCCGGGTTCT
>PEZR01000135.1:0-4623 GCA_002773975.1 Bdellovibrio sp. CG10_big_fil_rev_8_21_14_0_10_47_8
CCATAAGAATTTCGAGCTTATGGCCTTGCTACCTTGGAATCCATTCCATGCCCTTTCAATCGGTTAAAGTCTCAATTTTCCTTAAGCTTTTTGGCTTGTCGGCCATCGATTAGGACCAATGTCCGAAGATGCCGCAATTATTCAAAACTTCCGGGCCATCTTCTGATGACGGGGCAGATCGACGGCCTCAACCTCAACATTGAGGTCACCAGCCAATACAAAGGTCTGAAACTACTGAGAATGTCCTCAAAATCTCCGGTCATTGTTCCGATGTTGGTAACATGGAATTAACGATGACCAACGGAAGAGATGGATGATGTCACAAACTTTATCGGCCCTGCGGGGAAAAAAAATTCTTGTCACCGGTGGAGCTGGCTATCTGGGCTCGGTATTGGTGCCCGTTCTTTTGGATCAAGATTGCCAAGTCACCGTGCTCGACAACTTCACATTCGGCGAAGCGCCCCTCAAAGAAGTTCGCAATCATCCAAAGCTCACAATCATCCGCGATGATCTTCTTAATCATGAAAACCATGTCGATCTTTTCAAGGACGTTTACGGCGTTGTTCATTTGGCCGGAGTTTCCAACGATCCCACTTCGGATCTGGACCCGAGTCTCACTGTGCGGATTAATTATTTCGCGACAGCCTCGGTCGCTCGCCGTGCAAAGACCGAAGGTGTGAAGAGATTTATTTTTACTTCTTCTTGTTCCGTCTATGGAGCGAGCGGAGACTCTTGGTTGACCGAAGACAGCGCCAAAGAACCCGTTACGCTCTATGCACTGACCAAATTGGAAAGCGAACCCACGCTTTTGAATCTGAACTCGGCGGACTTTTCAGTCACGATTCTTCGCCTGTCGACTCTGTTTGGATATTCGCCAAGAATGCGTTTTGATTTGGCGATCAATGTCATGGCCAAACGAGCCATCCAGGGCCTTGAGATTATGCTTCATGGAGATGGCCAACAGTACCGCCCTTTTGTCCACGTCAAGGACGCTGCAAAAACCATCACCACGATCTTGGAATTAGATGCCAATAAAATTTCAGGCAAAGTTTATAACGTGGGCCGCAACGAGATGAATTATAAAATTTCAGACCTTGCCCACGAGGTGGCTGGGTATTTTCCAGGCTCGCAACTTAAAAAAGTTCCTCACAACGCGGACTCAAGATCTTACCGAGTCTCTTTTGACCGACTTCGACAAGAGCTGGGCATTGTTCCAGAAAAAACAGTCAAAGACACGGTCATTGAACTTCAAGCTGCGGTGAAAAATGGGGCTCTCACAGATCTCGAAGCGGATCGCTATTACAATATCAAAGTGATTAAATCGACGACCAAAGCCATGGATTCATTCTATAGCCCAGCAGCCACCGCCATGTGGATTGATGTTTTGCCGGGTGCAAATCAAGCCGTGGGTTCAGCCAAAGTCCGCGCTATCGACTCGGCTCCGGGAAAACGTCGAAAAGTCATCGCCATGATCCTGGCCTATAACTGTGAACACATGTTGGAAAGAGCTTACGAAAGAATTCCCAAACACCTGGTGGATGACATCATTGTCATGGACGATGGCTCTGCGGATAACACCAGCAAGAAGGCTCGTGAGCTCGGGCTCAAGGTCTTTCGTCATGATCCAAACCGTGGATACGGCGGAAACGTCAAAGCAGGTCTTCGAATGGCCTATCAAATGGGCGCTGATTACGTCGTTGAAGTTCATGGCGACGGTGCGCAGTTTGATCCGATCTCGATCCAGTATGCCCTTCCCTATATGCACCAAGGTTTTGATTTGATCTTGGGCTCGCGATTTCAAAATCCGCGCAATGCTTTGGCCAATGGCATGCCGCTGATTCGTTTTGTCGCTAATCATTTTTTGAGCTTCTTTGATCGATGGATCTTGAAGCTACCCCTGACCGAATTTCACACGGGCTTTCGCATTTACAGTCGAAATCTGATTGAATCTGTGCCCTTTCAAAACAATTCAGACGATTATCTTTTTAGCTTTCAGATTATTGCTCAAGCCGCTTATTTCAACCGACGGGTGGCTGAAGTTCCGGTCGAGGCAGACTATAAAAGCGAACACACCTCCCACAAACTTTCAGGGGCCTTTGTTTATGCCTTTCAAACCTTTTATGTCCTTGGGCAGTACCTGCTCAATCGATGGGGCCGGTCTCAGTCTTTGATTTTTGAAAAAGGTCGCAATGATATTTTACCACCAAAAACCACTGAGCCTCGTGTTCAAGAAGCAGGATAAATGATGAGAAAATGTGGCGGATGTGATCACACCGACTTGCAATCCCTTTTTAGTCTTGGGGATATTCCCCCCGTTAATGCCTTCTTGCTGCCATCAGAAGTTAAAAACGAAATTGGTTATCCACTGGAGCTCTTTTTTTGCAAAGAATGCACATTGATTCAGCTCGGGGACTGCGTCCCCCCTGAAAAATTATTTTCAAACTATCTTCATTTGTCATCGGCATCCGAATCAAATATCCAGCATCTCAAAGAGGTTGCCGACTGGGTCGCAGAACGAGATTCAAAAAAACTCCAGGATAAAAAAGTTCTTGAGATCGGATCCAATGATGGAACCCTACTTTCTTTTTTAAAAAATCACACCGCCAATGTCGTGGGCATGGACCCCGCTCAAAATTTGGCCGCCGAAGCCAAAAAAAGAGGAGTTCGAACCTACACTGATTTTTTCTTGCAAGAATCCGCCGCCAAATTGGTGAAAACCGAAGGACAATTTGACTGGATTGTGGCCTTGAATGTGGTGCCCCACACTCCTCAGTTTATCTCATTGCTCAAAGGGGCTCGCGGCGCCCTGGCCCCCGGGGGACGAATGATGATCGAAGGGGCCTATGTGGTCGAAACGATTCTCAACGGCCAATTCGATACCATCTATCACGAGCATGTTTACAATTTCTCGATTCATTCTCTGAATTACGCCATGAAACGAGTGGGCCTTCAGATTCTGGATGTTGAAATCATTCCGACCCAGGGTACTTCTTTTCGAGTGCTTTTGGCCCGAGATGACGATCCTGAACAAGCTTCTGGAAATTTAAAAAAACTCTTGGGTGAAGAAAAGCAAAAGGGCATGACTGATGTCAAAACCCTGGCTAAGGCTGCTGAAAAAATTAAAGCTTTCCCTGATCAGCTAAAGGCCAAACTCAAAGAACTCAGAAAAAAATCCGCCAGTCCCATCATTGGACTGGGTGCCCCTGCCAGGGGCGTGGTTATTCTAAATTATTGCAAGCTGAACACTGATGATCTTCAATACATCATCGACGATACAGTTCTGAAACAGGGACGACTGACACCGGGTGTGCATATTCCAGTCGCCGGATGGGATCACGCTCCCATTCAGCCCGGCCAGGTTTTTTTGCTGCTCTCGTGGAATTATCGCAAAGAAATGATTAAAAAACTCAATCAACGCCAGATTCAGGGAACTCTTTTGATTCCCTTCCCCCATTTGGAAGAGGTTAAAATTGGATGAGGCCACCGCTGACAGATTGTTAGTCACTGGAGCCAATGGGATGATTGGTGCAGCTTTCCCGTGCGGGATCAAACTGACCCGGGCAGATCTTGATGTCACTAAAATCCAAGATCTAGAAAATAAAGTTCCCAGACTGCAGCCCAGTGGTATCGTTCATTTGGCCAATCTGGATCTGAGACAATGTTTTCGCGACCCTCTCTTAGCCTTAAAAACAAATGTTCACGCGACACAAACCCTGACGAAAATTGCCAAAGACCTGGGGATTCCCATGGTTTTTGTTTCTTCGGGATCGATTTTCAACGGCCCCATGGGAAGCTCATTCAATGAGAGCTCTCGCCCCGATCCTCTGAATTTTTATGCGGAAGCAAAAGTCATCTCTGAACAGATCATGCTCAACCAGTATCCTGAAGGATCTCTGGTGATTCGCACTGGCTGGGTGTTCGGAGGACACGGGGCCCACCATCGCAAATATGTGGATACCTGTATTGAGAAGGCTAAAAAGAACGAGACGATTTCAGCTGGCGAAGACAATGATGGCTCACCCACTTTTATCAAAGACCTGGTTCAGACAATGCGTCAGTTGATTCTTGATAACCAACGAGGTCTTTTCCATGTCGTCAATTCTGGACCTGCAAGCCCTCGAGATCTTGCCGAGCACATTGTTAAAACCCTGAAAAGCCAGTCTCGCATCGAAAGTTATCATCCCAACAAAGAAGAAACTCAAATTCCAAGGTCATCTTGTGAAGTTCTTGTCTCTAACCACCTGCAACTGCGCCCATGGCGCGAGGCTTTGACTGAATATGCTCTTCAATAAATGGCGCTCTTCTGATCTATTCCTGGTGTTAACTCTTTTTGCCGCGACCGTGGCAGTTTATATCTGGGGGGTCAACGGTCCGTTCCTGTTCGATGATAAATACAATATCGTCAATAATCCCTTTGTCCATGATTTGAAATATTTTTTTCAGTATTTCACCAATCCCTTAACCCACAATGTGTTGCCACAAAATGCGCCCTATCGCCCCCTGTGCACGACAGTTTACGCCATCCTGTGGTGGCTCGGACATGGCAGCACCCTGCCCTTTCATGTTTATAAAATAATTCTGCATGCTTTGGCGGCGATTCTCAGTTTTAAAATTTATCAAAAT
>PEZR01000135.1:4646-7474 GCA_002773975.1 Bdellovibrio sp. CG10_big_fil_rev_8_21_14_0_10_47_8
AAACCGTCAATTACATTTCATCCACGAGCTCTCTTCAGTGCGCGGTTCTTTATTTGGCCGCTTTTTATTCATTTCTGCGAGGCCGTCTGATTTTGATGGCTCTGCTTTTTTTCGCAGCGATGCTGACCAAAGAAGAGGGCGTCACTCTTCCATTTGTTCTGATCCTTTATCATTGGATTTTTCAAAAAAGACCCATTGATCGACGGGCCATTGCCGTTGCCTTTGTGAGCATGCTGATTTTCTTAGGAATCTATCTGAGCATGCCGAAAACTGTGCAATTTTCAAATATCGACAGCGCGACTTATCTCTTTACTCAGTTCCGTGCTTGGATCAAGTATGCTTTGTGGATTGTCATGCCTTGGGGATTTTCCATTGAACATATGGGTTTTGGTTTTAGCAAAACTCTGACGGAGCCTTCGGTGTTCTTGGCACTGCTAGTGAACCTTACAGTGATTGGCACCACTCTGTACTTTGCGACCAAAAAATTGGGACAGCTTTCAACGGAAACCCGATGTTTTATCTTTGGTCTATTGAGTTACTATGTGGTCATGGCCCCGGCGAGCAGCATTTTTGCTCTGTCAGAGCCCATCAATGAACATCGATACTATTTGTCCTATAGCTTTTTCTTGCCGGCTTTATTGATATTCGTCAGCTCCTGGAAATGGCTCGGATCTTCCCGACTTCGCGTGGGCCTGAGCGTTGGCATTGTAGTTCTGCTCACTGTCCTGACTCTGCGACAAGTTTCAATTTGGAAAACGGCTGTTGGTGTTTGGCAAAATACCGTGGTCAATGATCCCGAAAACTCTCGGGCGTATTTAAATCTGGGAGTTGAGCAGCTGGCAATGGCTCGCTATGACGAAGCCATTGATAACTTCAACAGCTGTGCTCGCCTCAATCCGGCTTATCCTTATTGCAGTCTGAATCTGGGTATCGCTTACCAGGCCAAGGGTGACGACCAGCAGGCTGAGAAGTATTATCAAATGGCTTACGGTTTGGACCGAGGGCTTCTTTTGACCCTTTCCCACTATGGAAACTTTTTGATCACTCGGAAAAAGGAATACCAAGAGGGGCTGGATCTTCTAAAAAAATGTGAAGAGATTGCCCAGGGGAGCTTCGACGGCTGCTTGACCTCTAAGTCTCTGGCCCTGCGATCCTTGGGAAAAATGGATGAGGCTCTGGCCGCCGCCCAATTGATGTTGCAGAAAATGCCATACTCGCGCGATGTTCAGTTTGAATGGGGTCTAACTTTGATCGCAGCTCAGAAGTTCGACGAGGCCTATGCATTCTTTCAGACAATTTTGGATAAAAATTCTAAGGACACCCAAGCCATTCACAACTTGGCCTGGATTGAAATGCAGAGAAAAAATTGGGACCATGCTCGAGAACTATGGAATGAAAAGTTGAGAATTGTTCCCAATGATCCCTTGAGTTTGCTGCACCTGAAGCTCATTGATCAGAACTTGGAAAAACAGAACCGTAGACCCCAACGAAAGTCCAAGAAATAGTAGCCCTTGTCCGCCGCTTAAAATATCGCTAACCTATTGAGAGTTTGCACATTCTCAAGGAGGATCACATGAAACATTGGATCGTATATACCCTTATCCTTGCCAGTCTCACTGGATGTGACCGCATCAAATCTTGGTTGGGAATGAATCATGAGGCAACTTCTCCGGTCACTGCTCAGGAAAATTCCCCCACTGCTCCCGCTCAAGAGTCTGTGGTGCCTCAACAATGCGCTAACAATAAAGAGCCACAGATTCTAACAGGAAAATGCACAGGACAATGGAAAGTCGTCAAAGGCAAGAAAGGCGATTTGAACACCTGCGAATTTACATGGGGTCCGGCAATCTCTTGCCCTCATGGAACACAGCCTTTGGCACAAGCCCAAGCCTGCACAGGCGGATATGCTAAAAGAATTCGCAAGGATCAGGCCTTCACCACTGGCAAAGAATGCGCTGCCAATTTTGGAGAGTTTCCGAAGCCCCCGGACTATCAACTGAGCTGCTGTCCCCTCTAGAAGTTCGACGTTTTTCCAGACAGTCTCACTTCGCGACATTTTTCTTGTCCGTGTTTCAAAATGACTGAAATCAGAGCTTCAGATTCAACCTGTTGATTATTAATTATTTCTTCAGTCTCGATGCAGAGGTTCCGATAAGTTAGCTATGGAACCAAGCATCCCAGAAACGCAACTACCAGGGAGTACTACAGAATCCTGGCTTGACGCGCCCTTCGGGCCAACTTCCCAAGGAAGATGGGGATCTTTTATTTCTTATTTGGCTCTGACGTTGATCTGTATCACTTTGGCGGCTTGTACCAGTGGGATTGAGGAGATCACAGATCTTGATCCCACCAACAGCACTGACGGCACCAGCTCAAGCGCTGTTCTTTTATCGACAACTCATCTTCAGGGGAGCACCAGCGTTGCTCCAACATCTGCCTCTAGGGCCATGGGCATCCATGCTTTTGGCGGCACTTATAATCGAACTAAAAGTCAAAGTGCGGGATTTATTCTGACCGGAGAGGTTGGGATCGACTAGTGAAAACTCTAACGATGCCCCTAGCGGGTCTTATTCAAATTCTTTTGAAGCCACGTCTGCTGACGGTGATGAGTGCAGTGGGTATGTTTTTGATGACCCCAGTAGCGGATGCTCAGTACGTACCACAAACTGTGGCCTTTCAAGGATACTTGACTAACTCAACAGGCACGGCGATCACAGCCACTACGGATCTTCGTTTCGGGATCTATATTGATAGTTCTCGTGTTTGGTATGCGGACTATGCCAGCGTTGCTTTTTCCGCCGGTCGTTTTTCGGTGGCTCTTGGTGATA
>PEZR01000135.1:7670-7812 GCA_002773975.1 Bdellovibrio sp. CG10_big_fil_rev_8_21_14_0_10_47_8
AGCCAACGAAGCTCGTCTCTTGAATGGCTATACAGCCAGCCAATTTGCAAAGATCAATGGTTCTAATCAAATCACTTCAAATAACGGTACAGCCGTTATCGACAACGCCGGAAACTGGATTGGCCCAGCCGCCGGCCTCACT
>PEZR01000020.1:0-1695 GCA_002773975.1 Bdellovibrio sp. CG10_big_fil_rev_8_21_14_0_10_47_8
CTGCGGTTGTTCGTGGAGCTCCTGAAAAATTCATCGTGGGAGATCTTCCATTTATGTCCTACAGAAAAGATCTTTCCAGCAACATGTCGGCCATCGCAGAGGTCATGCAAGCGGGGGCCCACGCTGTTAAACTTGAAGGGGCAAAAGGAAATTTGGATCTCGTTCGTCACTCGGTGGATTCTGGCGTTCCCGTGATGGGTCATTTAGGCTTGACCCCCCAATCTGTTCACCAGCTGGGGGGATTTAAGGTTCAAGGCAAAGACAAAAAACAATATGAAGAGATCTTTGAAGGAGCTCTCCAGCTAGAAAAGGCCGGCTGCTTTTCTTTGGTGCTCGAGTGTGTTCCAGCAGATCTGGCTCAGGCACTCAGTCGAGAGCTCAAAATACCAACCATTGGAATTGGAGCTGGCGTTGGTTGCGATGGTCAGGTCTTAGTTCTGCAGGATATGTTGGGAATGAATTTGGATTTCAGACCCAAGTTTTTACGCACTTATTTGGACGGTGCTGAGTTGTTTAAAAAAGCCTTTAATCATTTTCATCATGATGTGATCGAAGGCCAGTTCCCTTCTCAGGAGGAGAGCTACTGATGTGCCTGGTTATTCGCTCTCCGCAGGAACTGCAAACTTGGCGTCGGTCACAGGGCCCTCAAAGTATTGGCTTTGTTCCCACTATGGGAGCCCTCCATGAGGGTCACCAGTCCCTGCTGCAGATATCCCGACAGCAAAATGATCTTTCTATTTTGAGCATTTTTGTCAATCCAACCCAGTTCAACGACAAAAGAGACTTGGAAAAATATCCGGTGACCTGGGAATCTGACCTCAAAATGGCAGAAAAAAACAACGTGGATGTGCTCTTCGCACCGACGTTTGAAATGATGTATCCCGATCAATATCAATATAAAATCTCCGAGTCAGACTTGAGCAAAGAACTCTGTGGTCACGATCGACCCGGTCATTTTGACGGAGTCTTGACCGTAGTCATGCGACTTTTCCAACTGGTTCAGCCCGATCGAGCCTATTTTGGTGAAAAAGATTTTCAGCAGTTGGCTCTGATACAAGGTATGGCCAAAGCCTTCTTTTTGAATTGTGAAATCATACCGGTGCCCACGGTGCGAGAGGCTGACGGCTTAGCAATGAGCTCACGCAACAGTCGACTGAGCGTTACAGAGAGAGAAAAAGCTCCTCGTATTTACAATATTTTAAAAAACTCCAGATCTTCATCCGAAGCACAACAACAACTCGAAGAACAGGGCTGGAGTGTGGACTATGTTCATGATCGTCTAATAGGGTCTTCAAAAAGAAGATTCGTTGCTGTTCGCGTCGGCGAAGTGAGGCTCATTGACAATGTTGAACTCTAAGATTCTTTTTCAAATGACAGGCTCAATTGCCTGCTTCAAAGCCTGCCAAGTTCTATCCAAGTTAGCTCAAGCAAGATATGATGTGCAGGTCGTCGCCACAAAGTCAGCTCTTCAATTTGTTGGCACCGCCACCCTGGAAGGTCTGACTGGAAAGGCCGTTGTCACTGACCTTTTTGAGCAAGGCCGAGCAATGGATCATATCCATCTCGTGCGTTGGGCAGATCTTATTTTGGTGGCGCCGGCCACGGCCAATCATATCAACAAAATGGCTCTAGGTATTGGTGATGATCTTTTGACCACACAGTTTTTGGCCCATGATTTTAAAAAACCGTTTTTGA
>PEZR01000020.1:1703-8196 GCA_002773975.1 Bdellovibrio sp. CG10_big_fil_rev_8_21_14_0_10_47_8
AATCTCTCGGACTTCTCAAGAACATGGGCGTGGAAATTTTGGAAACTGCATCGGGAGTTCTTGCCTGTGGTGAGATCGGATGGGGTCGATTGCTGGAGCCCGACCTGATCCTCGCTGAAATCGAGACTCGACTGAAAAATTCACCATCCGCATCATCCACCCTTGGCGAAATCCCAAAAACTGCTCGAGCGGCAAAGAAAATTTTGGTCACAGCTGGTGGCACGCAACAACCCATTGATCAGGTTCGTCATCTGGGCAACAAGTCGACCGGCGTCACTGCCGCTGGGATCTCGGAAGTCCTCTATGAGATGGGTTTTGACGTCATCTATTTGCAGGCCAAAGGAAGCCTGTCACCACGAACCCCTTGTGAGAAATACAGCTTTGTCACCTTTGAGGATTTACAGCAGCAGCTTAGATCTTTGTTAAAAGATATTCGCGTCGATGGAGTTGTTCATGCCGCGGCTGTCGCCGATTTCTCGGTGGACACAATTGAGATCGATGGGAAAACCATGGCCTTGAATGAAAATATTAAGCTGCCAACCTCGGACACTCTCCAGCTGCGATTGAAAAAAAATCCCAAACTGGTGAATGAGCTGAGGACCTTAGCCGGAAATTCTAAACTACCGGTGGTGGCGTTCAAAATGACCTCTCACCTCCCCGTTGACCAAGCCAGAATTGCTATCGAAAAGGTCTTCAGTGAATCGAAATCGAACTTGGTGATTCACAATGACACGCGAGAGATTGATTGGGATCAAAAGAAATATGTTTATCATGTTTATAAATCAAAAGAAAAAATTGCCACCTGCGAAAATCAGACTGAACTGGGATTTCAAATTGGCAACTATTTGATGGAGGTCGACCCATGATTTTAACCCTCGATATCGGGAACAGTCAGATTTTTGGCGGCGTCTTTGATAAAGACGTTCTCAAATTTCGTTTCCGGAAAACTTCCAAGACTGGAACCTCCTCTGATGAAATCGGAATTTTTTTAAGATCTGTTTTGCGGGAAAACTCTCTGGATCCGGTGAAAGTCAAACACGTGGTTATTTGTTCGGTTGTTCCAGAGGTTGTTTATTCTCTCAAGAACGCTTGTAAAAAGTATTTCAATTGCAATCCATTTGTTTTGCAAGCCGGGGTAAAAACAGGTCTAAAAATCAACTACCGAAACCCCTTAGAGGTCGGAGCAGATCGTATCGCCAATGCCATCGCGGCATCCTATCTTCATCCCAAAAAAAATATGATTGTGGTGGACTTGGGTACTGCGACAACTTTCTGTGCAATCTCAAAAGATCGAGAGTACTTGGGCGGCTCCATCGTTGCCGGCCTTCGTTTGAATATGGAGTCCTTAGAAAGCCAAACGGCAAAACTGCCCTCCGTAGAAATTACGCCAATGAAAGAGGCTCTTGGTCGCTCCACCGTGGAGAGCATTCAATCCGGCCTGTATTACAGCCACGTTGGAACGATCAAAGAAATCTCTAAACGTATTTCAGACGAATGTTTTCAAGGCGAGCAGCCCTTCATCATCGGCACTGGGGGATTTTCCTCGTTATTTGATGCTGAAAAATTATTTGATTCCGTTCAACCTGATCTAGTTCTTCAAGGTTTGTTTTTAGCCCTGAAGATGAATACCTAAAGACGAGGAAGATATGACACTGACATTGCTAAAATCAAAAATTCACCGCGCCACTGTTACCGAGGCTGATCTTAATTATGAGGGTTCAATTTCGATCTGCCCAACTCTGATCGAGGCCGCAGGCTTTGTCCTTCATGAACAGGTGGATATCTACAATTGCAATAATGGGGCACGTTTTCATACCTATGTGATTAAAGGTCAGCTCGGACAGATCTGCCTCAATGGAGCGGCTGCAAGACACGTTCATAAGGGTGATCTAGTCATCATTGCGGCCTATGCTGGCATGAGCCAGGATGAGGCAAAAAAATATCATCCCACCTGTGTCTTTGTGAATGAGAAAAATGAAATCAAAGAGATCCGCGACGAGAGGTCGCCCCACCTCTAAAGTCGATACCAATCTACGGCTTCGATCACTGCTTTTGCCTTATAAGCTTTTGATCCAGAATGATATTGTGGTGGCAACCATCCGACCTCCTGTAGGAACGGAGATTTTAAATCCATTGCGGCCAAAGCTGCCGCTGGATTTTCGGTCGGTGACTTTCGAAGGGCCATCAACAAAGACGGCATATGAAATTCGACAAACTTCAGGGATTTGTTCCGACGAGCAAAGGCTTCGGCCCCCGATTGAAAATACATTTCAAGATCGATCTCTTCATGCTCGCAGGAGTTGATATAAAGCAGTCTCTCAACTTTTTGCGCCATTTTTTCGAGATCGGAAATTTCCGGGTACCCGCAGTGCACATAGACTCCGCGATAGGACTGAACAGCACCGATCCTCTGAAGGTCCACCATATCTTCACCGCCGGGAATATGCATCTGAGATACCGAATAAAAAATCAAACCAGGAACAGTGGCCACTTGTCCGCCGGTAACAAAACCTCGTCTTTCCAATTGTTCAGAGAATAAAACCGAGTATTTTTTCGCCAGAGGATCCTTGCCCAACTGAGACAGCGAAAACATCCATCTTTCAATAAATGAAGACGCCTCAGCAAAGCTCTGCTTTCCGGGCTCTACTTCATCGACTCCAAAACTTTGCTCTTCGATACTCCACGTTGAAACTTCTTTTGCGAACAAACGTAAAAACGGAATTCTTTCTTTCGCAGGCAAAGCCACAAAGGCACCGATGAGACTTTCACTCAATAAAGGGCGCAAGGATCCCAAATAGATCTCTGAGTTATCCGGATCTACCTCGACGGCCTTTCCACATAGAAACAGCTGCTCATTGGATCGCCATCGACTCCGGCAATAGGACTGGAACGATTTTAAAACTTGTGGCCACTGGGATTGCCCGGGGCTATCAAGGCTCAATCCCGTCATGGGATCCTTTAAATTCAGATCTCCGGAAATTGCGAAATAAAATAGGTCTGTCAGACTTTCTTCGATTAAGGCCTGGTTCTGAAGCTGACTGGAGGCACGCTCTCGAAACCAAACTTTAAGGATCGATTTTTCCAATTGCCCCGAAGCCTTTAACAAAGGCTCACTCAGATATATATCGTGATCCTGTACGCGGTACCGGATGGAAGGACCCGACAAGGTAGTTATACTCACCCGTTTATCCAATGGGCCAATGAGATCAAAAAATCGCTCCAAAATCTGCAGCCGGTGACTCAACGACCTGGACTCCGACGCTAAAACCTCGTCGAAATCAACCTGCCGATGAAGGCCACAGCGAAAAGCAGTGACCGTCCCCCGATCCGAAATGCTGTCGATTCTTTCGACGATCCTGGAATCAATACAGAGCGGCTTTCTTGCGACATATGCAAAAATGACCAGGGAACCGGTAAGAAGGACAAGGAGGACTGAAGTCCATCCCTGCAAGCCACGCAGTGAAAACATAGTGCTATGACAGAGCAAGGCTGAGGCCAATCTCGAACTTGTAGGAATTTCTGTCCAGATTACTAACAGCTGAGAACTGCCACCAATCCCTGTATTGTTTCACAATCTCAATCGAAACCGGGAGCTCATTTTTGAAATTGATCACTCAGATGCTGGCGATAGGCCTCTTTGCATCATTCACCATCACCGGATGTCATCCCAGTAACAACAATCATCTTGGAGATATTGACTCTCGCTATGACTCAAATACTGGAATTATTGACGGCACCGAGATCAAAACAACGGACTCCCTCCAAAGGGAGCTGGGAATCGTTGTCATCCTTATATACAAAGATGATGTCGCTGAATCGATGTGCACAGGCACTCTGATTTCCAGAAATACGATTGTGACAGCCGCCCACTGTGTTTATGGCCAGCAGCCAGACAAAATAAGAGTGATCTTTGATGTCTCGATCTCTTCCTACACATGGCTGAAATACATTTATCCCAACGTGCAGAACAATGTTCGCGCAGTTCAATCGCTGCAAACTCATCCAGCCTATTTAGATGGCAAGAGCGGGAGTTGGGGAGACATCGCGATGATTCATTTGCAGAGCGACGCCCCGGCGGATTATCAGATCGCCGAGCCACTGACAGACACCTCTCTTTTAACAGAAAACGAGAAACTTTTAGTTGCGGGGTTTGGAAGAAATACGGACGATGCTGCGGTCAAAGACTCGGGGGCCGGCGTCCTTCGCCAAGGAGAAACTAAAGTTGCCGAAAAAAAAGGAAGCCACTTGTTCATGAACCAAAAAGAAGGCCGCGGGACGTGCATGGGAGATTCTGGCGGTCCTATTTATTATTTTGATAAAATTCAAAATAAATACCTTTACGTTGGTGTGATCTCTTCAGTGAGCTTTCAACCCGACGTCAAAGCTGTCTGTCACGCACAGGCGATTGGCGAGGTCTTCGCTGATCATCAAACCTGGATCGACTTGGCGCTCTTAAAAATCTAGCTTTCAAGCGCCTCGTTACCAACTTCTGCAAAGGCCTTTTTCACGGCCTCCCGGGCGGTATCTCGTCTTCGAAATCGATCGAACAATGAGTAAGCCACCGGTACAACATACAAGGTGAGCAAGGTCGACACCAAAACCCCACCAATCAATGTGATGGCCATTGGTTTTGTTGTTTCAGAGCCAGCTCCTCTTGCCAGCGCAGATGGAATCGCCGCTGCAATAGTCGCCATGGATGTCATGAGAATCGGACGCAATCGTATCGGGCAGGCTTCCTTCAAAGCCGAGATGGCCTCCGTGTTTCCGCGATCTCTGCAAGTGTTGGTGAACTCGATCAAAAGAATTGAATTCTTCTTCACGATTCCCATCAACAATAATATTCCGATCAAAGAGTAGATATTGATCGTTTGTCCGAACATCAACAGAGCAAAAAAGGCTCCGCTGAAACTAAAGGGCAAGGCCAACAGGACAGTGACCGGATCAATAAAAGAATTGAACTGACTGGCCAAAACCATATAGGCCACGACAAAGCCCATCAACAGCGCGAACATCAAACTCTGAAAAGATTCTTGAAATGTCTTTGAGGACCCCGCCTGTTCCAACATGTAGCCCGGCTCTAAAATCTCTCGGGATTTATTGGTGACAAAATCAAGAGCCTTCTCTTGGGACACACCCTCTGCCAAATTGGCGTAAACAGAGATTGCCCTTTGCCGATTGTATCTTGAAATCTGCTGTAAACTGGCAGTTTCCTTTTCATCCGTTACTCGAGTGATCGGAATCAAATTCGAGCGAGTATTCCCGATCAACAATTTTTTAATTTCTTCTTTCGGATCCTTCTGAACTTCCACCTGAAGGCGAATATCGTCCCGATGGCCGTCCTTCTCGTATTGGCCCACTTTAACTCCGCCAATCAAGGCCCCGACGGTCTGCCCGATGGCAGCGATACTCACCCCATGAAGGGCCGCTTGTACGCGATCCGGAACAATCTGAATTTCCGGCATTCCCAAAAGATAATTGGTGTCCACATCCGTCATCAGTCCGGAGGACTTCATGGCCTCCATAATTTTGTTGGATTGATCGACGAGCTTTTCCCAATTTGAACCCAGAACTGTGAACTCAATTGGATAACCTCTTCCGCCCCCGAATCCCCGAGCAGAAAGATCTTGCAAGAAAAATTTTCCCTCGGAGACCTTCGGCAAACCTTGCCGGACGATATTCATCAATTCAGCTTGCCCGATCTTTCGTTCTCCCTTTTCTTTGAGAGTCACAAACATCATGGCCGTGTTTGAATCACTGGCCCCACCACCAAACCCACCAACAGCGGCATATACCGCCCTCACTTCTTCACGAGCCTGTAACCACTTTTCAGCTTTCTTGACCTGTTGATCCGTATAGGTCAAAGAGCTCCCGACCGGCATCGTCATCCGAATCAAAAACATACTTTGATCCTGCGGAGGAACCATTTCCTTATTGATAAATTTAATTGATCCAAACGACAGAACAACAAAGATCGCCGAGGCCAACAACGATTTCCATCGATGATTCAATATCCATCCCAGAGTCCTGCTATAATTCACCGTTGTTTGTTGCATGAATGCCTCAAACATTTTTCCAAGACGAGTGGTTCGAACCCCGTGATGAACAAATGTCGCACATCTCATTGGGGTGATTGTCAGGGATTCAATCAGAGACAGAAAAACTGCCAAAGAGATCGTCACGCCAAACTGCAAAAAGAATTTTCCGATAACACCTTTCATGAAGGCCACCGGCAAGAATATCGCGATCACCGCAATACTGGCCGCCAAGGCCGCAAAGGTAATTTCCCGAGCCCCAATGATGGCGGACTGCACCTGTCCCTTGCCTTTTTCATTGTACCTAAAAATATTCTCTAGCACCATGATCGCATCATCCACCACGATCCCGATGGCCAGAGTCAATCCCAGCAAAGTAAAAGTATTAAGTGTAAATCCAGCAAAATAAAGACCAATAAAAGAACCCATGATCGAGGTGGGAATGGATAGCAAAACGTTAA
>PEZR01000020.1:8327-22086 GCA_002773975.1 Bdellovibrio sp. CG10_big_fil_rev_8_21_14_0_10_47_8
TTCATCCCTGGCGGAAGCTGGTCCTCTAGCTCCAAAATTTTTTCTTTCACCGCTCTCGCCACTGCGACAGCGTTGGTTCCCCGTTGCTTTTTAATTCCAAGCCCCAAGGCCGAGACTCCGTTGAAGCGGGAAATTCGAGTCACTTCGTCCAGACCCTCTTCGACCCTGGCGACCTGACCCATCTTGACCATATTGGCAGGATCCTGAATGGTTTGCCCCGCACGTTTGTTAATCACAATATTGTTGAACTCCGCGACAGATTTAGCTTCACCCATAGTTCGCACATTGAAGTTCTTTTTTTCGGTCTTAATAAAACCACCGGGAATTTCTGAATGCTCAGTCTTGATTGAGTCAATTATATCGGTGACGGCAATATTGTATCGACTGAGTGTTTCAGGCTTTACCCAAACTCTGAGAGTAGGATCCGTATACCCACCCAATTGAAGATCACCGACACCAGGCACGGTGGTGAATCGATCCTTCAAATAGTCTCGCGCATACCTCATCAAAAATTCGGGATCATCCTTGTCATAGGTCAATGCCAACCACAGAATAGGTTGATCATCTGGATTCGTTTTTGAAATAACCGGCGCATCCATATCCGTGGGCAGAACTCGCTGGGCCTGAGCAACTTTTGTTTGCACTTCTTGCAAGGCCACATTGATATCTCGATCTAACTCAAACTCAATGGTGACATTGGCGCTACCAGTTTTGCTGCTGGAGGTTATACTGCGAATGCCTTCAACCGTTGAGAGAGCATTTTCAATCGGATCCACCACCGTACTTTCCATCACCTCAGGTGCGGCGCCGTCCAAACCGACAGAGATATTGAGATTCGGAAAATCCACGTCCGGCAGCTGACTGAGCCCCATGCGCGAAAAAGAAATCGCACCGAAAATCATCAGACCAGCCATTAACATCCAAGCAAAAACTGGGTTTCGAATCGACACATCCGAAATACGCATAAAAACCTCTCTTGTCGGGATTGCTTTAAAGACTAAATCAAAGTTTTTAGTTTAGACAGATGTTTTCCGACTGATTTTTGGAAGTCCTGCTCTAGAAACTTTGGAGGAGAGTTGTTTTTGAATTTTTTCACTCAACCAGTGGTTATTTTCGATGTCGGCTGGCAAATTGATCCCTGTAGAAACGCCCATGCCTTCAAACATAAAAAGAACATCCTCTGTTGCAACGTTTCCAGAGCTGCCCGGCGCATAGGGGCATCCACCAAGACCTCCAAGGCTAGAGTCAAAAACACGAACACCCGTTTGATACGCAGCAAGAATATTGGCCAAAGCCGTACCGCGAGTATCGTGAAAATGACCAGCTAACTTTTTGACCGGCAATTTTACTTTTAATTTTGAAAACATTTTTTGCACTTGCAACGGACTGGCGACGCCAATGGTGTCGCCGATGGAAACCTCATAACAACCCATTTTATAAAGCTGAGTTGCTAGATCAATCACTTTTTTTTCTGAAACCTTGCCCTCATAAGGGCATCCAAAACAAACCGACAAATAACCTCGGACAGGAATTTTTTTCTTTTTTGCCAAAGCCAAAACAGGTTCAAATCTTTGAAAACTTTCCTCAATCGAGCAATTGATGTTTGACTGCGAAAATGACTCCGTTGCCGACGCAAAAATAGCGACCTCGTGAACTCCGGAGGAAATGGCCTCTTGCATTCCGTACTCATTGGGCACCAGTGCCGCGAACCGAACGGTCTTTGGGATCTCTTTCGTTCTTTGCAGCTCCAAGACCTTTCGAATGACCTCAGACGAGCCCGCCATCTGGGGAACTTTATCAGCCCGAACAAAGGCGCCAATTTCGATGTATTGAAATCCAGCCTGGGCTAAACGACGAGCCAACTCCACTCGAATTTCCACGGAAATCGGAGTCTTTTCGTTTTGCAAACCATCTCTCAAACTCATTTCGACAATTTTGACCTTTTGGCTCATGCCCCAGCCTTTTCCTTCACCTGAACCAAGGTTTTTCCGAGTGCAACCTGGTCTCCGACCTGACACTTAATCATCGTCACTTCTCCGGTCACTTCGGACTTGAGAGAGTACTCCATTTTCATGGCTTCCATCACCAGCACGACATCTCCTACATTCACTGGATCACCGAGTGACTTCAAAACTTTAATAATCTTCCCAGGCATGGGAGACACGAGATCCCCTGACTTGGTTCCAGATGATTGACCTCGGGAAAAATTCTTTTCAGCAGGGTCTTCGTAAATGAAGGTCCGCCCTTGAAAATGCACCCACAAAACACCTCTGACCATTTGAGCAATCGGCATCATTAAATTCCCCTCCAATAGCTGGTCCATGGGGACAAAATCGATTCCTCGCCAGCGGTCACGGTCTGTGGCTTCAACTGACGCCAAGAGGCTTCTGCGAACTGAAGCTCATCTGCGGTCAGATCCGGTATCCTCAAAGGCTCAGAGAAATGATTCTCAATAAATTTAGTGGTCATCGTTCCTTGAACAAATTCTGGATGAGACAGAATCTCCATCAGATAGGGGATATTCGTATGCACACCGAAAACCACTGAATCTCTTAAAACCTGCTTCATCTTTTGAATTGTGCGAACTCGGGACTCATCCCAAACGATAACCTTGGCAATCATCGAATCATAGAATGAGGTGATGACATCACCATCTTCAAAGCCGTACTCAAAGCGGCGACCAGGCCCCTCGGGCCATTGCACCCTTCCCAGCAGTCCGGTGGATGGCACTCCCCCTTGGTATGGATTCTCTGCATAGATGCGGCACTCGATCGAATGTCCCCGAGGGGCCACTAGCTGCCGATCAGAAAAGATCGGTTCTCCTTGTGCCGTCAGGATTTGCGCTTTCACTAGATCTACGCCCATAACCATTTCCGTGACCGTATGCTCGACCTGCAATCGAGTATTTACTTCCAACAGATAATACTTTCCATCTTGAAGCAAAAACTCAACTGTCCCTGCTCCTCGGTAGCCCACTTGCTCCGCCAATCTCACGGCGGACTCGCCCATCACTCTTCTTTGCTCGATCGAGAGAGATGGCGACAGCGCTTCCTCGATAATTTTTTGATGACGTCTTTGCACGGAACATTCTCTGTCCTGAAGATGGACCACTTTTCCGGAGGCATCTCCGAAAATCTGAAATTCAATGTGTTTTGCGTGATCCAGATATTTTTCCAAAAATACTTTTGGAGAACCAAATGCAGAATGCGCTTCTCGCTGCGCAGACTCAATCAACTCTCGTGCCTCACCAGCACTTTTTAAGACCTTCATCCCACGACCACCACCACCCGCAGCGGCTTTAACAATCACAGGAAAACCGATTTTTTCAGCTTCTTGAAGCAAAACAGCAACGGACTGATTCTCGCCCTCATAGCCAGGAACAAGAGGAAGTCCTAATTTCTTTGCGATCTCTTTGCAACTCACCTTATCCCCAAGTGTCCTTGTGGCTTTTGGTGAAGGACCAATAAAAATGAGACCCGCCTTTTCACAGGCCTCTGCAAAGTCTGCATTTTCAGATAAAAATCCAAAGCCCGGATGAACCGCATCCGCTCCTCCGGCCAAGGCTCCATTCACATTCGCCGGAATATTCAAATAACTTTCAGCTGTTGATGCCGGGCCAATGCATACTTTCTTTGTTGCCATTCGATAGGCTCGAGTTTGCACATCCGCTTCCGAATGCAGGAGAACTGTTTCAATCCCCATCTCGTCACAGGCATGGATAATTCGAACAGCAACTTCTCCGCGATTCGCAATCGCAATTCTCTTGAACTTTTTCACTGAGAGCCTGCTTGATTTTTCCACCATGGATTTTTTTTCTCAAAGAAACATTTCAGACCCTCTTGCCCCTCGCTGCTCACGCGTCTTTCAGCAATCACACGAGTCGTCTCCTTTTGATGATCCGACCAATCGCTAGACATCACATTCCGAACCAGATTCTTTGTTTCTCGCAATGCCTCGGGCGCTGCCTCTTGATAAAATGAAATCGTATGACCCAAAGCTTGAGCCATATGAGCCTCCGAGGCCACCTCGTGAACCAATCCGGAGCCTAAGACTTCTTGTCCTGAAAAAACCCGTCCAGAAAGCATCAATGGAAGCATTACCCCTGCTGTGCATTTCCTAAGAATAAACGCACTGATCACAGCGGGCACCAACCCAATTTTTACTTCCGAAAAGCAAAGCTGAGTTTTTTCTTGAACAATCACATGATCACAAACAGCCATCAGCCCCAAAGCGCCGCCAAAGGCCGCCCCCTGCACAACACCGATCACGGGCACTGGACAAGCCCAAATAGCTTCAAACATCTGAAATAATTTCTCGGAGTCCTGTTGATTTTGTTCAAGCGTATACTTGGCCATATCTTTCATCCAATTTAGATCCGCACCAGCACAAAAGACAGAGCCCTCTCCCGACAAAACAATCGACCGCAAGTCCTTGCGTGCTGAGAGCCCCACAAAAGTTTCAGTGATCTTCTGAATCATTTCCGGATGAAAAGAATTTCTCACATCCGGACGATCAAGACTGACAATGACAATATTTTTTTCTTCGGTAACTTTGAGCATTCGCCCTTCCTTACATGCGGAAAACGCCGGTTTTTTGGGATTCCCACTCACGATTCAAACTGGCGGCGACACCCAAAGCTAAAATTCGTCGAGTGTCCGCGGGATCAATGATTCCATCATCCCAAATACGGGCTGTTGAATAGTAGGCCGAGCTTTCGCGATCATATTTTTCTAAAATTGGTTTTTTAAATTCTACCTGCTGACTGGTGGACATCTTTTCGCCCTTGGTTGCCATCTGATCCATTTTCACCGTCAGCAGAACATTGGCCGCCTGCTCTCCACCCATCACCGAAATGCGCGCATTCGGCCACATCCACAATTGACGGGGTTGAAAGGCTCGCCCACACATTCCATAATTTCCAGCTCCGTAAGAGCCACCAATCACCACCGTGAATTTTGGTACATGGGCATTCGAAACTGCCATGACCATCTTGGCACCATGCTTGGCGATTCCTTCATTTTCATATTTTTGGCCAACCATAAAGCCGGTGATGTTTTGCAGAAAAATAAGCGGGACTCCGCGCTGCTCACAAAGCTCGATGAAATGAGTTGTTTTCAATGCAGACTCGCTGAAGAGCACCCCATTATTTGCAATAATTCCCACAGGCATTCCCCAAAGGTGAGCAAACCCGCAAACAAGAGTTTTTCCGTAGTTGAATTTAAACTCATGGAAACGACTCCCATCGACGATCCGAGCAATGATCTCGCGGACATCATAAGGGACTCTCGGATCTTTGGAAATAATGCTGTAAATTTCAGTCGCATCGTATAGGGGCTCTTCGACAGTTCTCATTTTGAGCGTCACCTGTCGGCGACGATTTAAGTGTGCGACAATCTCGCGCGTGATTTGAATGGCATGTTCGTCATTCTCCGCAAAGTGATCGGTCACTCCACTGACCTCGCAATGCACATAAGCTCCACCCAGGTCTTGGGCCGAAACTTCCTCGCCCGTTGCGGCTTTGACCAAAGGAGGTCCGCCTAAAAAAATGGTGCCGTTGTCTTTCACAATCACATTCTCATCACTCATCGCAGGGACATAGGCCCCCCCTGCCGTACATGAGCCCATCACCACCGAAATTTGCGGAATTCCTGCGGCGGACATTCTCGCTTGATTGTAGAAAATGCGACCAAAATGATCTCGATCCGGAAAAACCTCATCCTGCATCGGTAGAAAAGCTCCGCCACTGTCCACAAGATAAATGCACGGCAGTCCATTCTCAGCTGCAATTTCCTGAGCTCGTAAGTGCTTTTTTACGGTGATGGGAAAGTATGTTCCACCCTTCACCGTTGCATCATTGGCGACCAATACACACTCTGTCCCCGAGACCACACCAATTCCCGTGATCAATCCCGCGGCTGGCGCTTGGCCCTTGTACATATCCCAGGCGGCCAAGGTCGAGAACTCCAAAAACGAAGTCCCTGCATCCAGCAGAGCCTCGACCCGCTCTCGGGCCGTGAGTTTGCCACGGGCTTTGTGTTTTTCGGTGGCCTCGGCGCCGCCGCCCATTTTGACCTGTTCAACCCGTTTCTTCCAAAGAGCAATTTGGGTTCGCATAAATTCTGAATTGTTTTTTGCCTCTGATGAGGACAGATCAAATTCGGAGACGAGAATTGACATGATTACTTCCAGTCCAACATTTCTTTCAGATACAAAACGCTTTCGATATCGACCTCGGCCACAACCTGACCTTGCAGATCGGACAGATGAAAAGTCATTTGGTGTTGTGACCGCTTTTGCTTTTGCAGCTCAGCCCAACATTTTTCTCGACTGAGTTCTTCAATCTCCCCACGCAATCGAATATCCCCCGGAGTGGAATTAAGAAACCGCGCCTGAACAGACTGAATATCTATTTGAAATGCTCCCTCAGGGGCACTTCGTTGCCATAACAATTTATAGGCCTCAACAGCTGCCGAAATTTGTACACCCGGAAGAATTTTTCCGTGTTCATCTTGATTGCGAATTTTACGAGGTATGACCAGCTCTACTTGATGAACACCCAACACTGAAATTCTCGCACCCAAACTGAGGAAGTGGGGACGAACCACATCTAACGCAGAGTTTAAGGCACGCTTTGTTTTGGGCGAGCGAACTTGCTCCGCCATGTCGTTAACAAAGCTCCCTACGAGGCCAGATATCTTGTCGAAGTTCTTATTGAAGTCCTGCTGAAAATCACGCAATCTCATATGTATAGAAATAAAACTGATCTTGAGTTTTTATTCAAGCAAAGTCATCGGAGATTTGAAATGAAATACATCAGCTTGATTGTTTTCACTGCAGCCCTTGTTTGGACATGGGACGTAGTTCATCATCACAACGGAATTGATTTCGAGACGCACTCCGGCATCCAGGAAAAGTTAGCCACTCTGATCAACGACACCATCAAGGCTCGAAGACCCACAGCATCTGAAATTGTCATTGAAAAAATTTGGACCGAAGTCATCTCATCCAACAAAGTTCGCGCGTTTTTTACCTATTCTTTCAAAGACAACTCCGAAGCCTCCGGCGGTATCGTTACTTCTCAAATTAAGGGCGAGGGTCTTCTGGAACGTCAGCCAAATGATGGTTCCGGAAATGATCGCTGGTCTTTAACCAAGGTCCACACCACGAGCGATGCGATTCAGTTTGATGAGGCAACCATCGTCACCGGCAACTCTACAGAGACCTCACTGGAAGCCGGCACTGACGAGACAACAAAAACAGTGTCAGAACCAACCACGACTGAAGAGCACAAATGAGTCTGCCTGAAAGATATGTGTCCTTGGACGAAGAGGGGTATCCTTTGTTCGGAGAGGTGCGCGTCTCTGATCCTGACGTTGGGGCCCAGCTCTTACGAAATGTTCGTTTCGCCGAAAATGGTGCGTACGTCACGTCGATGAATGACCATCGGGGAACCATCGATGTGATTCTCGAGCCTTTCGATGAGCCTTATGTGGCTGCCCAAGTTTTAAAGACTTCCTCAGGATGGCGAATTCTTCTGCCCTATCATCTAGAAATGCCATTTGATCCTCTGAGTATGTCGGTTGATGAGTGGGATCGATTTCATGGCATGACCATCCAAGGAATTCCCTTTGTTTTGTCCCGAAAAGCCCAAAATGAGTTTTTTAATTTGGTTGATGAGTTTGATGATGAATCCATCACCATTGATCAAAAAAGAATTCTGCTTCCCGCCTGGCTGAATCAAAAGCCAGATGTAAGAACAGAAAAATACTGGAGCCAGATCTACCAAACGGAAGAGCCCCGCTGGGAGCTCAGTCAGCCAGCTCCGGCTCTCGTGGACATGCTGCCACGGCTGAAGCTTCCAAAATCCCGAGTGCTCGTTCTCGGTTGCGGCAGCGGCAATGATGCCGCTTTTTTTGCTGAAAATGGACATGTGGTCACAGCCGTTGATATTTCTAGTGAGGCCCTCGAAAGAGCTCAAAAAAAATACGGCCATCTGAAAAACATTCGCTGGATTCACCAAGATATTTTTACCCTTGGGGATGAGCATACCCATAGCTATGACTTGGTTTTTGAACACACTTGCTTTTGTGCTATTGACCCCAGTCGTCGCAAAGAGTTGGTCAATACTTGGAGTCGTCTCCTCGCTCCCCAGGGACACCTACTGGGTGTTTTCTTCGCTATGGAACGAAGGACAGATCCGCCCTTTGGATCGACCGAGTGGGAGCTTCGAGAGCGCCTTAAAAAAAGTTATCAGTTTTTATTTTGGGGCCGATGGCATCTATCCATCGACCGTCGAAATGGAAAAGAACTTTTGATCTATGCTCAGAAAAAAACCTAAATTCTACTTTGAATAGAACTCAAAGTATTTTTTCTCAGTGACCAGTGGTTTCGACACCTGAGCAGCGCCATCACCCTCGGATAAAAGCATCTCAGTGGGGATGGTCATATCCTGCTCAGCGGGGTACCAAGAGGGTTTTTCAACCATCAGTTTCTTGATGAGCATTCGACCCACTTTCAAATCTGCAGCGTCTCCCAAGACTTTTTGAATGGCTTCAGAGCCTGACAAACTTGGATTGTCCAACAGGACCTTTGCAACCATTCTCGCTGTAATGGGCGTGGCCATCGATGTTCCAGAGCTCGAGTAAAATCCATTTGTTTTATCTGTACAGATCTTAGAAATCCCTCGAAAGAAAGAGGCCTGTCGAGCTGAATCAGATTGAATTCCATCCATCGTAAATCCACCCATGAAAAACCCGTTGATGTTACAAAATTGTGTTGGGAACAGCGAAACAATACTTTCACCCGGTGCCACCAAAAATGGATAGTCTGGCAGAACGACGTTGCTAAAGTAGGCCAGTCCGCCCTCTTTGTCTAAAGCGCCAACACATAAAATGTTTTTGGCCTCAACACCGCAAGGAAGATTCATACGAGAACGATCATCAATCCACGCCCCATCATTTCCGGTCGCCGCGACAAAGGCGACCTCAGGGTGGGCTTGAGCCATTTTCTGAATCCTTTTAATTTCACCTAGCTCAAACTCATAGACAGCTGGATTTCCAAGCTGAATGTTTTTGGTCAATGTTAAGCCCAAAGACATATTGATCACTCTGGCGCCATCATCGATGGCCTTTTGAATGGCATCGCTAATGCCATCGTCCCCAGCAGCATTCACTTCCTTGCCGTTCTCATACTGAATATTGAACGGAAGTGCTCGATACGCCATCAACCCCAATCGAGGTTCATCATAGACCATCAACCCAGCCACATGAGTGCCGTGAAACAGTCCACCCGACAGCTCATTGTCAGCCTGGCGGTAAGGGTTAAAATACTGAGTCATGAGCGGATACATCGACAAAAAGGCCGACAGAGTCTTTATCATCATGTTCTGCTTGGACTTTACATCTTCTGGAGCTTTTGGATTGAGGTCAACCGAGGCCCCGACCAAAGGAGCTGGCCACGCATCGTTCGCGGTAAAGTCCCAACCCAATCCAATGGGCTTCCCGTTGGCATCCAAACGAAAGTGAATATTTTGTTGAAGCAGAGGGTGATTGTAATCCACACCAGAGTCTACTTCTGCCACCAAGATCTGATGTTGCTGATTGATCTTAACGAAATCACGTGGCGTGGGTACGGGGTTAACAATAACCTGTCGTTCGGGAGTTAGAATCCGTTGGTCATCGGCTCTTTGTGCAAGAGCGTAACGAGAGGTTAAAACCAACAGCAACATGACAAGGCCAAAGATCTTCAAACAACGCCCCACACACCCTCCATCATTTAAACTTCCCCACGAAGTTTTTTATTCTCTTTAAAAAAAGGCCTCTTCCACCTTTAGGGTGAAAGAGGCCACAAAAACGGGATTCCAGTTTTGCTATAAGCCGGATTCTGTCCAAGACCCTCAGTCCCACTGACGGTCTCTGGATGATCATTCCTCTAGGATCGAAATTACTTTCGACCTCAAGCGATCTGACCCGGAAGCTCTGCACGGGTCGTGCTTTCTATGCTTCCCTATTTGATCTTGCTCCACGCAGAGTTTGGCTGTTTTCACTCCAGCAACATACGACAGGCCTCCCGTTCCCGGCACTGCCCTCATCGTCCTGGACATTCTCTCTGTTCCACTGTTCCTCAACCCTGATTTAAAAAACCAAAGCCGGAGGGGAGTTACCCCTTGCGCCACCCTATGGAGTCCAGACTTTCCTCTTCATAAGCCCCCCAGTTTTTCAACCAAGTTGCTTGTAAAGCGATCACCCACAAAACTGAATTGCCCATGTCCTAACACGGCACATCATCAAACACAAACTGATAAATCGGGGTCAGAAATATAGATTGAGATTTAACCCCACCTTGCTTAGTTTAAAGTCTCTACCGTGAAAGGATTGCATATGAAGCTTTTATCAGCCCTGATTTTGACATCTTTGGTCTTCGCTCAGTTTGCCCGAGCCAATGAGGAAGCCGAGCATCGCCCAGTCCTTTTCCCTAAAAAAGAGGCCGACGCCTCAAAAGCCACACGTCCCGCCGTCGTTGAGCTGCTAGAGCCCAAGGCCCTGAGCAAGGTTTCTGGATCGGATGTGACCTTGAAATGGAGTGAAGCCACTGGGGCAGAATCTTACCATTTGCAAGTAGCCACGGACCCCAATTTCAAATGGTTGGTTGTGAACGAGGCCTTCGTCAAAGGCACCAGCTATGACGTCAAAGGTCTTGAGGCCGGCCTTCATTATTTTTGGCGTGTCTATGGCCAACGATCTGAAAATGATCGCGGCTGGATGTCCAGTTTTTCAAACCTGTCGTCCTTTGAAACAAGCAAGTAGTCCCCCTATCCAAAAAACGATCTCAGCTTGAGCCAAAATGATCTTTGAACCCATCTCATGCTGAGATCCAGATCAGATAAATCAGAGAATTAGGTTACATCTTCCTTTATTGACTAAAGTCTAGGTCTAGGCGGTTCGATAAGTAAATAGTCGGAGGGCAACATGGCACGCCAGCTATTGATTATCTTTTGTCTCGCTTTTGGATCATTGATTTTGTTGTACCAAAATATGGTTCTTTTCTAAATGAGCCTCTAGAATCCAGGCATGTATTCAGAGTATCGCAATCATTTCCTGACCGCGGCTGCCAAAACCTCACTCCTTCATCGAGCTGTTCTTCACGACAATCTGGGCTCCCAAAATGAGCCACTCTGGACAGACTATCTCTATACTCCCGAAAAAAAACCTTATTGTCTCATCCATCTTTCTGGAACCCATGGCATTGAGGGCTATCTTGGCTCCCTGATCCAACGTGAAATCTTACTGCAACTTCAAGATTCCGTGTTATCTGACCACCAGTTGGTTTTCGTCCATGCGGTAAATCCATTTGGAATGTCCTGGTTTCAAAGAACCAACGCCGCCAACGTGGACCTTAATCGGAATTTCCTGCAGGGGAAAAAGATCAACAACCCCCACTTTCAACAATTTCTGCCCTTTTTGAACTCAGGCACGGGACCTCAACGGCAATGGTCCTTTGTGAAAACCCTCCCCCTAATGGTCCGTCTTGGACTGAAGCAAACCGTACAAACAGTGGCCTGTGGTCAAAACGAATACTCCGACTCGCTATTTTACGCTGGGACCGAGCTACAACCTGAACTTGTTTCTCTGCAAGAAAACCTGCGCGAGATCGTGTCGTTGGACTCTCAGATATATGTCATTGATATTCATACCGGCCTTGGCGGCTATGGCGAAGAAAGTCTGATCGTTGATGAGACAGCTCATGCAGGGGAAATTAACTTTTTCAAAAATACTCTGCAGACCAAAATTCTTCACTCATCGACGGACTCCCGAGTTTACTCCACTGAAGGTGGCTTGGCTCGGCTATTTAAATATAGCTGGGATTCGCAAAAAGCTCTCTTTTTCCACCAAGAGTTTGGGACTCGGTCATTTCTGCCAGTGTTGTGGGCTCTCATGGATGCCAATCAGGTTCAGAAATATATCAGGACAAAAACACCTGCGACATCTATCCCGGGATTTTCTGAAACAGCTAAAACTATGACGGACTCTTTTTTTCCGGAAGCCCTCGACTGGCGAGCGACCTGTCTTCGTTTAGGCCTTCTGCGTTTTCAACAGCTCAATGAAAAAATCCGCCACATGCTGACCTATAAAATGGCAACAAAAGTTCCGTAAAAGTGAGCACTCACCTTCCCCTGAACTACCACCTGTGCTTCGATCTGCACACGGGCCTTACCGCGAGACTTCAAACTATTAAAAAAGACATCTCTTTCTTCTTGGGATCTCCATTGAGCAATAATCTCAGCATCCCCATCGACAGGTTTGGTATAGTCAATGCTGCCCTCTGAAATCACGATGTTGTTGGTGGTGAATCCTCGCTCTTGAAGACTAAACAGAAAAAGTCCGTATCCTGCTAAAGCACAGCCCGAATAGATGCTCCCCCCAAAGGCCGTTCCTTTGTGGTTGAGATTGGGTTTTAACGGAAGATTCAAAACAGCTTGATCTGGGGTTATCGAATCCAACTGAACGCCCATATGCCGGCTCAGCGGTATTCGATCCCAGAGAACCTGTTCAAGCTCGGTGATGGAAATGGACATCAGACCTCCAAGTCTTAGACAGGCGTATGACAGATTAGGGCACCACCAAGCAAGTCCTTTCTTTTTTCTTCCATTTTGTCTCATTTTGAGATGTCCCTGCCAAAATAACGGGGGCTCCTTCGGCACAGCGCTTGCTCTAGTCTCTTGTGTAAGAAAAAAGTTGCTCAGGAGGCACTATGAATACGTGGTCTAAACAAATCAAAATGGCAGTCGCCTTGTTTCTGTCTTTGGGTATTTCCATGGTGGCCTGCCAAAAGAAAAGTGACAGCGCTCCATCTGTTGGAATCAAAGGTGATGTTGGTGTTGATGGTGGTGTGATCACCTCCAGCGGAGTCTTGAATGGATATGCAGCCAGCCTGACGGTCACGCGAATTGATCGAACTGCTGTTAACCAAACAATGGCCTACTCTCAGTATGGATACCCTACACAGACAATGTTGGTTGATGTGAACCTGAATGGCCAAGTAACAACCTTGACGGTGCAAGCTAACGGACCTGCTGGGCAGATGACATTGGGAAATATGCTCCTTTATTACCAAGGGCGATGTGTTGATACCACTTGCAATAACTTTTATCTTGGTTTGATTCTGGGTAGCAACGCTTCTCCGCAAATGAGTCAGTGGAAAGAAGTTGGAATCTACAAAATCATGGATCAAAACCAAATCGGATCCGCAGTTTCCTTTGTGACATTTCAGAATCAATTGCTGTCAATGGATCAACTGGTGTACGAGCTTCAAGACGCTTATAGCCGACGATAGTATTTCTCTATTGTGATGAAAATTCAAAAGCCTCTCTTGTTGTTCAAGAGGGGCTTTTTATATTTTAGCTCGATCATACTGTGGTGGCCAAGAAATCTCAGCTCCAAGACTTTTCGCCGCACTCAAGGTCCAATACGGATTTCTCAAAAGCTCTCTTCCCAGAAAAATGGCATCGGCTTGATTTTTTTGTAGAATCTCTTCGGCTTGAGCAGCTTCGGTAATCAAACCCACAGCCCCGGTGCTAATTCCGACCTCTTTGCGAATCTCCTCCGCAAAGGGAACCTGGTATCCGGGCGTAACGGGGATCTTTTGCAACGGAGACAACCCTCCCGATGAACAATCGATCAAATCCACTCCAATTTGTTTTAATCTTTTACAAAAAATTACGCTCTCAGGCAGACCCCAGCCATTTTCCACCCAGTCCGTC
>PEZR01000179.1 GCA_002773975.1 Bdellovibrio sp. CG10_big_fil_rev_8_21_14_0_10_47_8
CATGGCGCGGGTTTCTTGGTTTAAGGGGTGGGCAATGTCGCGAAATTGGCCGTCTTTGCGTTTTTTGCTGGGCATGGCGACGAAAAGTCCACTTGGGCCCTGGATAACCTTGAGATCGCGAATAACGAAACAGTCATCCAGAGTGATCGAGACATAAGCTTTAAGACGCTCTTCGTTCACGGGAAAGATTTTTACTTCGGTGATTTTCATTGTGCGATCCTTTGTTGAAAACACGCCTGCCTATTCTGATCGGCTTTTTTGCGGAAAGCTTGAGACCTTTGTCGAGGCCTGAAATATTCACACAAAAAACATCAATAAAATCAAATATCTATAAGGCAGGACGAAAGCCTCACTTTGACTTTCGTCGGGGTTCTTAAAGTCGAGGTTAAGGTCTATTCCTCCGAGATCACGATGATCACGAAGGCCCCATCTCTATTGATCCGAAAGGTGTTGGTGCCACTCTTGAGCTGGCGTAAGGCCTCTTTGGTGGAGCCTACGGCCTTGCGATTGACCTCAACCAGGATATCACCGGGCAAAAGACCCGCAATTTCCGCCTTGCTGTTGGGTTGAATTTCCAACACCACGGGGTGTTTGCCAATCCCCCGAGTATCAAGATTGAAATCTCGTTTTACTTGATCGCTCATCTCAGTGATCGAAAACCCCAGGTTGTAGGGCAGCTGTTCGCTTGCATATTTTTTTCGGGGCTGAGCGCGGGGAGAGCTGGTGCGAGTGGGCTCTGGTCGATCGCTGATCGCAAGTTCAATGCTCTTGGTTTTGCCCTCGCGAATGAATTTGGCCTTGGCTCGACCACCGATTTTGCTATCTGAAACGGCATCGACCAAATCTCGAACCGAGCTGATTTTACGTCCATTGAAATCAATGATCACATCATAGGGTTTAATGCCAGCTTTGGCGGCGGGACCTCGTGGGTCTACGCTGGTGATCAGTGCCCCGCTGGGCTCTTTCAGCCCCAGATACATCGCGGCTTGTGGGTTGAGATCATCCAATCCCACACCAATGTAGCCCTTGCGAATTTTTCCGTCTTTTTCCAATTCAGGAATAATTTTTTTCACCTCATCAATCGGGATTGCAAAACCAATTCCTTGGGCTCTGGCGTCGATCGCCGAGTTCACGCCGATCACTTGACCTTTCATGTTGACCAAGGGGCCGCCGGAATTTCCGGGATTGATCGGGGCATCTGTTTGAATGAGCGGAAATTTATTGATCTCACCAATCTCTCGCCCCTTGGCAGAGATAATTCCTTTGGTCATGGTGTGGCCTTGGCCAAAGGGATTTCCGAACGCGGCCACCCATTCACCGACGGCAAGGTCATTCGAGCTTCCCAACTGAACCATCGGTAGTTTTTCTTTGCTCTCGATTTTAATCAAAGCAATATCTGTTCGATCATCAGAGCCAATTAATTTGGCCTCTAACAGGTCGGCGGATTTTTCAGAAAGCTGCACCTGGATGACATCGGCCCCGGCGATGACGTGATTGTTGGTGACGATCAAACCATCGTCGCGAATCAGAAACCCAGTTCCCAAGGACTGCACGGGCCGGAGAGTTTGGGGCTGCATCTGAATACCGTACATCTGTTGAAGCATATCGAAGAATGGATCTTGAGGACCACGGAATCTTTGTTTTGGCATCGTGGTCGTCGAGATATTAACCACCGCTGGGTTGATGAGTTTCGCGAGCTCGACAAAAGCATTGGCCGGCAAAGGATCGCCAAACTTAAGAAGGGGAAGCGCCGTTGCTTTAGCAGGACTCGAAGATTTCTGGGCCAAAGCCATGTTGGGATTCCAGAAAAAAATTGTCAGCAGCACAGAACTCAAAAAAACAAATCGCTTCATGGAAACCTCCGTCAATAGTCAGTGAGGACGTTATGCCCTCTCATTTTGGGCAGGAATCCGAGAAGGTCAATGGTGTTAAAAAAATTTAATTTCGCTTTGAGATTATTTTTATTTACTGGGCGCCAGGGGGCGTTTATTTCTCAGCGACAAACTTCATTTGCAAGTCACTGATGACGGACTCCATAAAACGCTGCTCGTCAGCGCTCAGGTTGCCTTTTGTTTTTTCTTTTAACATCAACAAGAGATCAATGTTGAACTTTGCCATGTCTTTATCTTTTTGTACGTTCCCGGACTGAGGATCAGGAGCTAGACCCAAGGCCATTGCGGCGCTGGAGGCAATCGACATGGTCAAGACTGAAAAAGTGGCTTCAAGTTTCTGCATTGGTAAGTCCTTTCTTAGTAAGCTAGAGCATTGCTCAAAGTGGGTAGGTTCCCACCAGTCGTCGTAGACGATTTTCAATTTTTGGATGGCTAATAAAAAACCAGTTCGAATCTCTCAGGCCTTCGGGATTAACCGCAAATAAATAATGGGTGCAGGGGAGTGGATCCAACGGCAAAGTCTGGCAGTAAGAATCCATTTTCCAAAGAGCTGTGGCCAAAGCCTTTCGATCTCTGAGCAATGAAGCTGCGAGGTCATCGACTTCGAAAAAACTGCGGTCTGCCATGGTCAAACGAATCATCAGCCAGGCCAGTGGACATAAGAGATGATGAAAAGGATTTTGCAGAGGGCTTTTTCTGACCCAGTTCAGAGGCCAAGAGGTGTCGAGAACCTGAGACAAACCAACTAAAGCGCTGGCCAAAGTGCTAGCAACGCCAATTCGAAATCGATCCATGACACGCAGATGGCAGATTTGATGAACTAAGACAGCTTCAATTTCATCTTTGGTCAGATTTTGCAAAAGACCCGATGACAACGCGATCGCTGCGCGATGCCCAGGGCGCCCCAAGGAAAATGCAATCGCCGATGGGTGCTCCCAGATGTAAAGTGTGGGGGCGATCACTCCGGTTTTTTCCGCGTATTTTTGCAAAAGGGTATTGAGGCCCCAAGAATCCTGGCCCTCCATGCGGCGAGCGTTAAATTTTTGCAGCAATTGAGGGGTCGAGAAAAAAAAGACGAGCAAGTTCAAAGACACCGAAGCTAAAAATCCAAGAAAAAGCCCTGGTCGTCCGCCAAGATGGTAACCGATAAAAAGTTGCCCCAAAGCCAAAACTCCCAGAAACAACCAGACCTTCAGGGACACACGCGTCACCGGAAAGGGATAGATGGAAAAATCGGGATGATGGGGGCGCAAGGAGGAATTGTTCATAGGTTGCTGCCACACATTCTCACTAAGGCCTCATTTCAATCAAGGACTTTGGTCCCAGGAACAAAGCGATAGTGCACCAAACGATGGCCTCGAAATCAAGAAATTGTTTTGCTTTGCATCAAGTGGTGAGCTTCCGCCATTTCAGGAAGAGACTAAAGAGCAAGCTATCTGAATCATTGTCGATCACTGGTCATCATGGAGGCTCTTCGTGGAAGTGGATATCATGGCGCTCAACGCCGCAATCAAACAAGAAAGTCAATTTGTCGACCGAATGCTGGCCGAGGTCAGTAAATCCGTTGTCGGACAAAAGGAAATGGTCGAAGGAATTCTGATGGGACTTTTGACTGGAGGGCACGTGTTGTTGGAAGGGGTGCCGGGTTTGGCCAAAACGCTGACCATCTCCACGGTTTCAAAGACCATCTCTTTGGATTTTCAAAGAATTCAATTCACGCCAGATCTTTTGCCAACAGATTTGATTGGAACCATGATTTTCAATCCCAAGTCAGGAGAATTCGTCCCAAGACAAGGGCCCATTTTTACCAACATTGTCTTGGCCGATGAGATCAACCGAGCGCCGGCGAAGGTTCAGTCCGCGTTGCTCGAAGCCATGGCGGAAAAACAAGTCACGATTGGTGAGCAGTCCTACAAGCTCGAAACTCCATTCTTGGTGCTGGCGACACAAAATCCCTTGGAGCAAGAGGGAACTTATCCGCTGCCAGAAGCGCAGATGGATCGTTTCATGTTCAAGGTCCATGTTGGTTATCCAAATAAAACCGAAGAGCTAGAGATCGTCAACCGCATGGGCAGAAATGAAAAGCCGGACATCCAATCTGTGATTACAAAAGAAGATCTGTTGCGAGCGTCTGAGCGTGTGGATCAAATTTACGTCGACAATAAAGTTAAAAATTACATCGTTGAAATCGTCATGGCTTCTCGAAAACCGGCGGAGCACGGATTGTCTTCGATCGCGAATCTTTTGTCCGTCGGAGGGTCGCCCCGGGCCAGCATTAGCTTAATTCGTGCGGCCAAGGCCCATGCCTTTTTGCGGGGCCGAGGTTATGTGACTGCCGAGGACATTAAAGCCATTGCCTATAATGTTCTTCGTCACCGCTTGATTTTGACCTACGAGGCGGAAGCCGAAAATGTGAAGACCGATGATATCATCAAAGAAATCTTAGGATCGATCGAGGTGCCATGAAGTGTCTTTGCCAGCGGAAATTCTTAAAAAGGTCAAACTCATAGAGATCAGCACCCGGAAGATGGTGAACAACCAATTTGCTGGCGAGTATCATACCTTGTTTAAAGGGCAGGGGATGACCTTTTCGGATTTTCGGGAGTACGTGCCGGGGGATGACGTTCGCACGATCTCTTGGGCGCTGACGGCGAGAACGGGCAAAACGTACATCAAGAAGTTTGATGAAGAGCGAGAGCTCACGGTGATGCTGGCGGTGGATGTCAGTGGTTCCTCTGATTTTGGGACCGGTCAGTATTTTAAGGGCGAGGTCATGATCCATGTCGCAGCTCTTATTGCGTTTAGCGCGATTAAAAATAAGGACCAGGTGGGATTGCTTTTGTTCTCTGATCAGGTCGAGCACTATGTGCCGCCCGGCAAGGGGCGAGGCCATGTTCACCGCATTTTACGAGACCTTTATTATTACCGGCCTCACAGTCGCAAAACTAAAATTTCTGTCGGTATGGATTACTTGCAAGGAGTTTTAAAAAAACGAGCTGCGGTCTTTGTGATTAGCGATTTTATGGACGAAAATTTTGATCGCAGTTTGCGACTTTTGGGTCGAAAGCATGACGTTGCGGCATTGGTGGTTCGAGATCAGGCGGAATCTAAAATCCCTGATCTGGGTGTGGTTGAACTGCAAGATGCTGAGACCGGAGAAATCAAAACCGTCGATACCAGCTCCGTTTCGTTCAGACATCAGATGGAAAAAGAGCTTCTTCGGCAAAAAGAAAATCGGGACAAACGACTGCGACAGTCGCAGGTTTCTCGGGTGGATCTTGATTCCAAAGGGGATTATGTGACGCCTTTGATACAATTTTTCCAAACTCGAAAGCGACGTTAAGGTATGGCAACGATTCCATGTGATGTTGACCTTTCAGTGCCGGGAACCAGTGACGCACCAGCCGGTCTAACCGTGGGGCAGGTTTTTCTGCTTCATTGCAAAGGCGAGTGGCCCCAGGGTTTTGACCCAAAAGCAATGGAGCTGCGTTTGGATTCTCAGGATCAGCACAAGTTAAAAATTTTGGATCTGCAATTTGTCTCCAAGGAAGAGGCCACTCTGCAAGTGACCAGCTATCGGCCAGGAGAGCATCAGCTCAAAGCCGTACAATTGGTGGACGCTGGTCGTTCAGTGGTTTTGGGGGACCTATCCTTTACCGTTCAATCGGTGATTGATCCCAAAGACCCACCCAAAGAACCCCTTGGTCCCCAGGGGCCTGTCGGTTTTCATTTCCCAATTTGGTATTGGATTGTTTTGGTCTCGGTTCTGCTTTCAGTAATGGCCGCTTTGATTATTAAAATTCGCGCCCGAGCGCAAAAAAAGAAATTATTGGCGTCGATGCATTTAGACCAGTGGGCATCGACACCCTCGGCGCAGTTTTATCAAACCCTGCGGCGATTGCAAAGAGCCCATGTATTTCTGTCCGGAGGCGAAGCCACTCCGGCTCAGGCCCAAATTGTCGTCGATGAACTGCAAGAAGCTTTTCGGCTTTATCTCGCTCGGCTTTATCTGATTCCCACGCTGGCGTGGGGAGATAAAAAGATTTTACGGGATCTGAAGAAAAACCATTCAGAGGTCAATGAACATTTTGGTGAAGAGCTGCGGAAAGCCTTGGCAGAGCTTCAAAGAGCTCAGACGGATGCTGCCAAGGGGAAAAGCATGACGGCCAAGGACTGTGAGCAGCTTTTGGCTCTGTTACGTAAGCAGGTCGATCATCTGGAAGCTTTTGAAAATTCCAGAAAAAAATCAGAGGGGGGGCGATGAGTTTTCATTCGCCCGAGGCCTTTTGGTTGATTCTTTTGTTGATTGGCGCAATTGGCTGGAGCCTTTGGAGTCGCCAGAAAAAACAGGCCAGCTTGTTGTTCTCTCAGGTCCATCTTTTTTCTCATGTTGGTGCGACAATGCGGGTTCGTTTGATGTTCTTGCCAATTGCCTTGAAGGGCCTGGCGTTGATCTTTGCAATCATCGCGTTGGCGAGACCTCAGCAGTCGGATACACGGGTTAAAAAAAATGTTGAAGGAATTGATATCATGATCGCCCTGGATATCTCTGACTCCATGTTGATCGAGGATATGAAACCTTTGAATCGGTTGGAGGCGGCAAAACAGACCATCAAAAGTTTCGTGGCGAAACGATCCAGCGATCGCATTGGAGTTGTGATTTTTGCCGGAGAGTCCTTCACTCTGGTTCCGTTGACCTTGGATTATCCTCTGTTGCTTGGTCGTATGGATGAGGTCACGACAGCTCAGCAAGCTCATATCAAAGACGGAACAGCCATCGGCATCGCCTTGGCCAATGCCTCGGGCAAACTCAAAGAATCGACGGCGAAAAGTCGAGTGGTCATTTTTATGACTGACGGGGAAAATAACTCGGGAACCATTGATCCCGAAACCGCTCTTGAGATCGCCAAAGGTTATGGTCTTAAAATTTATTCCATTGGTGTCGGTCGTGATGGTCCCACCCGTATTCCGGTCATGCAGCGAGATGTCTTTGGCAACAAAGTCAAAACCTACCAACCTTTTGAATCCACTGTGAACGAGGATTTATTGGTTCGAATGGCCAAAGAGACCGGTGGAAGGTATTTTAGAGCTTCCAAGGAAGATTCGTTGCAAGGAGTTTTCAATGACATTGATCAACTGGAAAAAACAAAAATAGATGTCAATAAATACACCCGGTACACCGAATTGTTTAAAACATATCTCTTGATGGCGATGATCACGTATCTGGTGGCGCTGCTCCTCGAGCGAACTTGGCTGCGGAGGACTCCATAATGTTTCGATTTGAAAGTCCTCATGTGTTTATTTGGCTTCTGAGTATTCCGATTCTTTGGCTTTTAGCGATTGTCTTTCAGCGCCAAGCCAAAAGAAAAATGCAAAATGTCATTCATCAGAATCTTTTGCCATTTTTAACCTCTTCTATTTCGTTGTCTCGGCGTCGGTGGAAGCTGATTTTGCAGAGTTTGGTGGTGGCATTTTTTATTCTTGCATTGGCGCGCCCACAAATGGGTGAGAGTAAAACCGAGATCAAATCCGAAGGCGTCGAATTGATGTTGGTGGTGGATGTTTCCGACTCCATGATGGCCGAAGATATCCGCCCCAATCGCTTGGAGCAGGCAAAGACCGAGATGTCCAAGTTGGTCGACATGCTGTCTGGAAATAAAATTGGAATTATTGCCTTTGCGGGAAGCGCGGCTCTGTTGTCGCCTTTGACCTCGGATCCTTCGTCTCTGAAGATGTATTTGGATTCCTTGTCTCCGGAATCGGTCTCCACCCAAGGGACAGAGTTTAAAAAAGCTTTGGATGAAGCCGATGCAGCCTTTGATCGCGGTGGAGTTGATATTGACGACAGTACCAAGGTGACCAGGGTCATTTTGTTGGCGTCCGACGGCGAAGATCAAGAGCCGGGGGCAATGGACGAAGCTGAAAAGTTAGTAAAAAAGGGAGTTCGAATTTTTTCTTTGGCCTATGGGACTGAAAAAGGTGCGCCGATTCCTGAGAGAGACGGCATGGGCAACCTGCGGGGTTATAAAAAAGACCAAAGCGGCCAGACGGTTTTAACCACGGTCAAGGGGGATGCCCTGAGGGCTTTGGCGCAAGCAGGGCAGGGATCTTTTTATCATGCTTCGTATGGTGGAAGCCATTTGCAGCGTACCGTTGACGATATCAATAAATTGCAAAAAACGATGTTCAGTACCGAGATGGCAACCCAGTATGACGAACAATTTCAGATTTTTATTTTCTTTGGTATTCTGTGGGCTTTGTTGGAAATAGTTTTGGGGGATCGAAGACCTGCTTCCAAGCTTTGGAAGGGTCGCTTCGAGGTGGCTGAGGCCGAGGGAGAGCGATGATAAGAATTCGACGATCTGCTCTTGCTACTGGAGTGTTTTTTATTTTGTGCGGGGTTTCGGCAGTGGCCATGGATCCCAGGTCTATTGTGAACAATCGAGAAGGGCTTAAGCTGCTTCAGGAAAAAAAACCCAGTGAAGCTCAACAGAAATTCTTGGAGGCCCTGATTAAGGATCCATTGGAAGCCGGTCTGCATTTTAACTTGGCATTGACCTATGATCTGTTGGGACAAGTGGACAAAGCCCAGAGCTCTTATAAGACCAGTTTAGACCTCGCCCAAGATGATGAAATTAAATTTAGGGCGGATTTCAATTTGGGGCTCATCGAACAAAAACAAAAAAAGGTGGATGAGGCCCTGGCTTACTATCAAGAAGCTTTGAAATATCATCCCGATTCCAATGAGACCAAAATAAATATCGAACTTTTGACCCAAGAGAATCAGGGGAAAAAAGGTCAGAACGGCGATGACAAGGATCAAAAACAAAAAGATCAGGATCAGAAAGATCAGAACAAAGAGGGCCAAGATCAAAAAGACAAAAAAGATGACAAAAAAGATCAGGAGCAAAAGAAAAAAGAATACGCTCCGCAAAAACCTCAGCCACGAAAATTTAAAAGCGAAGAATTGACACAAGGAGATGTGAATAAGATTCTGGGTGAGATTAAACAACAAGAACAAAAGATCCGGGCGGAATTCAATAAAAAAGAAGTGAAAGAAAAACCTCGTGATAAAGATTGGTGAGGTGTCGAGATGAAATTTTTAGTGATGCTGACTTGGCTGTTGTTTTCCGGCGTTGCCTCGGTCCGGGCTGCGGTGACAGTGCAATCGACAGTGGACCGAAATGAACTTGGGCTTGGCGATACGGTGACTTTGTCTGTTTCGGTGGGTTCCAGTGAATCCGTGGATGTGCAGGAACCTCGTATTCCGAATATTGCGGGCTTTGATTTGGTGAATTCTTGGAATGCGAGCAGCACTTCGAGCCGTTTGGTTCAGGGTAACGGTGGGATGCAATTTGAAACTGTTCGGAGACAAGACTTCAATTACATGCTGACGCCACAAAAGGCGGGAACTTTGACGATCCCTGGTTTTGAGGTTGTTGTTGAAGGCAAGACCTATACGACAAAACCCATTGCAATCAAGGTGTCGCCGCATGGAAGTGGAGCGGGAGTTAATCCTCCGGGTCTGCCCCAGCAAGACGAAATGGATGAGGCCGAGCAGCTCTTTGATCAGTTGCTCCGTCGGCAGGGGGGCGGTGCCGCCCCACCAAAGCTAAGAAATTTGCCAAGAAATCCGAATGAAGCATTTTTTATTCAGTGTGATGTGGATAAGACGGATGTCTATGAAGGTGAGCAGATCGTCGTCAATTGGTACATCTACACCCGGGGAAATATTATTTCCTTAGATCGTCTCAAATTTCCAGATCTAAAGGGGTTTTGGAAAGAGATCATTGAAGAGGTTCCGGCTTTGAATTTTACCCAAGAGGTGATTAACGGGATTCCTTATCGTCGAGCCCTGTTGGCCAGTCATGCCTTGTTTCCAATCAAGCCCGGCACTGCGGTGATTGATGAATATAAAATCAAAGCCCAGGTGCAGTTGCCGACCTCGCCCTTTGGCTCTTTTGGATTTGGTAAGGCTTATACTTATCAAAAGGCCAGCGAAAGAATTAAGATCAATGTGAAACCTTTGCCTGTCGAGGGTAAGCCCTCTGATTTCTCAGGGGCGGTGGGCCAGTTTGATGTGCGCTCGTCGGTGGAGGGAAATCAGTTTCCCGTGAATCAGCCATTTTCTTTCAAGGTTCGATTTGAGGGAGCTGGAAATGCCAAATTGATTGAGCTTCCATCCTTGAATTTGCCGAAAACGGTCGAGGTTTATGACACCAAGGCTGATGCCAAGTATTTTAAAAATGGGAAAAGCTATAAGGAATTTCAGGTGCTATTGATCCCGAGAGAAGAGGGGGAGATTGATATCCCAGAAATGACTTTTAGTATGTTTGATCCTCAACAAAGGCGTTATGTCACCAGAAAGACGGATGCCATTCATGTGAAGATTATTCCCAATCCAAATGGGTCTTTGGCGGGCAAGGCATCGCCGGTGGGATCGGGGGCTTCCGCGCCGACGGAGATTAAAAAACGTTTGCCCGATATCGTGGTTGTTTCAGAGGCCGGCGGGGCTGGAGTTTATTCGGTGACAAAATGGACGCTTTGGGGGCTTTTGTATTTGGCAATTGCTTTGATTTTGGTGATCAAAGCCCGACGCGAGTTGGCCTGGGGACAACGAAAGCGGGATTTGAAAGCAGAGCTAAAAAAACGTCTCAATAAAATTGATGCTCTGATCGAAAAAAATGAGTGGAGAACGGCAGGTGCCGAGATTGCCAATGCCATTTATCATATTCTGGGAGAAGCTGCGGGGACTGGCGGCGCGAATGTGGAGATCGACAAACTTTTAGATCTGGCGCCTCCGAGTTTACGTCGTGAGCTCGGCGATGATTTGAAAAAGATTATTGAACAAGGGCAAGTGTTGAGTTTTGCGCCAGAGGCCCTTGTCGGGCGCTACAAGGAAAAGGCGGAACTTAAAAAATTTCGTCAGCAGGTCGAGAAAATTCTGCTACGAGCTCTGAGTCTTTCTGAAGGGGTCGAAGAAACCACCCGGGACGTAACTTAAGTCTTTCCGTAGTAAAGTTTTTTTGCTTTCACTGAAAAAAATCGATCAAGTTCGGGGCAGTAAGCTGTGAGACGGCGGCCTTTGAAGCAATGAGTGTCGACTTGAATAACCCGGCTTTTTTCCCGTCGGCGGGGAATTTTGTAGGGAGTGTGGCCAGAGATCAAAACTTTATGGCCAATTTTTTTCACACCTGTCATGTCTCGATTCCAATAAAGACTGTCGCAGGCTTTTTTGATTTCAAGATCGAGTGATTTTTTTCCGCGGAGATATCGTCTGACCGCCATGAAGTCCCGTTTTTTGGGCAGGGCATGGCTCACGATAAAATTTTTGTGTTCATAAAACAGCGGAAGCTGGCTCAGATACCGGATGTGTTCTGGGGGCAACTCTTTAGAACTTGGATTTTTGGGGTTGACCCCGTAACTGTGAAGCGTCTCGATCCCACCTTGAGCAAAAAAGAAAGCCTTGCTGATGATCGGATGCTCGTTGAGGCTAATTCCCTTGGCCCAGCGACTGGCCGAGTGACGCTCTTCGAGGGTGTATACCCACTTGGGCAGTCGAAGACGATTTTTTCGAAACCATTTTGAGTGTTCGTTACGAAGGTATTCCAGAAAGTTGGATTCATGATTTCCCATGATCGCAAGATGGCTTCCGCGTTTTTCCCCGTCCATAAAACGTTGAACGACGGCCTTGGAGTCGGGGCCTCGGTCCACCAGATCACCCACAGAGATGAGTTTGAAAACTTGCTTTCTGCGTCTCGAAACACGTTCGATCAGCTGCTCGAGCAGTATAAGCTCGTCAATGCAGCCGTGAATGTCTCCGACAATGAAATGCAACATGCTTCACAGAATATGGCAGATCGGTGCCTGTGGCAAGGAAGGGCAGGCCCTTCGCACTTAAAGCTCCCTGACGACCAGTTCAGCTCTGTCAATTTTTTCCAGAATGACGTCCACGGCCTTTTGCCAGAATTTGGTTTCGCGGATGTCTTCCCCAAGGTGTTTTTGAACTAAATCTTCCGCTGTCATTCGACCTGTGTCCCGCAAAATTTCAATGTATTTCGGCATAAAGCTTGGGCCTTGTTCTTTTTGCCGAGCATAGATGCTCAAGCTGAAAAGGAAGCCAAATGTGTACGGAAAATTATAGAAACTGTCGGGGGCTACAGCAAAATGCAAGCGGTCCGCCCAGAAAAGACGATTATTTTGGGTCAGGTTTTGACCATACCAGTCGGACCAGGCCTGATCCATTAAATCACAGAGCTCATTGGGATTCAGTGTGCGCTGGGCGCGTTTTTCATAGAATTCTTTTTCAAATTGAAACCGTGCAGGGATGTTGATGAGATATGCGGCAATCGATTCCAAATCGCTCCAGACACATTCAATCTTCTCATCCAGGCTGGTGGCTTCGTCGTGCAGAGTTTGTCGAAGCGCCGTTTCTGCAAAAACACTGGCGGTCTCGGCAAGGCAAGAGGTGTACTGAGTCTCACTCCAGCTGAGATCGCGAAGAACCCATGCATGAAACGCATGTCCGAGCTCATGGGCAAGAGTGACGACGTTCGACATTGAATTTGTGTAGTTTTGAAAGACCCGGGGCTCTCCATTTTTCGGAAAAGAACAACAGTGAGCGCCAGCGGCTTTGTTGGGCATCACGCGGGCTTCGATCCACTGATTCTTCTGCATCATTTCGGCAAACTCTGCCATCTCTGGGTGAATGTTTCCAAAAGATTTTTTGACCAGGTTCATGCCGATCGGGAAGGTCAGGACTCTTTTTCCAGGAGTTTGAGGGCCTTCACCCAAAAGATCCCACGGATCAAGTTTTGTTTTTCCGAGCATTTTTGCCATCAGCTGAAGGGCCTTTTGAAGTTTTGGCAGATTGTCACGGCAGACTGAGGTCATCGCATTGAGGGTTTCCGCTGTAATGCGATTGTTAAAAAGAGCGGGATCTAAAAAATGCATGGGTTTTTGATAAGACCGTTTGTGGGCCACCGTGTGGCGCCATCCTGCCAAAGAGTTGAGAATGGCGGATGCGGTCTCTTGATGTTCTGTCCAGGCTTTTTGAATGCCAAACCACGCTACTCTTCGTGCTTCGGCATCGGCCCCTCGAAGCAGTGCATGGGCATGAGCCAGACCTACGGTTTCTGTGCGATCAGAAAATTCAAGTTGGCATTTCATTTGGCCGGTAAGATCACTGTAAAGATTCGCCCAAGCCAGATGCCCTGATGGAGTGAGATTTTCCAGCAGAGTTTCCTCGGGCTGAGACAACATATGCGGGGATAATCTGCGATCATACTCGTTGATAAAGTATTGCCCCGTCAGCCGTGAGTCGGTGAAAATCTTTTGGAAAGTATTTTGATCGCAGCTTTTTTTCAGTTGTTCAAAGGGAATCATAGCTGCTTTGATTTTGAAGAAAAGATCCTCAACCTCGGAGTGCTTTTTTCGTGCCGTGGGTTCCGTCGCATCGACGGACAAAATACAGTTAACATAGGTCGCCAAATTGGAGGCCAAAACCAGGGCCTGTTCGTAAAGTAAAAAAGACTTTTGAACATTGCCAATGGATTCCAGGGACTCAGCATTTGGGCCGACAGGACCTGCCAGTTCGGTGATCTGCTGAACACACTTTAATGTTTCTTCAAAATCCTGTCGGAACTCCGCAGACTCTAAAGAAGGATAGATGGACTGAATTTCCCAGGCGGGTGGAGAGTTTGATTCAATCACTTTGTTTCTCCTGTGGCATTGAGCGCCTGCCAGCGCTCATAGAGTCGATCAATTTTACTTTGTTGTTGGCGAAGACTTTCTGTAACCTCGGTGAGGCGTTGGTAGTTGCTCTGAACTCCTGGGGAATTCATTTCTTCCTGCAGGGTGCTGAGTTGTTTTTCTTCGCGCAGGATGGTCTCTTCCATTCCGTCGAGCTCGAGTTGTTCTTTGTAACTCAGTTTGGTTTTGATCTTGTTTTTTTTACTTTTTCCAGCTTTGCCGTTTCCGCTGCTGTCATTGGACTTGATTTTTTGTCTCTCGCCGCGGGTTTCGTCAAACCAGCTTTCCCATTGGTGGTAACCAACAAAACGCAGAATTTCACCAGGATTGTGAGTAAATGCATAGATTTGATCTACCACTTGATCCATAAAATAGCGATCATGGGAGACCAAAATCACAGCCCCGTGGAAATCTCGCAAACATTCTTGAAGCACGTCCAGAGTTTCAATGTCCAAATCATTTGTGGGCTCATCTAGAACCAGAACTTGGGCATCTTTGAGCATCAGCTGGGCAATCAATAGCCGACTTTGCTCTCCGCCAGAGAGTTTTTTAACAGGCAAATCATGTTGATCATAACGAAAAAGAAAACGACTGAGATAAGACCTGGCATACACGGGTTCGCCCTGAAAGTGGACATAATCTCCCTCGGGACAAATGGCCTTGAGCAGAGAGACTTCTTGATTCAGACTTTCCTTTTGTTGTTCGAAATAAGAAATATTGATGGTGTCTTGAATAAAGACCGAACCTGTTTCGGGCTGTTCGTTGCCCACAAGGGCTCTTAACAAAGTGGATTTACCGCAGCCATTGGCGCCGAGCAGTCCCATACGGGTTCCCGGGCCAATCAACAATGAAAAATTAGAAAACAGATTTTTTCCCTGCGCCGAACGAGAGATTTCCTTGGCTTCGATCATCTTTTTGGGAAGTTTTGTTTGAGCGAGAAATTCGAGAGAAACGGTTCTCTGTTGGTTTTTTTGCTTAAGGTCATCGACCTCACCATGAAGATCCTGGGCCCGCTCAATGCGCGCCTTCTGTTTGGTCTGCCGGGCCTGAGCACCCCGACGAAGCCATTCAGTTTCACGCCGAAGTGTATTTTTTTTGACCTGCTCCAAAGTTCGCTGCGCATCCAAAAGTTGTTCTTTCAAAACCAGATAATCAGCGTAACTTCCCTTGGATTTGATCAATCCATCGGGATTGCGGGGATCCAGATCGAAAATCATGTCGCAGGTCTTTTGTAAAAACAGACGATCATGCGTGACGGTCATGATCGCCAGCTGATTTTGGCTGCGGATAAAGTTCTCGAGCCAGAGAATACTTTCGACATCGAAATGATTGGTGGGCTCATCGAGCAAGAGCAAATGGGGTTGTTTCATCAGCTCTCGAGCCAATGCCACCCGTTTTTTCCAGCCGCCCGAGAGATCTTTGACCAGAACGCCGTCGAGGGTCCATTCCAGTTCCAGTCGGGAAATCAGCTCATGGCCCCGTTGAATTTCATTTGCATCATAGGGATCCATGCTGCCGCTCATGACGGCGGAATAGACATCCTCGTCAGGGGAAAAATTTGGATTTTGTTTTAAATAGCCAAGGCGAAATCCCGTGGAGGTGCTGATCTGCCCTTGGTCAGGGATTTGTTCTTTGGCCAAAATTTGCAAGAGAGTGGACTTGCCTGCCCCATTGGGGCCAATCAGGCCAATTTTCTGACCCTCTTCAATGGCAAAAGATAGGTCTTGGAACAGTGTTTTTGCACCGAAAGTTTGGGTCAGTTTGTGGGCAGACAAGACAATGGCCATGGATGAACCGCAAAGGTATCCAATATTTGGGACTGAGGCAATGCCTCAATTGTAAAATGCCCTCAGAACACGCCAAATCATTCGTGGACTTGGCTTTGCGAAGCAGATTACCATCAATACAGGTCAACTGCATTGCGTGAGGAATCAACATTGGAAACGAAACATCGATTTTCTAAAATTCTGCTGTTTTTTTGTATGGGTCTATTCTTGAATCCATGTGGAATCGCCCAAGCTCAGGTCGTCAAGATTCCATTGAAATGGCAAGACAGCTCTCCGTTAAAGCCAACCTCTTTGTCGGGGCAGAAAAAATCAGAGAATGAAAAAAAATGGAGTGATTGCCATCGGCTGGCAAAAAGCAACTTGAAAAAGTATCCGACAGTCAGGGCTTGGGTCATGACCTCGATGCTGAGATGTTCTCGTGGGCTTGCGACGGATTCAAAAAATCCGGCGTCCCTGTTGGCAACTTTGCATCTTTTGGACAAGGATCCGGAAATGCTTCTTCAGGGGGCCGCAAAATATGTGTTGATGAAAGAGATGATTCGCAGCCGTTTGTTGGCTGTCGATCTTCTGAGAAAAAAAATGCCTTGGGCCGATTCGACCAAAAAGTTATCGCGAACCCAGGCCTCGGTCAGAGAGACCGGAACTGTTGATCTTTGGACACAAATCGATGCTCTTCAGTCCGTGCGAGATCGACTGGATCGAGCGCAGAAGGCGCAAATTCTTTCTGTGGCGGGAGAGCTCTCGCAAGCTCAGGGGCAGCTGAAGGCCGCCCGATTTTTGTACGAGCAGAGTTTGGCGGAGCTAGAGCTTCGTGCGGTTCGAGACAAATTGAATTCGGTTTTATTTTCTTTGAATGAAAAGCCTGCAATCGGAGAAAAAAATTCTCGAGAGCCAACCGAGGCTCTGACGCTGGCCGAAGGAACAATGGAAGAACGTCTGAAGGTCACTGGGAAAAGTGGCGATCCCTTGCTGCTTTTGGAAGACTGCCTGCTTTACCTCAATCAGTTTCCAAGCGGTCGGCGGGCTTCATGGGCTCAGGACAAGGTTCTCGAGATCTACAATGGAGTTCTAGATCGAAGCAAAGACGACAAGTGGGCCTCCGTCCGCGACCGGGCCTTGAAGGTGATGGCGACGGCCGATCCCCTTCGTTTGTCTGAGTGGGCCCGCATTCTTCATCGCCGGGCCGATTATGTCGGGAGTCAAAGGATGGCGGAAGCTGCATTGACGGTTCTGGATAAGAGCTCAGTCGCGGCCGTTCTGCATTACGTGGCGGGCCGGTCAGCTCAGTTCTTAGGCGATTATTCGACTGCGGTTCATCATTTTCAAGAGTACGTCAGTTTTCATTCAGGAGCTGATGATTTAGCCGAGGTGCTGTTTCGCCAGTCGCTTTGTTATCTTCGATTGGGACAGTCTTCCAGTGCTATTGCAAGTTTGGAAAAATTGCTGATGCAAAAAAATATCGGCCGGTATGAGTTGAGTGCAAATTATTGGTTGGCGCGCAGTCTGCAGGCCAACAACAATGTTCGAGCGCTGGCGGTAGTGGATGAGATTTTAAAGGACTATCCATTTTCTTATTATGGTTTGAGACTGAAAATGGAGCGAGATGCTGGCAAGATGGAATGGCCAACACCGCTGCGCTTGAGCAAATCTTTGGCGGCCGAATATGTGCTTTTACCCAGTCAAAAAAAATCCTTTGAGCGAGCGGAGCTTTTGGGAAAAAATGGATGGACGGCGGAAGCGGGACAAGAGGCCGCCGAGTTGCCAGTTCCGAACGAGGCAGGTCTCAAAGCGTTGCTGGCCCAAAGATTGGCAGACCTTCGAGTTTTTCCGATGGCTTTTCGCCTGATCAATGATGCCGGAGATATTGATGAATCTCTCCGTGTTCTGGATGTGGTCAGCGTAACTCTGCCGCAAATTTTCAAGGAAGCCATTCAGGATCAGGCTCAAAAGCAAAAGTTGAGTCCGTATCTGGTGCGCAGTTTAATTCGTCAAGAAAGTGCTTTTGATTCCCGAGCAATGAGTTCATCGAGTGCGTATGGATTGATGCAGTTGATTGGGCCAACGGCGCAAGAAGTTGCTGGTGAGTTAGGTCTGCGGGGAGTTGCAATTCCCGATGATGTGTACGTTCCAGAAACGAATATACAGATGGGGACCTATTACATTGCAAAAATGATTCGTCAGTTTGGGGGAAATGTTCCCCTGGGATTGGCGGCCTACAATGCGGGGCCGACGCGTCTTCAGGTTTTTGTGGACTCTCGAGCGGAAGTTTCTTCGCAAAAGACGAAGGCTTCTTCAAATCCTTGGGATGAAATGTGGTTTGATGAGCTGCCTTGGTCGGAAACCAGTTTTTATGTTAAAGCGATTCTTCGAAACACCATCATGTACCGGTTGATGGAGGCTGCTCAGTCCGAGAAACCAGAACAAAGGCCAGTTCAATTTGGGACTGTACTTTGGTCAGATTTGGCTCAGCTAGAAAATCCAGCAGTTGGGCCTGAAAAACATGATTTCAGGGCGTCAAAATAGGCGACTTTCAAGTTCTGGAATTGCGGGAACCGCTATTATTCGTTAGTCTTTTTAAATGATGTTAATGAGATCAAACAAATCAGATCGAAAATCGAGTGCTAGCGCTTTGTCCCAAACCTTCTTTTTGGCTCTTTTGTGCCTGATTTTTGGTGCTGGTTGTGTCCACACGCCGGTTCAAAGTAGAGGGGTTCAGCCCTTTGATTCGGAAGCTCCTTTGGTTTCTCTGAAAGAAGTCGATTCTTTTCGGGTGACAGATCCGGATGCACCCAAAGTGGTGGATGAAGAGTTGGAACAAATTCCCGTTGAGATCAATCCTATGGTTGAAAAATGGGTCGCTTATTTTCAAGGAAAGGGTCGCCCCCATATGGAGCGGTACCTGGCTCGAAGCACTCGGTATTCGAAGCTGATGAAAAAGATTCTGAAACAAAATGGTTTGCCAGAAGATTTGATTTATATTGCATTGATTGAATCTGGATTTAGTTACAAGGCCACCAGTCGAGCTGCGGCTGTTGGGTATTGGCAGTTCATTCGACCGACCGGGCGACGCTACGGTCTTGAAATCAATGCCCTGATCGACGAACGAAGAGATCCCGTTTTAGCAACGCAGGCAGCGGCAGAATATTTCAAAGGCCTGTACAGCGTTTTTGGTTCTTGGTACTTGGCAATGGCGTCTTACAACGTCGGGGAAAATCGAGTTAAAAAAGAAGTCATGAATCACTACACTCGTGATTTTTGGGAGTTGGCAAGAAAACGGCGTTTCCCTCGAGAAACCATCAACTATATTCCCAAGTTTATCGCTGCAAAGTTGATCGGGAATGATCCCGCAAAATATGGATTCACTGATGTCGAGTATATGACCCCCATCGAATTTGAACACATTGTTGTCGATAAGGCAGTGAACCTGCGATCGATGGCTGCCAAGATGGACGTGGATTATGACGATTTAAAACAACTCAATCCCAAGTTCAAAGGGGAAGTAGCGCCACTCAAGGGGAACTCTCTCGAACTGCGGGTGCCGATTGGTCAGACTGGGCCTGCAGCAATAGCAGCTCGACAGTCCTTTGTTGATCGCGTTGAATTTGTTGCAGATGCCGGAGATACCAAAATTCACCGGGTGCGTTCGGGTGAAAGTCTTTATGTGATCGCACGACGATATCGAACCACGGTGGCGTGGCTTCGAGATGTCAATGATTTGAAAAAGGGTAGAAAACTCCGTATTGGCCAGCGTCTGGCTGTGCCAGAACGTTCGGGATCCAAATCTTCAGCCGTGAGATCTGTCGCGAAAACGAAAAAAGAGGATTCTGAAAAGGCCAGTGCCAACCCGGAAGTTGTGACTTCCAAGGGTGTATTTTATGTCGTGCAACCAGGCGATACTTTGTCAGCTATTGCGGATGATTACAATTCCAGTGTCGAAGAGCTTCGCCGCATGAACAAACTGTCTCGGAGATCTATTTTGCGAGCTGGGTTGAAATTGAAAGTACCCAAAGATGATGGTCTTCCCTCGGAGCCAGTGGGCGTTGCAAAAGCCGACGCTTCGAGAACACCTCAGTCGGTGAAGAGTTCTCATGTGGTTCGGGCGGGTGAGAATCTTACCCTGATTGCTCATCGCTATGGGGTTTCAATCAACGATCTACGACGAGCCAACAATCTTTCCAAACGCTCCATTTTAAAAATTGGAGCTCGATTGAAAATTCCCGCCAATGGACGCGGTCCTGGTGCCGGGGTTTCTGGGTCTCAATCGCGCATTGAAAAAAGAAGAAAAACAGCGCGCAGATATCATGTGGTTAAGCGTGGTGAGAACTTGAGTGTGATCGCTGATCGATATCGGGTTTCTCTTTCATCCCTGAAAGCGGGCAATGGAATGCGTGGATCCAAAATTCTTGTTGGTGCAAAA
>PEZR01000154.1 GCA_002773975.1 Bdellovibrio sp. CG10_big_fil_rev_8_21_14_0_10_47_8
GGTGGATAGGGATAATAAACGGCCTCGACACATTGGCCGGGTTGCGCGACGGCCCACTGCCGGTCTTCCGCGGAGGCCGTGACGATTTCGCCCGAGGCTTCTTTGATGGCAACCGCGAATGAATAAAACTGAGGATTGATGGAGTCTGAGCCGGTCGATTGCATCAAGGCGACGTTGAGCTGGACTTTCTCTACTTTTTCAATCACGCCCTTCACTCGGCGAGAAAAAATGAAACTGTAGTAATTGACCAATGCGAAGCCGATGGCCAAGAAAAATACGACCAGCAGAAAAAAAAGCAGATATTTTTTGAATGTGAGCACGTTAAGGCCCCCTTGATAATTTAGAAGCTAACAGAGGGTGGGGACGATCTCATCGATGATTATTTTGCGTCAAAGAGAAATTTCCAATACTTGGGCGGCGAATGATTAAAACGGGCGGACGGCTTGGATCCCACGAAGGTCGTCATAAATGCCGGGAGTCAGTTTTAGGTAAAGCTTCCAGAATTGAGAGCCGATCTCGTCGTTCACCTGGTTGACGTCCTTTTGATCAATAGGGGTCGCTGAGACACCCATGCGAAAAAGCCTTTTTTCCGCACTTTGCGCGGCGGGTTTGGCGTCGGATTCTGACAGAGAACTGAGGTTTGGATTGTGTCCGCCTTTTTGCGCCAAGAGAAAGTAGGACTCATTCTGAGGCACTGTTGTCCAATGTTCGATAGCGCCGGTCGCCATGGTGGCCCCATCATGTGATCCTTGAAAATAATAGGTGGGTATAGTTAACACATTGTCCGTCATCTTGAAGGGAATTTCGTCGGACTCTTGCACGCCGACCGCATCGCATTCGGCCGCCCGTCGAGAATTATCCGCGACTTCCGTATAAAAGCCGCGGGCTTGTCCATAATATAAAACTTCGTTGGGTCGGTTGCGATAACTCAGGTTTTTGCAGTAAATAATATTCATAATGTTTTCATCCACGGCTCCCGGCTGTTGGGGTAATGGATATTTATTCTCTTTGGCCTGCAGGAGTTGGCGGATTTTGGCAATAATATCTCGACGAATGGTCCCATCGGTTTCAATGATTCGAGAGAGGTAAGTGGAGAGCTTCGTCATTCCAGAGTTATAATAAAAAAGCTCAAAGGCCAAGAGCACAATCGTACTGTTATCGACGGAATCTTTTCGCATCAGAGTTCCAAAGGAATCTCGTTGGGCCTCATTCAATTTTTCCAACGCGAAATTTAGTTTCTCCGCCTTGTAGCTCAGTCGATGAATCATATTGGGATTGCCAAAGACACCCTCGAGCACGACGGACTTGGTGGCCCTGGGATACTTGGATCCATACATGGTGGCGGGAACGGTTCCATAGCTCACGCCATAGACAGCCCAAGATTTTATTCCATAGGATTTTCGAATAAGCTCCATATCGCGAATTGTATTTTCGGTGGAGTAAAGAGACGGGTCTTTGTAGGTATCATAAGAATTGGGAGCCGAGCATCCGAGGCCCCGTTGATCAAAGCGCAGTTCATTGTATTGGCCATCTAAAATTTCAGGCATCTGTCCATGGGTGTTTTGCCCAGGTCCGCCGTCGACATAAATATAAGAAGGCTTGGTTGGATCAAAAGCTTTCGCCGTATAAACATAAAGATCCAAGGATCCGTCGTCGGGATTGTCATAGTTCTTAGGAACCTGGATATATTTTCCATATTCTGTTTTAGTGATTTCTTTATAAGTCGCGCAGAATTTTTTGCCAGAGATCTCACGCTCAATGGCTTCATGATAAAATCCTATTGATCAGCCAACATGTTGTTGCGAAGGAGGGTGGCCTCTCTGTGCAAGTTGCTGAGCCGTTTGAAATCAACGATCTGAGCATTGACGATGGATTTTGCTTCGGCCTCAATGTCCTGCAGGCGGGCATATCCATGCATATAACCTTTGTACTCGCCCAGACTGTTCGCCGGTTGGATTTCATAAACTTTGTTTTCAATTTGTTCTCGAGCGACAGTGATTTCATTGAACATTTGTTGGTTTTGATTGTACATGCTCGCTTCAATTTTATCCAAAGTGCACTGAGTGTCCTCAGCACAAGATTGAGCGTGAACCAGGGGGGTGCTCAGGGTGATAAGGCTGGCGAGGATCAAGTTTTTCACATTCAACATCTGTTGTTTCATAAGGACCTCCAAAGTCGTATCCTTGTCTTTAGAGCAAATCTGAGCCCAACAACGAGGATTCGCCATAGCTACATAAGCACTTGAAAATATGCAGAAATACCCGAATCGATGACTCTTTCGTCGATGAGGCAGATGTCCATCATCTGGACGGAAGCGCAAAATTGGCAGGGGAGAGCTCGGAAAAGATCAAAGAACTCGTGTCTTAAAACTCTAACTTTCGAACAAAATGGCAAGTGTAGCCACCTGGGTTTTTGATGAGATATTTCTGATGAAAGTTCTCGGCCCGCCAGAAATTTTTTATCGGTGTGATTTCTGTAAGGACCTCTTGTTTCCAGGCTCCTGATTTTTGCACACGGGTTTTTATTTTTTCGGCGATGGCCTTTTGGGCTTCGTTTTCATAAAAAATCAATGATCTGTACTGGCTGCCCAGATCATTGCCCTGACGATCGAGGGTGGTGGGATCGTGAAGACGGAAAAACTCCAGCAAGATGTCCTCGTAGCTGATTTTTTTGGGATCAAAAAGAACTTGTACGGCCTCGGCATGGCCGGTGGTGCCTTTTTTAACCTGATCATAGGTTGCTTTCTCCAGGTTTCCTCCTGAATAGCCGACCTGTGTTTCAATCACTCCGCTAAGCTTTGCAAGAAGATCCTCCATGCCCCAAAAACAACCCCCAGCAAGAGAGGCAATTTCCCAGCCCTTTTTTTCAGCAAATGAAAATAGATAGGCGCCATAACCTTTGGCTTTCATTTCTTCGATGGGGATAAATTGCAGAGCCGCTGAATTGATGCAAAAGCGTTGGCCTGTGGTTTCAGGGCCATCATCGAAAAGATGTCCCAAATGAGAATCTGCGTTCTTTGAGCGAAGTTCTGTTCGTGTCCGGTCCAGACTGTGATCTGGCTTGGTGGTGACGGCTTGATCAGCAATGGCTCGGTCAAAGCTGGGCCAGCCCGTGCCCGAATCGTATTTGTTGGCCGAGCTGAAAAGAGCCTCGCCGCTGACAATATCGACATAGATTCCGTCATTTTTGTTGTCCCAGTATTTATTGTGAAATGGCTGTTCGGTGCCATCTTGTTGGGTGCACTGATACTGCTCGGGTGTCAGTCTTTGTTTGAGTTCCTCGTCGGAGGGTTTTTTATAGTTCATTGGCCATACTCTTTTCCAGTTGGGGACGTTATAGCATGCTTCAGTCTTGCCAGTGATTGACAACTGGATGCGGCATGGGTCGATTTCCCAACAAGAGAGTGTCAGGATAGACCCATGAGAATTTATTTTGGGATGCTTCTTGGTAGCTTTATTTTGGTGTCACCCTTAGCTCTTTTTGCAGCGAATCTACAGGTATTGCAGGAAGATGGGCAGGGTTTGTTATCTATGGTGGACTCTCGGAAGCTTCAGCTTGAGTACAAAGTCGCCGGCGCCAATGAATACCAAATGCATTGCACTGACAAAACTGTGACTTTCCGTTTGCAAGGGGCCCAAGAAGAGGTGCCGGCGATGTTTTATGCCTTGTTTCGAAGGATGGGATATCTCTTCCCTCATCCCAGAAAAACGGTGGTTCCGGGGCGGGGAGAAGTTCAAAAAGTTTGTGGCAAAAAGTACCCCTGGAAGCCTCGTCTGAAAGATCGGGGTTTTCATTTGCACACCCAGCACCCGAGCGAGTGGATCAGTGGTTTTTTCGAGGGACAACAGAGGGTTGCGCTGGATTATATCTGGTGGCTGGCACGCAATCAGCAAAATCGAGTCGAAATTGAATTGATCCGGAGTGATCCTAAGATTTGGAAAAAGACTTGGCCTGAGCTCTTGCAAGTGGCGCACAGCTTGGAAATTCAGGTTGGGGTTTCCTTGAGCTTCTCTTTACAGCAACAAAAAAGTTATCGTCTGATTCCTTTCTGGAGATCTTTGTTCAATTGGAAAACCAGAGAAGCGCTCCAGGACCGAATCAATCAGGTCCTCGACATTGTTGATCTTGATTTTGTGACTGTGGAACTGGGGGAAACCGAATTCCACTCGAGTCCTTATGAAAAGACCCTTACCCGGATCGAGTGGTTGAGAGAAGCTCTTGCTATTCGGGGTAAAAAATTGATGGTCAAAATTCACGTCTCTTCCGGTCAATACGATTCGCGATACGGTAATTTTAATTTTTTACCCCAGTACTCAGATTCAAGGGTTGGGGTATTGCCCCATACGGTGCATTTTTATGGTCTGGATGACAAATACACGCCCATGTATGGGCGACAGAATTTTCAGGACATCCAGCAGTTCATGATTGATCAGAATAAAATTCGCGAGACCTGGTATTTTCCCGAGACGGCTTATTACTGTGGATTGGACATCGATATCCCGCTTTTTCTGACGGACTATTTGGTCGCCAGGGCTCAGGACATGGAGATCTTGGAAAAACATCAGATTCCAGGGCAGCTGGTTTTTTCCACGGGGCAAGAAATGGGTTATTGGCTCTTTGATTGGACCATTGCACTTTGGACGGATTCTCACGATCCGATCGATCCGATGTTGGGTTTGAAATTGCTAGGGGAATCTCCAGCGGTTTGGTCCAAGTGGATTTCTTGGCAAACTAAATACATCAAGGATTTACAGGTTATTCAAATGATCACGCCCGCCAATTTGATGGACGAATTGGATTGGTTTTTTAAGCCAACCCATCAAAGACTTTTGTTGAAACATTGGGTAGATCGGCCGCAAAAACTGCAGCAAGAGATTCAAACCTTGGAGCAGGCCGTGGCTGAGCGGCCACCGCTTGAGGGCCTGAAGGATCCCGAGCTTGCGGCAATGATGGCGGTGACTTCGCTTCGAATGGACCAGGCATTGGCTCTGCGAAAATCAGTGGCGGATCCGACTCAGTTGGCAGAATCAAGGCGAGTCCGGCAAGAGGCCGCTAAGATTTTAATTGATTATGAAAGTCGTTTTGCTCGATGGAAAGACACATTGGCTTATGACCATCGCCCGAATTGGACCAGCTATCCCGAGGGTTATGCAAGAACCGCGATTGATCAGCACTTTTGGATTCGAGAGGAAAATCAGATTCGGGATCAGAACTTTTTTCCATTTCGATTTACGATCTATGACCCCTTTGCGATTGTTTTTTAACAAGGGGGTGGGGGGGTCGGTGAATCTCTCTATTTGCGGGGATGCGCAATGATCTCCAGGAAAAACTTTCCCATGGGGGTCCCAAAGGTGATGAGCATGCTCACAGAGCCCGCAGGCTGATCAATTGTCTGTCCCAGAGAAAGAATCTTCGGTAAAGTCATTTCAACGCCATAGCTTGTAAACTCGGATTTGGCATTTCCGAGGATGATATTGCTGATTTCTCCGATGGCATCGCTAATCTCAGGTTTAATTTCGGTAAAAGGTTCCCCCAGCATTTCTGAGACAATTTTTAAGAACACATTTTTTTCAAAGGACAAAATTAATCCGCCACTAAAGACTTGGCTGCGGATATCTAGATAAGCACCGCTTTGTCCTTGCCAGGGAAGTTCTAGCAGCTTGGGTGTTGGTTTTTCCATGTCCACTTGATCGAGGCCATAGTTTTGACAGACCATCATAGTGGCTTTAATGAGGGCATTGATCACACGGACATCGACAGAAAACTTTTCTACCATCGACGGCTTAAGATTTTGGCTTAAGGCTTCCGAGAGACCCTGCAGGAGGATTTCGGTTTGAAGTGGCTTTTGCAGAAAAGCATACTTCTGTAGATTGGGATGGAGTTGCTCTTGATCTTGGGTGCTCATGACAAAGATATTGCAGTCATTGGTGTTTCTGTGTCGTCCAATGCCATTCAGAAAATCAGCATTGAGAACCCGGGGAGCTTCGGCGTCGATAATCATTGCATCAAATTTTTGATTGTCGACCTTGCCAATGGCATCGATCCCATCCCGAGATAGGATCCATTGGGTGATGACATTTTTTTGATTCATTGTTTCGGTGAGTGAAGCCCGAACTTGGGAAAGTTGGTCATCAACGGCGCCGACCATCATGATATATCTTTTTTCCTTCATAAGCACTTCTGTCCTTGAAAGAGACTATCACTGATCGGCAGATTTTAAAATTAGTATAAATAATATTATGTTTGACGAGACTTGGGTCTCGTCAAACATAATCCTTACTTCATGCTGGGGTTGAGGCTCCAGGTTTCGGCTTCGTTGGTTTCGTAAACAAGATGGCCCGCCAAGCGGTAACCGTTCATATTTGTTGGAATAACGGCCACATCTGATCGGTAGTACAAGGGAATAACTGGAACCTCGTCAGTGTAATACTTGAGAATTTTTTGAACCAATGCTTTTCGTTTGGCTGCGTTGAATTCCACATCGACTTGGTCCAGGAGCTCATCCACTTTGGGGTTAGACCAGCCCATCTGATTTTGGCCAGACCAAGAGTTTTCTTTGGTGGGGATATTGCTTGAGTGCAGCGTGGATCTTGGAGTGCTTTCTGGTGATGAAATCCAGGCGTACATCGCCATGCCACCATAATTTCGTTTTCGAGTCGATTCGGCAAAGAAAATTCGAGCGGGCTCATTTTTAATAATGACCTCGACGCCGACAGCGCGCCATTGTCCCTGTAGAAATGTTTGCACGGTTTCTCGGGTTTTATTCCCTGCTGTGGTCATAAAACGCAGACTTAGTTTTTCACCATTTTTGTGGCGAAAACCATCTTTCTCCATTTTCCAGCCAGCCTCATCCAAAAGTTTCGAGGCATCTCTTTTTGAATAGGGATAAATGGTGATTTTTTTAGGATCATCCGTGTACCAAGAATCCAATGGCGAAATATTGTGGATGGCGGACTTTTGTTTTCCCTCGAACAGGGCTTTGCTGAGTTCATTGCGATTGATGGCATAGACCAAAGCTTTACGAACGCGGACGTCTTTCAATATGGGGTTGTCCAAATTCAAGTCAATATGCTCATAGGTCACGCCAGGTTTGAAAAGAACCTTGAAGGGGAGTTTGTCCGTCTTTGTTTTTTTGTCAAAAGCCAGTGCCTGGTCAAAAGAAAAACCCAGGGGTGAAACCATGTCAATGGTTCCTGAGCGCAGGTTGGCTTCAAGTGTTCCCGTGTTGGGAATCAGCTTAAATATGATTTTTTTAATATTCGGTTGTTTGCCATAAAAGTGGGGGTTGGCGGTGAACGAAATATGGCTGCCCAGTTTGATTTCGGAAACCACATAAGGACCGTTGTAGAGCCCAGGGTTTGTGGGATTCTTATTGAACTCAGAATTTTGGTCGTAGCCCTCTTTCTGAGATCCGTATTTGTCCATAATTTTTTTCTCAATATGGCGAGGCATTGGCGAGGGCATTTCACGAGCAAAATCCCATTTGGCTTTTTCGTAGGTGACTGTGCATTTTTTTGGCGTCTTTTCGTCCCAAGTGATGCTTTTGATATTTTCATAGGGGTCTCGAGATCCGACAGATACATTGGGGTTTTTTCCCGCTTCCCAAGTGAATTCGATATCCGCACAAGTGATCGGTGTGCCGTCACCCCATTTGGCTTTTTCGATAATTTCCCAGGTGGCAATCAGGCCTTTTTTTCCATTGTTGTCGGTCAGTTTCGCCAGGTGATTTTCTAGGCTCGGGATTTTTTTTGCCAGTTGAGGTTCCCATTTTCCATCCGGAGTCAGAAAGATCATTGAACGATTGCTGAGGTACCCCATGTAGCTGGTTGCCGCCATCGTTGCGATCATGGGATTGAGATTTTCAAACTCTTGGGTAATGCCGCTCTTGAGCTCTTCGGCATTTGCCGCAAAGGCCGAGGGCAGCTGGCCCATTGAAATTAAAGCCAAAGTGGCTACGAAAATCCGAATCATTGATTTCTTAAACACAGATCCTCCCCATTCAAAAGTAATTGGCCTTAAGGCCAGAATTCCGACTCCACTCTACCCAATTTGAGTTAAAACAAAAGCATCCTTTTCAATGTTCTGCACTGCGAGATTCTTGAGAGGTGAAAGATCAATCTTTGAGCACTTGAATTCGCGTTGGTGCGGGCTCCATGCCGTTGGCCTTCAGGAAGTTCAAAGCGGACTCGATGATGGTGTCGGCGATGGTGAATTGGGAGCCATAATTTTCAATGTAGTAGAGCAATTTGAGGCTAACCCAAGAGTCAGTCATTTCCGAAGTCAAAACAAGAGGTTCAGGCCAAGCTCGGATGGTTCTGATTTCCTTCAAACTTTCGAGCAGACATTGTTTGGCCAAGGCGATATTGGTATCGGGCTTTAAGCGAAAAATTTGGCTGCGAAGAATGGGCTGTTCGCCCAAAGAAAAGTTGGCAATCTGAGAATTGGCCAAAAAACGATTGGGCAGAGTGATCAATTCGTCGGTCCAGCCGGTGAGGACTGTCGCCCGCCAAGAAATCTCTTTCACCTGGCCGACGGTTTTCTGGCCGCCGCTGGTGATTTCAATCCAGTCTCCGATATCAAAGCATTTGTCCAGTTGCAGAGAAATGCCTGCAAACAAATTGCCCAGGGTGTCTTGCAGAGCAAGACCAAGAATGATGGAAAAAGCGGCAGAGGTTGCCAGCAGAGGCGTGACCTCGAAACCAAAAATTGAAGCCGCCCCCCAAAAGACCAGAATCAATGACAAGATCAATGACAGAATGTTGACCATCAAAATCGGAACACCATGTTTCATTGATCCCAGAAAAAGATACTGAAGGGCGATCAAGCGGCAGGTTTTAACAAAAACCATCATGCCCATAAACAAGGTGCAGATTCCAATATAGGGCAGGGCCCTCATAAAAACAGAATCCCCGGTGCCTTGGCGGAGAATGACAAAAGTCGCAAACAAAGTCGCCAAAACCGAAAAATGTCTGGCCAAGTTCTTAAAGTGTTTGCTGAGGTTCCGATGTCTTTCTGCAGAGACTTCTTTGAGAAAAACTTTATAGAAAATCCAAGCAAGCGCCACCAGTGCCGTGAGAATAATAAAGGGCTCATAATCCAAAAAGGCGTACAGATTTTTTGTGTTGATGAACTTCTCTCCCATGAGCCCTCGTTGATTCCACCAATTGTTACAAAAATTAGGGCAGAGTAAAGGACTTTCGTCTGGAAAACTGAAACTGGACCTATGGGTTTTGTTCGATGCGCCGAAAAGAGACAATGGAGGAGTCAGGCCATGCGTGATTTGATTATTTGGACACTTTCCATACTTCTAAGTTTTGAGCCAGCGCTTGCGCGCACGACCCATATTGATTCTCGGGCCAAAGCCGAGAGCAATGTGAATGACATCAAGTCGTTCTTGGAAAAGACTCAAATCACTCAGCAATCAGTTTCTTTGCGAAAATTTTACGACAATGTTCAAGATCAGCTGCCGGAAGAAATGCGAAAAACGATCGAGCCCGTGGCCAAGGCATTTGGGGCATATCGTTTGCCGAAATTTGATGTCAGCAAAGTAAAGCTGTCTGACGGCAAAGAGCATTATCAATTGCAGGCCGTTCAAGATGGCCAAGCGATTTCCATTACCTTTGTCGAGGGCGAGCGGGTCTTTATGAAGGTGAACGGGCAGAACTTGTCCGCCGAAGATATGCAAGGCGACATTGGTTCGCTGATGAAAAAGATGGGGGCGGATTCAGCGCAAACTCAGCTGTACTTTCCATCACAGAGGGGGCCTGCCTCGGTGGGACGAGCTGTGGCAACACAAAACTTAGCGCCTAAAAAAATTCAGCTGTTGTCTGCTCAGCAAATTAAAAAACTGAGTTTGCCAGACCGAAAGAAATACTTTCATCAGTTCCGCCAACTGTTGGCGTCGATGGAGGCTGCTCAAAATGCCTTGATTCAGAAAACAAATAAATCGATCAAAAAGACGCCAAAGAAAACCAGCCGATTTGATTACATCCAGTGGTTGATTTCAGAAGCTTGGGCGGCGGACCCAGACGAAGGCAAGTATTGCGTTGCCGCCGGATATATACCAACTGTGAATTACAGTGCAGCCAGGCAGGCGGAAAAAGGTCGGGGCCTCAGTTGTGGAGTGGATTCTGAAACGGGGACTGTGGCTAAAGAGTGGCAAGGGAATTGTCAAAGCGGAGAATTCTTGTGCAATCCTTTGGTTTACGGACCGGGAAAAGGCAAACTTTGCGCATCGGCAGGACCTGATACGACCGCACAGTGCAATAGCAAGGTCTCGGACAACGACATTCCAGATCTGAGCAAAAACCCTGAAGAATTCAACCAATTGAAGGCGAAAGCTCAACAAAATGCTGAGTACTTAATGGAGACCTGTGGCTTGCAGGACTTTAGTCATCAAAATCTGACCAAGGACCAGGTCGGGGCTTGTGAAAATGTCAAAGTTCGGGTGAGCGTCATTGAAAGCTGGACCTGTAGCAATGACGACTTCGTCGCTAAATACGGCAAGACTTTGTGCCCATCCGGAAAAACGGCGGAGGAGATGGGTCCACGAAAACCTATTGAAACGGTCGTGGTGACCGCGACTCGGGAGGATTCGAAAACGACAGCAGCCGGGCCATCGACAGAAGGTGGTGGCGCTGACGGCGCTGGATCCCAGGGCGCCGGAACTGGCAATGCCAGCAACACCGCAAGTGCAACCCCTGCCGCAGCGGTCGCTGAAGAAGCAAAAGCTCCGCCGACTGATGGACCCACTCAGGGTTCCAAAGCAGCTCCGGACCAAGGGCCAACTCAGGGTTCAAAAGCTCCGCCGGCGGATGGACCCACTCAGGGTTCCAAAGTAGCTCCTGATCAAGGACCCACTCAGGGTTCCGGCGATTTGGACGGCGGGATTAGCAGCTGTAGCACCCTGAAATCCAATGAAGCCTACAGTGACCAGGGCGATTGCGGAGGAAATTGGTTCAGTGCAAATCGTCAATGTCGAGCCGGGCAACAGGTAAAAGGTGTGTATGTCTGCCAGTGTGCTGGCGGGAAAATGCCGACTGATTTCAAGTGTGTATCAGAGAGCAGTTCAAGTGAATCTCGGGACTACTTGAAAGACAGATATAGTCGCAAAGATTATTACTCGAAAAGAAAAAGCAAAGGTGGAAATTCAAGCTGGATCTGGATGACTTTGTTGGCCGGTGCCGTTGGTGTCGGGGCTTATTTCTTGATTCATGCCGGGATTAAGAAATCCTATAAAAACCAAGTTCCGATCTTGCCTCTGCCGCCGGTTCCACCGAGCTTGAGTCCTCCTGCCGCGAGGTAGGGGGCTGAGGATGTCCAATGTTTGAGCGAGAACCTTTTCTTCCTGAGTTGCCGCCTTTACCGATCGTGCCGGAGGATCGTCCGGGGGACCCTTTGGACGATTTATTTCCTCGGTCTGGTCTGAATTTCGAAGAGTCTCAAAAAATCTCCACCAGCTTTCATCGAGGCCCTCGCTCTCGGGCGGGTTCCGCTTTGATCATGTGGTCTTTGGCCGCCGCTTTCATCGACACCTTGCTGGTGCTTTCAATGAGTTGTGTCTTTTTGTTGTGTTTTTGCTTTCTGTTAAAAATGGGTTTTGCCCCGGTCATTGTGGAATTTAAAACCACGATGATGGGCTTGGCTTTGTTGCTGATCGTGGGTGTCTTTGTCAGTTATTTGTTGGTTTCCAGAATTTTTTTGGGTTTCACGATTGGCGAGTGGGCTTGTGGTTTGCGGTTGGGCAGTTTGCAACAACGACACAGCTCCAGCTATGCTTTGAAAGTCTGCGCACGCACGACTTTAGTCCTTTTGACCGGAGGAGTGCTTTTGCCAGCCTTGTCTTTGATGGCTGGTGAAGATATTGCCGGACTGATTGTTCGTCTGCCTTTGATTTTTAAAAAATCCTAAATCTTAGATTTGGCTCCACCAACTCATCATTTCAAAATGGGGAGACTGCGGGAACTGATCGATGATCGATATCTTTTGCAAATGATATCCCAGACTTTTGATTTGCCGAGCATCCAGGATAAAGGATTCTAAAAAACAAGACATGTAAATCATATTTCTAGGGCGTTGATTTTCTGCGATCTCTGCCAAGGGTTTCAGAAAATCCTTTAAGCCAGAGCGGGGAGGATTGACCAAAATCCCCTGATAAGAAGTGAAATTAATTTCTTGTCTTTTTTGGAAATCCCCTTGTTTTAACTGAATTTTCTCCTGCCATGACTTCATTTCAGGCTGTAACAAAGTTTTTTCAAAACCCAAGAGCGACAAAGAATCAAACTCCAAGGCCTGGACTTGTTTTGCGTGAGCCGCCAGAGGCAAGGTCAGATTGCCATTGCCACAACCGAACTCGACCCAAGATTGATGACTGATCTCAGGAATGTTTTGCAGAATATGATGCAGTTCTTGGATCAGGATTTGATTGGCTTGATCTCCGACCTGGGAAAAGCTGCCAATGGTCGAGTTCAATGACAGGGGAGTGAGCTTGGAATTTTCGCTAACCCAAGTGCGGGTCCAGGGCTGGGGATCTGGATCCAACAATCGAAATCTCTCCCCGGTCCACTCGAGCTTTTTTCTTCGTTGGCCAATTTCCACCACCGCCAATTTCATCAATTGGTGCAGAGTTGTTTTTTCTTCGAAAAGAAACTGAATATCTTTGTTGGCAAAATCGAGCCAAAGACCTGGTTTTTTTAGGGTTTGCGATTCTTGATTTCCTGGCGGAGCCACTCGTAAACGCAAAGAGCCTTTTTGAATCGGAATCGAGATCTTTTGCAGATTTTGGAAAAAAGAAAAAAGATCTTTGGACATCAAGGGGCATTCAACGACCGAGAAAACCCCGCTGCGGTCTTTATTATAAAAGCCCCAATGGCCTTGGTCGTAGACCAAGTCAACTCGGTCACGGACATGAAAAGGTCCAGCCGTGAGCACTTTGATTTCAAAATCTGGCAAGAAGTCAGAGATCAGCTGGTTTTCTTGAAGAGCATGAAGGAGAGAGTTTTTCTTTAATTGAAGTTGCTCTTCATAGGGCCTGTCGATCCACGGACAAACCGAACAAATGTCAGAATGTCCGCAAATGGGTTCGTTCTCATTCTTCTGATAAGTATGATTATGTAACATCAGGTCTAAGGGCTTAAGAAGAATTGAGCGAGTTTTCCAATATCCGTGCGGCAATGACCCCCATTTTTGACTGGTGCGAATTCAGAAACAGCACCTGCTTTTGTGGCGGCCTGATAAAGCAGCTGGGCTCCCTCAAAAAAACCAAAGTCATCTCGGTCTCCACAGGAGATATAGATCGGAGTTTTGACCGGTGGTTTGAGATTTTGCGCGAGCAACAATGAGTTGAACTCAGAGTATTCTTTTTCATTGGCGAATTCATTTTTTCCCACGTCCAACACCATTTGAACATAAAAAGCATTGGCCCCAGTTCGCGAGATATAAGCATTCACTTCTTTGCTCGAAGAAAATGGCCCAATCTGAGCGATGGCCGGACAACCGATGGAGACTTTTTCAAAAAGCTCCGGGTTTTTAAGCCATAAAAGGCTGGCGTTATAGCCGCCCATCGATTCGCCAATCAAGTAACGTTTTAGCGGCGGCGCTGGCAAGCGTTGCTCCATTTCCTTCATCACAGTATTGACGAATTCGGTGTAACGATTTCCGTGTAAGGAAGTGTCGGTTAGAGTCCATTCTCCTCCGTAAGAAACGCTAATCACATAGGGCGCATATCCCCGTTGTTTTTGCCATTCGGTGATGATTGGTGCATGAAAGTTCAATTCTCCCCACGCTCTTTCGTCTCTCCGAATGCCATGAAAATAATAGATCACATCTTGGCTGGGAGCTTTTTGGCCCGAGGAATAAATGCACCAATTGTAGCGCTGGCTTTTTGAGTTCGATTGACCACACTGAGAGTTTTGAAACTCAGCGTGAGCGGACTCAGTCCATAAGCCTAGAAATAGAGATAAAATTAAAACTAAAAATAGAGTATGGGTTCTTCCTTGCCACATTACGAAACCTCCTTGGATCACTGGATCCGAAGAAAAGTGTTTCGAATTTGCCCGCTGATGGCAAGGGGAAGGTGAAAAATAACCTTATTTCTTTTTTTCCTTGGTGAGTCCTGTCGGAATGCTTCCTAAGATGCTCACAACTGACTGAGCGCGTTCAGTAGGTTCGCCAACAGGGCCGTCGAGCAAGGCTGTACCGCTGATTTTTTCTTGGGTGATAAAATGAGATCGAATAGTTCCGTAGCCTCGCTTCAAGTAGACCTCATATTGATCTCTCCACAAAGAAGAATATCCAACGTCGACGTCTTTTAACGGAAGTCGAAGAAAATAAATCTGAGCATCGCCTTGCCGTGAAAATTTCACTACGGGAGAGTTCGTCGTGTCGGCGGTGACATCGGTGGGCTCGGTGGCTTTACTGGCTTTGAATAAAAGCTGCGGTGAGACCGTTGTTGAAAGACCCTTTTTTCCGCCTCGGCTGGCACCCGTGTGCAGGTATTCCGTGACAAATTCTCGTTCCATTTCTTGATCCGTTTTACGGAACTGATATTCGCTCACGAACAGACGTGTTGCCAAAGAAGTCAAGACTCCTCGTAGACGTGAGTCATTGCCAACGAAGGCTGCGATTTTAGCCCGGATATTTCGAGGAAGAACGCGGCCAAATTCTGATGTTTCCGAAGTGGTTCTTGGTGCTCTTGAAATATCCCCTTGAATCACTTTCAGGAAGGAAACGATCTTTTTATCAAATGGGACCCAATCAAAAAGTTCTCTCATGTTGGCCTCAGAGCGAAAGCCCAGCCATTTTACCAAACGACCTGAGGTGGCCCTCATCACATAAACATCTTTGTCGCCCAACTTCGCCCGAGCAGTTTGGAAGTCATCATAACGAAGTTTCGAGTATTTCAAGAAGGTTTCAACTCCGATGAATTCGGGATGAGTTTCTAGATAAGCTCGATCTCCTTCGCTCAAATGAGCGATCGCATCGAAATAGGGTTTTAAAATTTGTCGAGCTGCTCGATGAATTTTTTCCCGACTGGTCTCAAGCTCGCGAAGCAGAGAGTCCTTTTTTTCTGGCGCGATTGTTTTTGAGGCTTTGATGGCAAGTCCCAGCTTAATATACTCAATATCCTTGAGCTCATACTGTCCAATGACATCAGAAGGGCGGGTCTGGGCCGTATTTCGAAAGAAGGCCTGTTCAAAGTCTGTTCTCCCCGCTTTTGCTTCCGAAATGGGGTCGCCGCGAGTTTGAGCGAGAACATAATAGGGATCCGTAATAGGATCTTCTGAAATTCGAACGACCCGCTCCAACAGTGGAGTTTGCCAGCTGTAGAATTGAAAGTCCCCTTCATTGTTGGCTTTGAGAACTTGGTCGTAGTTCAGAACTTCAATTGCTTCGGGTTTGATTTGCCCTTGGAGAATTCCCTCGGCCAAGGCCATGTTGTTGCCAAAAGTTTCTTTGAGAGCTGGTGAAGGCGCTCGTTTTGTTCCTTGGGAGTGATTGGCTTCACCTGACTGGCCATACAGAATATAGTTTTTATCTGCAATGGGGTAAAGCTTGAGTCCAGAGTCTGTCCGTCTGGAGATATAGGGGATTCCATTTTGGTCATAAAAGAAACCGTCATCGGCAATGATAAATGGCTTTCCTTCTCGGCCCATTTCAAATGCATCTGACGTATTTTTTGGGGTAATTCCAGTTTCGCGAGTTCGAATCAAATCGCTGACATGAGCATATTCTTGGTAACTTTCGGGTGTAAATCGAGTTCCAATTCCACGACCATAAATCGTAGCCACCTCTTTGTTGTTTCCACCGCGGAGTAAGGCCAAATAGTCATTGACTCCATTTCTATAGAGCTCGACCATTTGCTGTCGACTGGGGAGGTTGCCCATATCCACTTGGATGCGGGTGCTGGGAGGTAGTCCCATTTCATTCAAGAGACGATTGGTGAGTATTTGGATCGTTCTGCCACTGCCATAAGCAAAGGGCTGGATGGCGGCTAATTTCCAATGAACTTCAGCGGCGATCTCAATTCCAGAGAGAGCATCTTTGTCCCCATTTTTTACTTTTTGCATTTGTTCATTGGCCCAGGTCAAAACGGCATCCGTTCTTTCTGTCACTTCGCCCGCTTTGACGGATCGAACAAGTCCCCTTCGTGCGCCGCTGGCGCTCCAGGGAGCTTCTAAAAAATCAATGCCTAAAGCTTCTTTGTTGAGCTGGATAGAATTGTACTGTTCTTCAGATAAGGGCTTCAGCAGAAAACTTTGATAGCTTGCACGTTTTCGATAGCTGCCGCTGAGGCGAACAAAATAAGAGCTCACATCACGAAGATATTGTCGAAATTTAACCAGCGGAGCTCTCTGCGGACTGCCGTCGATAAAATGAGAGGCCTGGTCGGTGGTTTCTGTCATTATTTGGCGATTGATCGATGATAACAGCGAACGACTGAGTTGCAGTTTTCCCACAGGGATTGCATCCATAAAGCGCTTTGTCTTGGTCCAGTTCAAAGCCACCTTTTCAGTCATCGTTTCGATGGGGTGCTGCCCTCTTGATTTTGCCTCGGCCAATCCTTCAGAGCCAATGAGAGCCGACCAGAGGCCATCTGATTCGGTCTGCCGGAATGCTTCGTTGTACTTTTGTGTGCTCCATGCATTTTTGAGAACTTCATCGGCCTTGATTTTGCCTTTTTTATCGGAAAGAAGATCAGCAACGACGTCACTGTTGTGAACGGCAGCACATCGGAGTCCTGCTTCGGCGGGTTCGCGAGAGCAGAGGCTTTCATTTTCGATGGCCGAAAACTCTGGCGGTCGATTTGGTAAAGAGCTGCATGAGGTGACGAGAGAACAACTGAGTAGCGCTAGAAATAAATGTTTTTTCATAATTGAATTATCGTGAAAAACACCAGGTGGCTTAACCTGAGCTGATCTAAACTAGACTGCGACCAAGGGGCAGGTTGCTGAGCTGGGAATTGCCCCTACTCGCATCAAAGTCCGTATTAAAGCAGAGGCTTTTTGAGTTTGATCAGAGGATTAATTGGAATATTGAAGGCATCAGCACCTTGGGTGTGGACCTTTTTACAGGCGACAGGTCCAGGGGTTCTGACGGTGACTTTGCGGCCGTTAACAATCACGTCCTTTCTCTGAAAATTTTCAATCTCACGGCGTTGTTCCAAAAGAGCTGCATAGTCAGCATCTTGAAAGAAAATCCCGTTTTCCAAGTTGAAGTTTTTTGATCGAGAGTCAAAGTTCGCCGAGCCCAGATAGATCGTTTTTTTATCAATGATAACGACTTTGCCATGAAAGACCTGCTTTGAATCGATGAGGTATATTTCAAAACCCGCTTTGCTTAGTCGAACAATGTCTTGTTTAAAGGCTTCACTGACCGAGTTTTCGTCAGATCCGCCCACGCGATTGGTAAAAATCTTAACAACGACTCCGCGAGCTTTTGCATCTTTCAGAGCTTTAAAGATGTCTGGAACCAAGAGTACATAGGGATTTTCAATGACAATTTCAGCTTCAGCAGAGTTCAGCAGCTTTAAAATGCCCGCATGCACGCTCTTTGTTTTTTCGTAGTTCTTGGCGGTATCAAAGACATAGTCCACTTCGGACGGATAAAACTTTTGTGCGGCGATGGGTTTGGTTCCAGAGATTTGAGTCATCACCGTATAAAGATCGTTCAATTTCTTTTCTAAGAGAGATCTTTCGACAGGAGGGATCTCTTTTGTTTCGGGGGTCTCTAGGTGAGAGCGAACCCATTTCCATTCAAAATTTGTTTCAATTCTCTCGACCAAAGGGCCTGCCAACAGAATTTCTCGGTCTCGAAATATCCACCGACCTCGACTGTCTCGGTCCCTGGCTGCTAGAAAATAATCTTCGCTGTAGTTCGCAGAGCCCAAGACTGCTTTTACGCCATTTACGATAAAGAGTTTTTCATGATTTCTCATGTTCAGGCGAATCAAGGTCTTAATGGGTTGGAGCAAGACTTCCCACCACTTCCAGTCGGCTGGATGAAAGGCCTTCATCTGAACGCCTTTGCTTTCGAGGTAGGCAAGAGTTTCGGGAGAGATTTTGCTGGAAAAGGCATCGTAAGCAATTCGAACCCGACCTCCCCGCTCGACGATTTTAACGGCCCCCGCAAGGAGAGCCAAACCGACGCGGTCTTCTTTGAGGGTAAAAGTGAGAACGTCCAATGATTTTGTTGAAGGATCTGTCAAAAGATCGACTCGAACTTGCAGGCCATCTCGATTGGTTAAAAGGGGGGTTAGCGAGTTTCCAGCGGAGTATTCCTGGGAGCTCGGGGTTGACTGGGCGACTGAAGTTAAAGCAACAAAAGGCAGCAAGCAGAGCAGAAGAAGATTCGCTATTGAACGCTGCAAAGGACTTTTGGTGTAAAATCGAAACTCCGTCGGCATCAACAAAATCGGCTCCTTCTTCGATTCAAAAAAATAGACCACCGTTCAGAGAGTGATCTCTAGATCAACCTCAATGCAGAGGGAGTGCCATCAGCAAAGGGGGGAGAGTTCGCTCTCTGAGATTTAAGAACGATTTTAAGGGCATAGCCAAAATTTGTTAGACAGTGATTGAATCCTAGCTAGATCGTCTCAATTTGAGACGATCTAGCTTCAATAACTCAACTTCACCCGCAGGATCTTGTTGCCGCAGTAATAGTCCAGGGCTGGTTCCGAGTCCTCGGTAGTCACCGGATTGTCGAGCGAGCGGCAGCCTTTTTCCGTTTTAAAATGCAGGCTTGCCGGGCTGGTGATTTCGATGAGGTTTCCGTCGGAATCTCTGGAAATTGTTTTGAATTTAACTCCCCTGTTCAGCCCCGAGTTTTCTGTCGTGAACATGGCTGGAATTTTTTGGCCTGGATGTTCGCGATCACTGAGAGCAATGGGGAAATGCAAATTGGTAAAGGCCATGGATTCATAAAATGTATAACGTTCAAAACTTTTCACCGCCACCTGTTGCCGCCCGAGATCATGGTATTGAATTTCCGAGTTCGTCAGCGCGAAGGCGCCATAGCCACTGGACCCCAAATAGGCAGCTCGAACCCAGAGAGTCGAGTCCACAGTTCCACGACTTGCGGGCAAAATGCTATCAAAAAATTGATACCGAGGAAGCTCGCCTGCGGCGAAATCCGGAACCAACAAGGACAGTCTTTGACTGCGAGCGGGACCTTCGCCAAACCAAAATGTGCCTCGACCGAGATCCTGGGTTTTGTTCAAATTCAACACCTGATCGACACGGGTATCGAGCAGATTTCGATAGGTTCTCTGATCCAAAGAAAGATCAATTTTTTGGAAATGAACCACTTGGCCTTCAAAAATCTCTGCCACCGCAAAGTCATAGATATAAGATGGCTTGACTGAAGTTCCCTGATTTTTGGCGAGCACCACCGGCACCCTCCCCTGCTGTATCTGGGGGAGTGTGGGGTCGAGGATGTCGATAAAACGATAGTCCTGGTAGTCAGAAATTGCTTTAAGTTTTCCGGATTCTGACAGGAAATAAAATCGAATTTGAGCTTTCTCATAGCCCTGCGGATTTTCCCAATCCTCTTTGACGCTTGATTTCTTATCGGGATCTTTGCCTCTGCCAATCCAAGAGGGAACTTTTATCCCACGGTACCGAAGCCACGAGACTCGCATTGGAACTTGGACCT
>PEZR01000074.1:0-377 GCA_002773975.1 Bdellovibrio sp. CG10_big_fil_rev_8_21_14_0_10_47_8
CGCTGGAGCAAGAGACCGTTAAGGCTTCAAACTGATCCTCATCCGCCATTGGCAGGACAGAACCCAGGGGGGCAAATAGATCCTCGACCAAAGTCAGGAGGCTCTTATTTTTTTCAGACATCACACAGCCGATGATCCCGCGGCCAATTAACGATGGCGTATTGGGCATCAAACGCACAATGCGACACTGGGGCAGCTTCTTTTCCAGGGTCTTAAGAGGGATCCCGGCGGCCAGACTCATGACGATTTGGCCATCTCGAAAAGTGGAACTGATCGGATCAATGGCAGCGGATAAGTCCTGGGGTTTCATAGCTAAAACCACAACATCGGCCAGATCAATGAGCTCTTCGTTGTTGGGGCAGGATTGAAAGCCATAG
>PEZR01000074.1:459-19587 GCA_002773975.1 Bdellovibrio sp. CG10_big_fil_rev_8_21_14_0_10_47_8
GACCTTTGATCATGGCCTGAGCCAAATTACCAACGCCAATAAAACCAATTTTATAAGGTATAGCCAAGCGAAACTCCGTTGATTTTTTTGTAGAAGGGGACTGAAACGATGAAGATTGTTTCAATGATTCAAACACCACTTTATTGTTTCACTGCCCCGGGCTCATTTGCAAGGGGCAAATGATTTTTACACAAACTTGATAAAACAGTGCTCGATTATTGATGTGGCCGCTCTCCAAAGAGCATGGTCCCCAGGCGGACCATGGTGGCGCCCTCTTCGGCGGCAACCAGATAGTCGGAACTTGTGCCCATTGAGAGTTCGGTCAGTGTTGGCCATCTTTTTTGGAGTTGGTCTTTGAGTTTTCTCAGTCTCTGGAAATAGGGACGAGACTGTTTCGGATCCTCAGCCAGTGGTGGCATTGTCATTAAGCCGTGAATTTCGATATTTTTTAATCCAGCCATAGTGTCGAGCAAAGCTGTGGAATCGAGCAAATTCTCCTCTGAAAAACCACCTTTGCTTTGCTCGTTGGCCAAATTCAGTTGCAGCAAAATGGCCTGTTGGATATTTTGTTGTTTTGCTTTCTGATCGATGGCTTGGGCGAGCTCCAGGGCATCCACCGAGTGAATCAGTGAAAAATGTCCCAGCACCAATTTCACTTTATTTTTTTGCAAGCGACCGATGTCGTGCCATTGAATCTGTAAATCCGAGAGTGCCCGCTGTTTTTCCAAGGCTTCTTGGACATAGTTTTCGCCAAAAAGTCTCTGACCCTGTTGATAGAGGCCACGAATTTTTTCCGCCGGTTGAAATTTTGAAACTGCGAGAATTTTTGTTGATGGATTGATGCCGTTCAGCTTTTTTTGAATCTCTGTTAGACTTTGCATTGCTCAAGAGTTCTTAATTTTGGCGTATTCATCATTGATTTTTCCAGTGAGAATACAATAAAACATTTTAAAATCACCCATCAAACTCCACAGAGGATATTTGAAAGTGGCCGGTCGATTTTTTTGAATGACAAAATGTCCAACCCAAGCAAAGCCGTAGCCCACCAGCAAAAGCGCCCACAGCCAAACCCAAGATTGGCTCGCTAAAATCAAAATTAACAACAAGATCGCGGTGCCGGTGCCAATAAAATGAAGACGTCGATTGGTGGGATGAGAGTGCTCCATCAAATAGAAGGGCCAAAATTCTTGAAAGTTTTGAAAGTCTGAATTTTTCATCCGTGTTCTCCTGGCTTGACGATCCAACCACCTTCTTGCAAAAGTTTTTTGAACAGCTCCATCGGTAGTCCCACCACATTATCAAAAGGTCCGACGATTTTTTCCACAAAATTTCCGCCCAAGCCCTGAATTCCGTAAGCGCCGGCTTTGTCCAGGGGCTCACCGGTCATGATGTATTCGCGAATTTCTTTGTCGCTGATGGGCCGAAAATGGACATGGGTGGTCTGAACCCCTTGTCTCATTTTGAGATTTTCAAAGTCTTCATCTTGAAAATCTGCGGGAACTGGACCTTCCGCCAGCACGACGGCAGTCGTGACCTCATGTTTTCGACCCGACAAAAGTCTTAAGAAGTCCGCCGCTTCCTCCTCATCACGGGGTTTTCCTATCGGTAGGCCATTTAAAACCACCATGGTATCTGCGGAGAGGGCTAAAAAAGGCTGAGTTTTCAAAGACTTATAGCTCTTCAGGGAGGCGATAATTTTTCTTCGGGCAATACTTAGAATCTGCTCATCGACTGTCAGGTTTTTCTCGAGATTTTCCGATACCTTAACTGAGAAAACGTGAAAAGAAAATCCAGCTTTTTGAAGCAGATCTTTTCTTCGCGGAGATTCAGAAGCAAGAATCAGCTGGATTGGTGTCATATCACCAATTCAGCCATGAAGGACTGGAAATAGGAAGTAAAAATGGGAAGTGCAGAATTTCTTTTGGTCGGGGGTCTGTTCACAGCGGCATTCGCGGTGTACTCCTTTGTCTCATCGATCATGTCCCGTGACCAAGCCGAGAAGGATATTCTTTCATGGGCCAGCGGCAATGAACCTGTAAAGTCAAAATCAGCTTTGGTCAATTGGTCCCGGCCCCTGGTTCACCAGTTCACACTGAAATACGCGATCAAGTACAAAAATGTTCGTTACCGAAAACGAGTCGAAAAATTGATTCTGACCTCGGGTTTGTCTCGAGAGCTGAACGTCGATGAATTCATTGGCATGCAGATTTTCCTGGGCCTCATGGTCCCTTTGCTTTTGGGCGTGATGAATTTCACCCTGGAGTTGGGATTTCCTTGGCCCTTGTTTGTTGCCCTTGTTCCCTTTGGCGCTTATCTGCCCCAGATTCATGCCAACCGAGAAAAAAGAGCCAGGGAGACTTCGGTTCGAGCGGACCTGCCATTCTTTACAGATCTATTGGCATTGTCCACAGAAGCTGGCCTTGATTTCATTGGCGCCATTCAGCGTATCGTCGACAAAGCAGAGACCAGCGTTTTGGCTGAAGAGCTCGGCAATGTGCTTCGGGATATCAAGTTGGGCTCTTCGCGGGCAGAAGCCTTAAAGGGCATGGCGGCCCGTTTGGATATTTCCGAGATCACGAGCTTCGTTGCCGTGTTGATTGATGCCGACGCTACGGGTGCCAGCATTGCGCAGGTCCTAAAAGATCAATCTGTGCAGATTCGGCTCGACCGATTTGTCCGCGCGGAAAAGGCTGGGGCGCGAGCGTCGCAGTTGATGTTGTTTCCAATGATGCTTTTTATTATGCCAGCGGTATTTCTGGTTTTGCTGGGACCAGTGATTGTGCAGTTTGTGTACGGAGGAAATAGCAATTGATGGCGTTACTGAAGAACCGCACTCAGGAAAAAACTTTGCTGACAGATTTGCACATCGCAGATCGCATGTGGTCTCGCATGAAGGGCCTGTTGGGAACTTCGCAGCTGGGGCCTGAGCAAGGTTTGTGGATCCATCGTTGCAATAGCATTCATACTTTTTTTATGAGTTACGCGATTGACTGTGTTTTCGTCGATGACCAGATGAAGGTCAAGGCCTTGGTCAAAGATGTTCGACCCGGGCGTTTGGTTCTTCCCATTTGGGGAGCCAAGTCAGTGATCGAAGTGCAGTCAGGTTGGATTGAACAAAAAATGATTTCAGTGGGGGACACACTCGATGTGGGCACTGCGAGTACTTAACGGCCCTCAGGCCGGTCAGGTATATGTTCTTAAAAAAGGCCGCAACCGCATTGGCCGAGGGGACAACTGTGACTTTCAACTGACATCCAGTGGAATCTCCAAGGAGCATTTGGAAATTCAAGTCTTCTCGGATCAAGTTTTAATGACAGATCTTCGTTCGAGCAATGGAACCTTTGTGAACGGAGTCAAAATTCAATCCGCCGTGATGCGAATCGGGGATAAGATCAGCATCGACAAGGTTCTTTTTGATGTGGTTGTCACTCAAGGCAGTCAGGGACAACCGCTGGTTCCACTTTCCAAGAATCCAACACCGGCGTTTGCGGCCCAGCCAGGTGGTCCTCTGTTTGATGCAGAGGAGGGCGCAGATCATCCATCGACGATGAGCCCGGCTGATCAGGGGCCTTTTCAAAAAGCCAGTCATTATTTCCACCGTGTTTTTATGCCAGCTCTTCAACAGCTGGTCGAGGTCTTTGAGTTCCGCTCAGTCATCATTGGATTTTGTGTGATTTTTGTTTTTATGGTGACCTTATTGACCGTTTTTCCAATGAATCAGATGACGTCAGAGAGCATTCAAAAAGAAAGTCGCCGTCGAGCTCTGACCGTGGCCAGAGCTTTGGCCAATGCCAATGAGCGGGCTGTGCGAAGTGGTGAGCTCTCCAGTTATAGCGCCGATCTTGTTTTAAAAGATGAAGGCATTGATCAGGTCATGATTGTGGGCCGTGACGGCGCGGTGATGGCTCCGCCCGAGATGGCTGGAATGACCCCCAAGGGAGACATCGCTGGATTTTTTCAATCAGTCAAAGGTCAAACCGTCGAAGTCAGTGGTGAGGCCGGTGTTGGTAAGATCGGCGCAGCTTGTCCGATTTTGATTTACGACCCCGAAGAACAACGAAATGTGGCCAAGGCCTATGCCATCGTAGTTTACAGCACTGACAGCTTTCGTTTCGATGATGGCCGAGCGCTCAGTCTTTTTATTCAAATGTTAGCAATCTCGATGATCTTGGGAGCTGGGCTCTTCTTCTTAATGTACAAATTGATGGAGTATCCTTTTGTGAAGGCCAATCAGTTGTTGGATCAAGCCCTGCGTGAGAACCAAGATCAAATTGAAAGCCCCATTCGCTTGCGTCCCTTGCAGCAACTCCTTGTCACAATCAACAGTCTTTTGACACGAGTGCAGAGCAACTCCATGACCGGTGTGGACGCGGGAGGTGGGGGTCTGCGAGATCAAGAGCTGATGAACCTGATTCAGTTAGTGGCCTATCCGGCCTTGCTCATCTCTAAAGAAGGTCAGGTGGTAGTTTCAGTTAATCACGCTTTTGAATCTTTGCCAGGTGGTGTGGGGCAAGGTGTTCAGGGGATGGACTTGTCAGGGATGGTGGACACAGCCCTTCGGCAAAATATTCAAGAGCTCACAGAAAAGGCCACCAACAATACTTTTGAGGTCCAAAGTGATCAAATTGAAATTGCAGGTTACTTGTTCCGAACTCAATGTCAGGCGGTGACCTCAGGGGGAGAAGCCAAGTATTTCATGGTGACTCTGTCGCCACCTCCAGATGAAGATCAAAACGGAAGGGGCGCTGCATGACGGCTGCTCCGATTTTGGCCCGAACACTGAAATACACAGTGACGATTTCTCGGGGCGAGAATTCGGGCAAAGTCTATTCGTTTGAGAAATCAGTCGTTACTATTGGGCGTGGTTCAGAAAACGACATTGTCCTTAGCGAGGACGTGAAGGTCTCAAGATCCCACTTGGCATTGAAGATCTCTCATGGCCAGGTGTTAGCAAAAAACATCAGTGAAAAGAATTTTGTTTTGATTGATGGCGATAAATACGACGAGAAAGCCATCGACGAAAAAGCCCAGATTCAGCTCGGTGGGACGATATTGCAACTCAAGATTGATGTGCCACCGCCGGCGGTGGTGTTGTCTGCAGCGCCATCGGCTTCGCCAGCCAATTTGCGGTTGGCCTCTGCCTCTGATGCCATTCCGATGCTTGGAAACTCCGCGACAACAAGTCCTTCGACGGACTTTCGGCCGATGCCCCCTCCTTTGAATAAAAACTCATTCTCATATGCGACTGATACCCAGAAATCCGATTCTCGAGTCACTTTCTATGGGATCATATTGATCCTGGGGGCATGTGCGGCTTGGTTTGTGATGAGAACCAATGCGACATCCTCAAGTTCTGCCCAAGGAGATGGGGTCCCGTTGATTTCAAAAAATGGAGTTGTTCGGACCGAGGCCGATGTAATGAGAAAAATCGAAGAGTCCGCCAACAAGGTTCTTGAGTTGAGAAAACAGCAAGAAAACTCAGCTCAGAATACGGTTCAATACCAGGCCGCTCAAGAGCACTACATCAAAGGATTCCGGGACTATCGTCAAAAGCAATATGCCAGGGCGATCCAGAGCTTTCAGGCTGCGCTGTCATTTTATCCGCAGCATGAGTTGGCCAGAAAATACTATGTTCAGGCTCAACGAAAATTTGATGAGTCGATTGATCAAAGCATGTCCTTGGGACGGAAGTATTATAAAAAACAGAACTTTCAAATGTGCCAGTCCTCCTTTGCACAGGTGATGATCATGTTAAAAGACACCAGCAAACCAAAATATCGAGAGGCCAAACAAATGTATGACGAGTGCAGTCTGCGCCTTGAAGGGAGATACTAATGTCCTTTCGGCTGTCGATTTTTAAAGATGGAGAAAAACAGCAAGAAGTGATTTTGGATCCCGAAAAGACCTATATTGTGGGTCGGGCCGAGGACTCGGATATTGTCCTGGTGGCAGATCGGGGTGTTTCTCGGCAGCATTTGAAGTTGTCGTGGAATGGATCGTTTTGGTTGGTGGAAAGTCTTTCTCGTTATGGTGAACTCTATTTTGGCCGTGGTAAGGTCACCGAGCTTGAGCTGCAAGATGGATTCAGGTTCGATGTTCCACCCTATGAATTTTCTTTTGAAGTTTTCGAAAGCTCACTCAATGAATTTTCCGAAGGCAACGATGCTCGGTCGTTGTCTTTGGTGCCTCAGGTTCGTTCATCTCAGGGGGGTGAAAATTCCTATTCCGACATGGATCGAACCCAAGTCATCAGTTTGCCAACCACAGCTTATCTGAAAGTGTTGGATCAATCCGGGGAAGAGACTCAGATCTTTCAGCTGGAGGGTCAGTCTTGGGTGGCCGGTCGAGAAAGCTCCTGCGCGATTCTCATGGATCACACCGAATTCAGTCGGCGGCACTTTGAGATTCAAATGCAACGAGATGCGTTTTTGATTCGAGATCTCGGCAGCTCCAATGGCACCATGTTGAATGGACAAGCCTTGTCCAATGAATGGACGGCGTTAGCATCTGGTGATGTTTTGACTGTTGGAACTTGGAGCCTACAATTTGAGTTAAGAGATTCAATGTTTGATCGTCAGTTGCAAGAGATTCCGGATCACATGCGCAGTCCGATTCTCTACACATCAGAGGCCGCTGTTCCCAAGATTTTCGGAGACCGCAACCCTCTGGACATTCCATCTGTGGCGGCTCCTTACTTCCCGGGAGAAGATCCCTTGCCTTCGATGGGAGCAATGAAGTCTGGCAACCGAAACAAGGGCGTCAATTGGGTTCGCATGTTGATCATTTGTTTGGTGGTCGGTGGCGGAGTTTATTATTTGATGGAAAATGGGCAGAGTCCGAATGCGGCCCCTGTCGCTCAGCAGGCACTAAGTCCCTTTGAAAAGCTGGCGCCACAACAGCAGCAGTATGTGAAAGACACTTATCGTTTGGCGGATCAGCTCTTTAAAGAGGGGCGATATGAGATGGCCAGACAAGAGGTCACCAAGATTCATCAGCTCCTGCCATTTTATGAAGACTCTAAAAATCTAGAAAAACTCTCTGGGGTGGCGATACAAACCCAGATTGAACAGCAAAGAGCCGAAGCTCGACAAAAAGAGCAGGCCGAGATGGAAGAAAAGATTCAAAAAACTGTGGCGGAATGTCGTCGAAGATTAAAAACTAACGGAGATACCTCCGCCATGGATGACTGTCTAAATCCAGTGATCGTGTTGAGTCCCGAACACCCTGCCATCGTGGCCTTGAGGGCTGAAGTGGATCAGATGAATACCGAACGTTTGGCCCGAGAAGAACAACGGGCTGAGTACCGTGCTTTGGTGCGGCGTCAAAAGGCTCTGTATGAAAAGGCTCGAAAAGTGGCGCATTCTGGGACCGCACTGGAGGCCATTGAAGCCTATCGGACGGTGGTAAAATCTAGACTGCCTGATCCCAAGGGCTTTCGAGTGAAATCCAGTCGAGAAATTGCATCAATTCAACAGACCATGGCGGAAAAACAGGCCGTCTTTAAAAAAGAAGTCGATGAGGCCGTTCAGAAGTCTGATTACAAAGCAGCTGTGATCGCCATCAAAAAAGCCATTGCGATCAATCCCGAGGACGAAACGCTCAAAGGAAAAAAACAATCCTTGCTCAATGAATTAAAGAAACAAATGCAGACTTTGTATCAAGAGGGAATTTTAGAGGAAAGTGTTGGCGAAGTTGAGACCGCCAAAGGTAAGTGGAAAAAAATCCTCGAGAGCAGCGTGCCGGAAGAGGACTACTATAAAAAAGCTCGAATCAAGCTGAAAAAATATGGAATCGAGTAATGAAAATTGATCAACGATCTTATTCAGGCCCGGCATTCAGGCCATCTCCGATGGTGCTCGAAGAGAAATTGACAGAGACTCTGTTGATTGCAACTTCGTGGGGAGAGTCGAACCATGCTCAGATCACTTTGGATCTGGTCAAAGATTTTCTTTTGTTGTCCCAAGATCCGGATGCCACGACTTTGGGAATGTCACCAGAGGGATCTGACCCTTTGCTGGCAAAAATTCACGCAGGACTTGTCAGAGCCAATGAAACTCTGTTTCAACGAGAAAATTCCCAAGAATATTTAGCGGCAGTCGAGTTCGCGGCCATTTCCGTAGAGCATGGCGTGCTGTCATGGATTCAGATCGGGGCGCCTCATTTGCTGATCATCAATGAAAAGGGATTGCAACCCGTATGTTATTCTCCGGATCTGGCGGCCCAATGGGGGCAGCTCAGCCCATTGTTGGCTCGGGGTCTGGGGCTTGAGCGGGTCTGCCCGGTCAATAGCGGCACCTATCGTTTAAAAAAGGGCGATCACGTGGTTTTGGTTTCTCGCAGTGATTTGCCGGCGAATTTCTATCAGCAACAAGCAGCCGATCTCAGCTCGTTAAGCCAATCTTTGATCGACGACAATTCCGAAATGCCCTTCTGGATCGCCATTTGTGAGTTCTAGCGATTTTCTTACTATTCGTCTTCAGATGTTTTGGCGTATTCAAGGGCGACTTGCCACGCTTTCAGTGCAGTCTGTTGGTACTTTTGCATTTGTGGAAGACTTAAGATCAATTCGATAGGAATGATCAGTTTGCGAGTTCGAGTGGGAGTGTCCCACGGATTCTGCAAAGCCCAGTTGACCTCTTGGACACGCTCTTCCGTTCTCATTTGTACATAGGCGCGCAAGAATTTTTTCTTTAACTGATCGTCCTCGGACTTATCTTGATTTTGGATCCAGTCAATCAACGCCAAGGACAAGGGATCGTCGCACCGTTTTGCCAGGCCTGGATCGTTGTGATTGAGCAATGCCAACTGCAGGCAGGAATTTTCAAAATGATGTTTATCGTGAGATGTCGTTGAAGGAGAATCATTTTTGGCCGCGATGACCTCAAGATCCCTTTGTCCGGTCCCATTTGCCCACTTGGCCAGAGTCTTCCAGTTTTGCTTTTTGATCAGACTTTCACTGTAGAGTTTATTGATGGTCGGTTCTTGTTTTAAGCGATGAGCCAAGCGCTCCAGAGAAAGATCAGCATCTATTTCATGCACATTGAGAGCAAAGAGATCGGAAAGGCCGACCCATTTCATCACCGTTTCTTGGGGCAATCCCTGCCAAGGTTGCCAGTGAAGACTGTCCATCAGTTGATGAATCTTTTGCCAGGTTCCATAGATTCCCGGATCCGTGGGTCGCAAAGAAGTGGTCTCTAGACGATCAATCAGAGAGTTAAAAATTTGCAGCCTTTGATCCATCACAAACAGCAGTTGGTCCCACCGGATCGCGTATCGAATGGACGTATTCTCGCGCCAGGCCGGCCAGCCTGTCTCCATCAGGATTGGTCGACTGGGAAACTCAACTGTCGAGGGACTCTGCAGAGCTTTGGTCAAAGAAAAAACTGGAAATTGAAGGTCGCTATTGTCCTGATCAGGTGACCTCGTCTGTCCATAGATCTCTCGCAAGGTTTCTCCGACATCTGCGAGCGTGACATTGGCATCAAATGTCCAATTGAGAGCCTCATCTCTGGGTTTTTGAGCGGGCTTGATCAACAAACTCACCTGAGTTCGTTCACTCATCAGATTGGTGAAGATTAACTCTCCACCCCGTTCATCCAAATCGGGACCATTGAGGCCAACCAAGATAAAAGTGGTGTTGTCCCAATTGTTGGTTTTTTTAAGGAGCTGTATGAAATTAAAAAGAGTTTCATCCATCTCGTCGAGCTGACTTTCAAAGGTCAGGTCTCTTTTTTCTCCCAGGTTTGTTTGAGTCGCTTGATTGGTGAAAAGCAAGTCTGGCGCATAAAAAACCGTGAAAAAGCGATTGTTGCCAATGTCCTTCATCCAACTGCGGAAGACCTCCAGAGATTCAGACAGAGGTCGAAAGAGCTGCCGAGGTGAAAATCCAAAGTGATCATCAAAGACTTCGAAGCCCTGATGAAGGTTCAATTTCCGCAGGAGCGGAGCGCCGCCTGAAAAAAAAGCTGTGGAAATATTTTTTGCTTCGGCCAATTCTGCAACCGTAACCTTGGAGCTCGGCAAAAAAGAGGCCCCATGATCATGCACGCCACTCTGAAAGGGGTAGAGTCCTGTCAGGACCGAAGTCAGTCCAGGTCCTGACAGAGGTGAGGTCGTGTAGGCATGAGTGAAGCGCACTGACTCTTTGCACAGGACATCAAAACCTGAACTTTGAGAGGAATGATTGTCACGAGAGCAGTTGACTTGATTTGCACCAAGACCTTCAGCTGCGATGACCACGACATTGGGGGAGTTTGTCGACGAGTTTTGACACGAGCATAGCAGCGCTACTGGTGCACAAAAAATCAGAGATAAAATGGGCTTCATCAACTTCATTGGTTTCTACCTTGACCGTCTTAAATTGAACTGGAGATAATGAACAAAGTAAAGAGAGGACTCTATGCTCACAGAAAGAATTTTCGCCGTTGCTCAGATTGCTGACCAGATCGTTCTATGGATTTTGATCGCTCTCAGTGTGGTCAGCTTAGGAATGATCTTAGAAAGATTTTTTTATTTGCGTAAAATTTCGACCAACAGCGATGAGGCTCGCGCTCGGGTTCGAGCTGCGATCCAGAGTCACAGCGTCGAAGACATTGAAAGCATGCCGAAAAACCCAGAGACCATCGACGGTCGAGCTCTCGCTTACGCGATGAAACACATCAAAGAAAGTGGCAGCAAGGGATTGGAAGAGGCTTTCAATTCGTACGCATTAACAGAGCGGCCAGACTTGGAAAGATTTTTGAGTTTTTTGGCGACGGTCGGATCCAATGCTCCTTACATTGGTCTGTTGGGAACAGTCCTGGGAATTATGAAGGCCTTCAATGATCTGGCAAGCAGCCCAGATGCGGGTCAGCAAACGGTGATGGCGGGAATCTCTTTGGCTCTTGTGGCCACAGCTTCTGGTCTGTTTGTGGCAATCCCTGCGGTGATTTCTTATAACTATTTTCAGAGACAAGTGCGTGGCATTTTGCAGGGGCTGGATTCCGTCAAAGAATTGTGTCTTTCTTATGCGAAGAAAAAAGGGTTGTAAGTCATGGGGATGAAAAGCAGTCACGGTGATAACGACGAGGCAATCTCAGACATCAATGTGGTGCCCTTGGTGGATATCATCTTGGTGGTTTTGATTATCTTTATGGTGACGGCGCCCATGATCATGAAGCCTTCCATCAATGTGAATCTTCCAAAGGCGGCGAGTGGAGACCAGACAACTCCTAGCCTGCTTAATATTTCGATCTCTGTGGGCGGAAAACTGAATCTGAATGGCAGTGCTAGTGATGAGCAGTCCATTCAGACCAAAGCCCAACAAGAGGTTGGCAAAAACCCAGACATTCAGGCCGTCATTGCAGCCGACAAAGACGTTCCCCATGGGACCGTGGTGCATATGATCGATCTGGTAAAATCTGTGGGCGTCAAAAAATTTGCAATCAGCATCGAAAAATCAAAATAGTAAAGTCTTAATGGCGATTCAGTGACCCAATGGACACGGACTGTGATTTTTCAGTCACTCGTTTTTCTTGGTCTCAAACTGATACGCCTTTAGTCCGGTCAAAATTCTGCCGATAAATTTGGAGTATGCGAGAGCAACGGTTTCTTTCCATCACTCTACTTTTAGTTGCCATGTTGGGCGTTCCCGCTCTTTATTCCACTATGCGAGAACCGCGAGCCAAGACAGAAGTTTCTCTAGAGGAAGGCCGGCTGCTAAGCGCTCGAACACCCGCCAGCATAATGACCGAAGGGGCGGTTCTTCCAGTGAGAAACTCTGTCAAATCCAAGCCGCTGACTTTGAATTACTCTTGTTCCGACTTTGAAGAGGATCAGGAGGTGGACGCCAATCTTTTGCGGCTCCGCGGTCCCTCTTGCATTCAAGAGATGAGTATCACCAATCAAACCAATGGTTTTACGGCATCGATCATCAGTCTCAAGGAAAATGGATTCACTACGGACTTTATTGATCTGAGCCCTGGGGAAAATACTTTGGAAATTAAAGGTATCAATAGTGAAGGCAAAGTTGTGCAGCAGTTTCTAAAGGTGCACAGTCGATCTCCAGCCTCTGAAAGACCAATGCCATCTCCTTTGGAAATATTCGACTCCGAAGAAAACTAAGAAAACTAAGAAATCTCTGATTCTAGAACGAATGTGAGAATCCAACGACGTATTTGGTTTCGCGAACCGATGTGCCTTCGTCTTTGAAGGGGCCCGATAACCCGACAGATGCTGCCATATTGTGGCGAGGAAATTCCTTCACTAGGTCTCCTTGGGCAATGCCATCGTTGATGGTGGTGTTGGTGTTTAAACGTAAGCTTGATGACAGCGGCCGATTCAACCAGATCCGAGTTTCTTCGACGCTGGTGGGGCCAAAAGAGTGAGGATCCATCTCAAGCGCCACCTTGGTTTCACACCAAGGGTTGTCCACGATCAAATCCACATTGTTGCCGGCAAAGTTGTATTGGATATTGAGTCGAACCTGCTTATTGACTTCGACTTTGACGTTTTGAATCTTTTCTTTGGCTTCCATCACTGGTCGCATTTGTGGTTGGGTTTTCATGTAGTGGTCAAAGTGATATTCAGTCAGCCGGCGGGTCATATACTCGGCAAAGTTTTTTCGCTGTTCGTTGGCGGTTTCAATGCTTTCAACCGCGCCCCCATTTTCATCAAATGTATCAAACTGGGATCGTTGGTAGATGACGCTCTCAGTATCGAGCTGACCAAATTTTTCGCGGTATTTTTCTTTGAATTCATGGGCAAGGGGGCTGAAGATCTGGTCTTGCAGACTGGGGCCATCGGCGGATTGCACGGACAGATAGATTTCTTGGAATTTTTCATTTCTTTCTGTGTGGACGTCATTGGTGTAGCCAGGATAGCTTTCCATTGCAGCCCAGCATGGCGCACTCAGTCCCATCAGACACAGGCTCAGTGTCATAATAAAAAACTGGTAATAGAAAATGGCCGCTCGTCTCATAAGCATTGGAATTGCAATATTGAAGCCATTGGGCGATGTGCAAGCTACCGAAATTACTTAGGAAATCAAGTCGGACTGGGCCCATGGAAATGGCCGGCCCTGGAACCTGTCAAAGTTCTAATCGCGCCGCCTTGTATTAGGAAAATCCTTTGTTGTTACCAAGGCTTAGATTATCTTGTCAGAGGTCTTGTCAGAACAAAAAACGTCCTCTAACTTGCTTGAGTTTTGCGGAGAGCAAGATAGGAAGGGACCATGGAAAGAGTGTTGGAAGCCGTGGAATTTAGACAACGTTCAGATATTCATTGGGCCCGCAAATTGTGGCATATGACAGGAGTCTCTCTGATGGCGGGCCTGTATGCCTGGCTGCCGGAGCAGTGGAGTTTGGCTTTGATCGCGATTGCCTGGTTGGCTTTTGTTCCGGTGGACTTTGTCCGACTCAGGGTTTCAGCCTTGAATAAAGCACTTCTATCGCTTTTTCGCCCGATCATGCGCGAGAGCGAGATCCACAGGCTGGCCGGCACGACTTATCTCCTGACCGGAACCTTGCTGGTGATCCTTATTTTCCCAAGTCCCATTGCTCTGTTAACGCTGTTGTTTTTAGCTTTTGCGGACCCTATTGCCAGCTACTTTGGCATTCGATTTGGCAAAGATAAAATTTTGGGTGAAAAGTCCCTGCAGGGAAGTTTGGCGGCGTTTGTCGTCTGCGCTTTGTTAACTTTTGTTTATCTCAGGTACCATGCGGTGATGGTGGATCGTTTGTTTGTCGTCAGTATTCTAGCAGGTCTTGCTGGAGCCTTGGCTGAGCTGATTCCGGTGGGAAAGCTGGATGATAATTTAACTCTGCCGATCCTCAGCGGAGGCGCTCTGTGGATTTTGTTTTCTTTATTTGGTGTTTTTTCTGCTTATGTCTAAAAATTTCCTCTCTCTTTGCCGAAAGAAGTGACCCACTCTATGAATGAAAATCCTGAGAAGCAAAAACGATTGGCAATGCATATTTATGTCCTTCCTAACTTGGTAACCACAGGAAATATTTTTTTTGGATTTTATGCCATCATCCATGCGGTCAAAGGTGACTATATCAAAGCGGCCTATGCCATCGTTGCGGCGGCCATTTTCGATCTGATGGATGGTCGGCTGGCGCGCCTGACTCGCTCCACCTCAAAATTTGGCGCGGAATATGATTCCCTCTGTGATTTGGTGAGTTTTGGATTGGCTCCAGCAATTTTGCTTTTTATGTGGGCCTTGCAACCCTTTGGTCGACTGGGTTGGCTGGCTTGTTTTCTTTATGCGACCTGTGGCGCTTTGAGGTTGGCTCGTTTTAATGTTCAGGCCAATGTCGTCGAGAAGGCTTATTTTCAGGGGCTACCGATTCCGATGGCGGCTGGAATTGTAGCTTCGTCGGTTTTGGCTTTCCAAGATCTTCAGTTCGAAGCCAATGGAAATATAGGACTGTTGGCAATGACTTATTTGTTGGCCATTGTCATGGTTAGCACCTTTCGTTACCGAAGTTTTAAAGATTTGGATTTGAAAGAACGGCTGCCATTTCGTTTTCTGATTTTCGGAGTGTGCATTATTGCCATCGTGGCTTACCGGCCTGAGGTGAATCTTTTTATTCTCTTTTTAACCTATGCCATTTTGGGTGCGGTATTTGGCATTTTGAATTTTGGTAAGAACAAACGTATTCGTCCGAATGTTTATATGCCTCAAAATGTGACCAATGATCATGACTTGGTCGAAGAAGAGGACGAGGAAGATTCGGAGTCAAAAGCAGAGGCGACCAGTGAGTCCAAAAAATAAACCCCTAAAAATTGGTGTTGTTGGCGCGACCGGCATGGTCGGCAAAAGTTTTATGGAGACCTTGGAACAAAAAAAATTTCCAGTGGCTGACCTCAGACCCTTTGCCAGCGATGCCTCCGTTGGAAAGAGCATTCGCCTGCTGGGAAAAGATTATGCCGTTCAGGGATTAAAGCCCGGGTGCTTCGATGGTTTAGATCTGGTTTTTTTCTCTTCGGGAGACGACATCAGTCGTGAGTGGGCGCCTTTGGCGGCCAAAGCTGGGGCTTGGGCCATCGATAACTCGGCGGCATTCCGAATGGATCCAAAAATTCATTTGGTCGTGCCGGAGGTCAATGGTGATCTGTTAAAGTCTGAAAAGACTCCGCAGATCATTGCCAATCCAAACTGTTCAACCATTCAGCTAGTGGTGGCTTTAAAACCCTTGCATGACAAATACGCTGTGACCGATGTGCGTGTGGCTTCTTATCAGGCGGTCAGCGGTGCTGGCCAGGCTGGTTACGACGAGCTTTTATCTCAGACCAAGGGCTATGACACAAATCCACAGCCAACACCGAGCACGTTCTCGCAGCCAATTGTTTACAATTGCATTCCCGAGATCGGGTCTTTTGATGATTCGGGCTACACCAGCGAAGAGATGAAAATCATGAATGAAACCCGCAAAATCATGCGGGCTCCGAAAATGCGAGTTTCAGCTTTTACAGTGCGAGTGCCGGTTTTGAACGCCCATGCCGAGGCCGTATGGGTGACTTTGGATCGAGAGGTCTCTAGAGATCAATTGATCGAAACGCTGCAATTTGGTCAGGGTCTTTGTGTTGAGCAAAATGTGCGCAAGTATCCCACTCAAAAGCAGGTTTCAGGGCAGGACCCAGTTCATGTCGGAAGAATTCACCAAGATCAAAACGATCCAAAAACTTGGCTGATGTGGGTGGTCTCTGACAATATTCGCAAGGGTGCAGCCCTCAACGGGCTGCAGATCGCTGAAGCCTTGTACTCTTGAAATAAAAAAGCCTCTGAATCAGAGGCTTTTTTATTTCATTGAATATGTCGCAACCGCTATTACTGACGGCCACCAGCTTCGATGGCTTCAGCAGACTCGAAACCACAACTTGAATCCAGCTTCACGTTAATCGTAAAGTCAGCGACGTTGATTGAAGCAAGGTAGGAATACTGAATGCTCTTTAGGCTTCCGTCTTGGTTCAGCGTCTGTTCAGGACGTCCCTGGATATTTTCAACGCGGGCTCCGTGTTTTCCGGCCCAAGCGGCTTTCCCTTTTTGAGCGATAACAAATTTTGCAACCGTCAAAGCCTCTTGTTCACAGGGAATATCAGCATGGGCGGACACAGAGGCAAGGACCAGGGCAACAGCGGCGATTTTTGAGAAAAAGGGCTTCATAAGATTTCTCCTTTCAAGAAGAAATGGGCGGTAAGGTTAAGCACACAGGGGATCAAGCAAAAGCAGAGCCATCGGATATTCGAATTGGCTCTTCGTGCGCTCTCGAACCTGCAGCGTTTTGAGAGGGAATCGAGACCAAATTCGTCACTTGTTTTGGTGCTTTTTCATGTCGAAAGTTTTGACAGCGGGAAAAATTTTGTTCCTCGGTGGATCAGGAGTATAACTGACCCATGATTCGTCGGGCGTGGGTAATCTCTCTTTTAATGACCGCAATGCTAAGCTCTTTTTTTCTTGAAGAAGCCAGGGCGGAGGACGCATCCGTTTTGCCTCTTCCTCAGAAAGTAGCCCCTGTTCTTGAAAAACCAGAGGCTGAGTCTCGGGGATATGTGCCGGCGGAAACCCCAATGGAAGCAGTCGCTGAAGAAGCGGCTTTTCAGCAAAATCCGCTGCCAAACTCAAAACCCATGGCCGGCCAATTGATGAACGAAAATATTCAGACCGTTTCATCAGAGCAGGATACGCTGGTTTTTGTCGATGAGTGCCAGAACTTAGCTGGGATTGAGAGTGAATACCAAGGGCTGAGTCAGCGCTATAAAGAGCTGCGACAAGGTCAGCGGACTCAATACGATGGCTATTATTCCACGTTTAACCAGATGACTGAGATTTTATTTCAAGCGGCTCGATCCAAGGAAGAAGAAACCCAAAAGATTGCAGAAAGTCGAGATCGGCTGCAACAGGCTGTTGAAAATTTCAATCAAGACCGCAGTGGGGAAAACACCCAGCTGTTGAAGCAAAACTATATGGAGCTCACCACCCGTTTGTATAACTCGTCTTTAGAGGCTCAGAAGGCCGTCGAGAAAATGAGAGCTCAGATCAGCGATGTTGAAAGTTCGCGTGGAGCCTATGAAAATTCAAAACTCGAACTGGAGTCATTGGACCAACAAAAGCTTTCTTTGGAAGCCAAACTGATTTCTCTGAAAATTCGCTGTCAGAGATAAAATCAATCTGATCTTAACTAAAATCTAAACAACACACCGCAAGCTTTTTTGTTCGAGGAATCCAGTCCTTGACTCAAAACCCGGGCCCCGACAAAGTTTGATGGAATGAAAATTTCTGTGGCCTTTCTCTTGCTGGCATTTTTTTGTCTTTGCGGCTGTACCGCTAAAGATGAAAGGCCTGTGGTGTGGATTTATACCTCCTTGTACAAAGACACGATCGCCGAGATTCAACCCCTGTTGAACAAGGCTTTTCCGAACTTCCGAGTTCAATTTTTTCAGGCTGGTTCCGAGGAAGTTTCCGCCAAAGTCAGCGCCGAGGAGCTCGCGGGAGGGACTCGGGCCGACGTTCTGATTTTTTCGGATCGCTTTTGGTTCGAGGAGATGGCGGGCTTGAAGCGTCTGCATGCCTATGCTCCAAAAAACACGGAGAAGGTCGATGATATGTTTAAAAACAAAGATTCATTCTACACCGTGGTCAGTCTGCCGGTGATGGTGATGATTTATAACACCGAGGCCATGACAGCCGATCAGGCTCCGAAAACTTTCAAAGAAATGGCTCTACCCAAGTGGAAAGGTCAATTTGCGACCGGCAGTCCACTGGCCAGTGGAACCAATTTTACCACCGTGGCCTTTTTGCAAAAGGCTTATGGCTGGTCGTATTTTGAAGGACTTCGACACAATGACACCATCGCTGAAGGGGGGAATAGTTCTGTTTTGCGGAGAGTTCAGACGAAAGAGCGCCCCGTGGGTTGGATTTTGTTGGAGAACATTTTGCGGCTGCCACCCGAACAAAAAAAGATTCAGATCATTTATCCCGGTGACGGCGTTGTTTTGCAGACCAATGTGTTGGGAATTATCAAAAAAAAGGGTGAAATGAAAAATGCCGAGGCCGTGGCAGATTGGTTTTTCAGTCCCGAGGGTCAGGTGGTCCTGACACATTCGTATATGTACCCAACCGTACCGGGGGTCCCTGCTCCGCAGCGAGCTCCACCATTGGCCGATATTTTAAAAAAAGCGCAAAAGTGGACACCTCAATTTGTCCAAGAAATTTTGAAGGATCGCGAGGACATCAAAGAAGAATTTGCACGGATCATGTTGCAGTGATGGAGCAAGGATGAATCGGTTTCAACAAAAATGCCGGCAGCTGTTGAGTGGGCAAAGTATTATTTTAGTTCTAGCGGCAGTCCTTCTTTTTGCTTTGTGCGTAGTTCCTTTTATCGAGCTATTTTTGAAAATTATTTTCTCTGGGGTGGATGGGGAATTTTCTCTTGAGCCTTATCGCCATGCCTTTGCTCGGCATTCGGCACTGATTGCTGTTGGAAATACATTGGTGTTGAGTACCTTAGTCACTCTTTTGAGTCTGATTTTGGCGGTGCCCTTGGCCTGGCTGTTGTCTAGAACGGATCTTTTAGGGGCAAAACGATGGAGATCTTGGCTTTCGATTCCATTTGCGATTCCGCCCTTTATCGGTGCAATTGCTTGGATTTTTTTGGCCAATCCCAGCACCGGTTTATTGAACAAAATTTTTGGTGGGTCTTTTTTTAATATTTATTCGTTTTCCGGCCTGGTCTTTGTTGAGTCGAGTTTTCTTTACGCATTTGTGTTGATGACCGCTTTGTCATCCTTTGACCGTATTGATTCGAGCCTTGAAGAAGCCGCTCGATTGTCGGGGGCTCCGCCTTGGCGGGTTTTTTGCGACGTCAGTCTGCCATTGCTGCGTCCCGCTCTGTCGGGGGCTGCGCTCTTGGTGTTTTTGGCGACGGCGGCAAGCTTCGGAGTGCCGGCTTTGATTGGAAGTCCAGCGCGGATTTATTTGATGACCACGCAAATCTATATGTTTCAAAAGATGGGCTCGATTTCAGGACTTTTGCGCGCGGGGGCCTTGTCGACTTGTTTGATGGCGGTGGCTTTTGTGGTTTTGACTTTGGTGCAATATCTGACGCGCAAACAGTCCTTGCAGACCGTGGGCGGAAAAACAGCAAG
>PEZR01000070.1:0-950 GCA_002773975.1 Bdellovibrio sp. CG10_big_fil_rev_8_21_14_0_10_47_8
CATTCGTGCAGGTCGGAACTTACCCGACAAGGAATTTCGCTACCTTAGGACCGTTATAGTTACGGCCGCCGTTTACTGGGGCTTCGATTCTCTGCTTCGCTTACGCTGACAAATCCTCTTAACCTTCCAGCACCGGGCAGGCGTCAGCATGTATACGTCGTCTTGAGACTTTGCACATGCCTGTGTTTTTGATAAACAGTCGCTACTCCCATTTCTCTGCGACCCGAAGAAGCTTGGGGATCAAGTCCTTACACTCCCGCGGGCTCACCTTTTCCCGAAGTTACGGTGATAAGTTGCCGAGTTCCTTAACCACAATTCACCCCATCGTCTTAGGATATTCACCCCACTCACCTGAGTCGGTTTACGGTACGAGCAGCATAGCTAAAGTCCGAAGATTTTCTTGAGAACATGGCTCGTCTCACTTCCGGAACAAATGTTCCTCGCATTCACGCATCAGAGTTATGTGCCGCGGGTTTACCAACGACACCTCCTACACGCTTACACCTCAATCCAATAAGAGGCTGAGATTACCTATTCTGTCCCTCCGGACCCGATTCTATGTCTGGTAACGGAATATTAACCGTTTTGCCATCGGTTACGCCAATTGGCCTCACCTTAGGACCCGACTAACCCTGGGAGGATTATCCTTGCCCAGGAACCCTTGAGTTTTCGACGCTCGGGTTTTTCACCCGAGTTCAACGCTACTTATGTCAGCATGATCACTTGAAGTTCGTCCAGCTGTCCTTACGGTCAACCTTCAGCCTACGCTTCAACGCTCCCCTACCCCTGTCTTACGACAAGACAAAGCTTCGGTACCACACTTAGCCCCGTTATATCTTCCGCGCAGAGTCACTAGACTAGTGAGCTATTACGCTTTCTTTAAAGGATTGCTGCTTCTAAGCCAACCTCCTAGTTGTCAAAGTAACTCCATAACGTTTACCACTGAGTGT
>PEZR01000070.1:1066-12573 GCA_002773975.1 Bdellovibrio sp. CG10_big_fil_rev_8_21_14_0_10_47_8
GGTAATCCGGTAAGGACCCCTAGCCCAATCAGTGCTCTACCTCCATGATACAATTTACCTGACGCTATACCTAAATATATTTCGGGGAGAACCAGCTATCACCCAGTTTGATTGGCCTTTCACCCCTAATCACAGCTCATCCAAAGAGTTTTCAACCTCAACTAGTTCGGCCCTCCACGAGGTGTTACCCTCGCTTCAGCCTGGCCATGATTAGATCACCGGGTTTCGGGTCTATCCCTGCAGACTAAACGCCCTATTCAGACTCGCTTTCGCTACGCCTCCACCTACAACGGCTTAAGCTTGCCTGCAAAGATAACTCGCTGACTCATTATGCAAAAGGTACGCCGTCGCACATATAAAGTGCTTCGACTGCTTGTAGACTTACGGTTTCAGATTCTATTTCACTCCCCTCTCGGGGTTCTTTTCACCTTTCCATCACTGTACTTGTTCACTATCGGTCACCAAGGAATATTTAGCCTTAGAAGGTGGTCCTCCTAGATTCCCATCGGATTTCACGTGTCCGATGGTACTCGGGATACCTCTAGAGCCTTTGCAGTTTTCGATTACGGGGCTATCACCCTCTTTGGCTTGCCTTTCCAGACAATTCTTCTAACCGCTCGGGTCTCATATTGAGGTCCCACAACCCCCCATTCAAATTAATGAACAAGGTTTGGGCTCCAACCCGTTCGCTCGCCACTACTAGGGTTATCTCGTATTTGATTTCTTTTCCTGAGGGTACTGAGATGTTTCACTTCCCCTCGTTCGCTTCTTGTAACTATGAATTCATCACAAGATACCATAAATGGTGAGTTTCCTCATTCGGAAATCTTCGGATCAAAGTGTGTGTGCCACTCCCCGAAGCTTATCGCAGCTTACCACGTCCTTCATCGCTTCTTGGTGCCAAGGCATTCACCGTAAGCCCTTAGTAGCTTAAAAAATGGAATTAACCTCGCTAAAAATCACTTAAATCAATCTATTCAATTTTCAAAGAACAAAACTCTTTCGAGTCAAAATCTTAAATGCTGACGTCTTCTATACCCAATTTGGTGGGCCTGGGATGACTTGAACATCCGACCCCACGCTTATCAAGCGTGTGCTCTAACCAACTGAGCTACAGGCCCAGACGCCTTCACTCTTTCAAAACTAAATAGCTAGATAGGTTTTTGAGTTCTGTTCACAACACACGAATGTGTTGTGCCTGACCTAGGAATGAGTCTTCCGAAGAAGACTAAACATCCTTAGAAAGGAGGTGATCCAGCCGCAGGTTCCCCTACGGCTACCTTGTTACGACTTCACCCCAATCATCGACCATACCTTGGGCGCCTGCCTCCTTGCGGTTGGCACAGCGACTTCTGGTACAGCCGACTTTCATGGTGTGACGGGCGGTGTGTACAAGGCCCGGGAACGTATTCACCGCGGCATTCTGATCCGCGATTACTAGCGATTCCGCCTTCATGAGGTCGAGTTGCAGACCTCAATCTGAACTGAGATAACTTTTTTAGGATTTGCTCGACATTACTGCTTTGCATCCGTCTGTAGTTACCATTGTAGTACGTGTGTAGCCCTAGACATAAGGGCCATGAGGACTTGACGTCATCCCCACCTTCCTCCGGTTTAACACCGGCAGTCCTTTTAGAGTGCCCAACTAAATGCTGGCAACTAAAAGCAGGGGTTGCGCTCGTTGCGGGACTTAACCCAACATCTCACGACACGAGCTGACGACAGCCATGCAGCACCTGTGTACCGACCCTTGCGGGCGAGGACATTTCTGCCACTCTTCCAGTACATGTCAAGCCTAGGTAAGGTTCTTCGCGTTGCATCGAATTAAACCACATACTCCACCGCTTGTGCGGGCCCCCGTCAATTTCTTTGAGTTTTAATCTTGCGACCGTACTCCCCAGGCGGGATACTTACCGCGTTAGCTGCGTCACTGAAGGGGTCAATACCTCCAACAACAAGTATCCATCGTTTACGGCGTGGACTACCAGGGTATCTAATCCTGTTTGATCCCCACGCTTTCGGGTCTGAGTGTCAGTGTCTGGCTAGTTACCCGCCTTCGCCTCCGGTATTCCACCTGATATCTACGTATTTCACCACTACACCAGGTATTCTAGTAACCTCTCCAGCACTCAAGCTTCGCAGTATCAAATGCACTTCCAGGGTTGAGCCCTGGGCTTTCACACCTGACTTACAAAGCCACCTACACCCGCTTTACGCCCAATGATTCCGAACAACGCTAGGATCCCTCGTCTTACCGCGGCTGCTGGCACGAAGTTAGCCGATCCTTTCTTGCATGGTACATTCACTTTATTATTCCCATACGACAGAGCTTTACGAACCGAAGTCCTTCATCACTCACGCGGCGTCGCTGCATCAGAGTTTCCTCCATTGTGCAATATTCCCTACTGCTGCCTCCCGTAGGAGTCTGGACCGTGTCTCAGTTCCAGTGTGGCTGATCATCCTCTCAGACCAGCTAAAGATCGTTGCCTTGGTGAGCCATTACCTCACCAACTAGCTAATCTTGCGCGGGCTTATCTCAGAGCGAAAAACCTTTCACCTCAAGATCCGCAGATCTCGTGGTCATATGCGGTATTAGCTAATCTTTCGACTAGTTATCCCCCACTCTGAGGAAAATTACCCACGTGTTACTCACCCGTGCGCCACTGGTACTTGCCCGAAGGCTTTCCCCGTTCGACTTGCATGTATTAGGCACGCCGCCAGCGTTTGTTCTGAGCCAGAATCAAACTCTCCAGTTATAATTCTGTAACTCAACAAATGCTAGTTTTCTGTATTGAACAGAAATCATTGTTGGTCTGTTTTCTCAAATAATTGTGAGATCAAATAAATGATCTCGAGAACCCAAAAACCTTTAATCTAGCTATTCAGTTTTCAAAGAGCGAAATTGCGAGAAAAGCAGTTCTATTTGAAGAGCTTTTTCCCGTCAACACTTTTTTAAAAAAAATTTTTCGTGAAAAATTCTTTTTAAACCCGTGCTGATTTGGTGGAGGCAACAGGGATCGAACCTGCGACCTTCTGAATGCAAATCAGATGCTCTCCCAGCTGAGCTATGCCCCCGCAAAAGTGGACTGGTTGTGCTTCACCGCGAGGAATTGGTCAATGAATATTTTCAAGATTTTTTTTTAGTTTGAAAGCCGGGGGATTTATTCCAAAAAAATGCCCAATTCCTCGACAAAAAACTTTGCCTGAAAACTGGGCGCCAGGTCAGCTAAGTATTGAACAAGCTGATGAAATTCAAATTTAAACTAGGCTGAAGCGCGCATTTTTGATGGGACTAAACGAGCCAACCATCGACGCTCAAAGGCAAGATCAAAACCGGCCGCCTCGCCCCCGTGAAGGATTGCCACGAAGACTCTTTTTAAGATTTCAATCTCGGTATCGGGCGTGGAGTCCGAACTGAGGGACTCTTCAATCGCTTCAAACACACTGATGAGGTCTGGAGTTGTTACCACCCGAGGAATTTTGGCCATATCTAGGCCCAGAGTTTCTCGAGGTTTGAAACCGACCAGAGTGTCTGTAAATAAAACTTTAGTTCCTGTTTGAAAATTGACTTGGATAAACTGCTTTCCATCAGCATCGACACGCTGAAGAACTTCGGTCAATTGTTCGCTCTTAAAACGAAAAAGTTTTCCGTCAATAGCTTGTTGAATTGTCACTTGTCCGCTGTCTGCGATTTTTGAACTCAGGCCAGTGGTTGTGCCGACGAATGCTAGAATTTCTTCCAACATCTGAGATGGGCTCTGAGGTATTTCTGACTCGCTCAAACGGTCCTCCTCGCAAGGGTAACGATAACTTAGTCACGAGTTTCTATCGTCGACATTTTGGCAGGACTTAACAAAACGAACGAAAAAACAGGGGCAAAATCAAAGAATTGGCCTCTTATCCTGACTCTAATTGATAATCTAAAATGAACTGTTTAGGAGTGAGACACCCCTTGGCGTGGGGATCGGAAAAACTGTCAAAAGACTGGTCGGGTCTGCTCTCTTGTCCAGAGTGGGTTTTGCGTCAAAATTGGCTGACGTTGTCCGATCGACATTGCCAGGGAAATCGATTTCCACTAAGGTCAGGACATGTTGATTATACGTTGGCAAGCTCCACTCACCCCCACCCGGGAACAATTGAAAATTCTTATTGAGTCCGAAGGGCTCGAACCCTTTGAAGAGGAATACGCCTCGCAGGTGAAGATTGGCGAACATCGCCATCCCTTTGGTGAGGTTCGTATGGTCGTTCAGGGAGAGTTGCTTTTCAACATTGCCGGGAATCAATTTCTGCTTCGGGCGGGAGATCGAGTCGAGATCCCTTCGAATACCAAACACTGGCACATCAATAATGGAACTGAAAAGTGCATTTGCATTTGCGCTCACCGTCCCGTCTAAAAGTATCAAAAGCCATTGGAGGGCTTAAATATGAATAACCGTCTTACTGTTCTTGTTGGATTTCTTTTGTCGTCCAGTCTCTGCTGGGCAGCTCCCTCGTTCACAAGCATTGACCAGGCAAGCTTTGACAAAATTTCGAAAGAGTTCTCAGCCAACTTTATGCATCACTCAGTGCAGGGAGCGGCCCCTCTGGGAAATATTTTTGGCTTTGAGTTGGGAATCTTGGCAGGACAAACTGCGACACCCGATACCAAAGACATTGTCGCCTCTTCGGGCGGGTCAGATCTGGACAAGATTTATCACGGGGGAATTTTAGCAGCGGTGAGTGTGCCCTTGGGAATTTCTGGTGAGCTCGTCTATTTTCCAAAGACAACAGCGAGCGGGGTTTCTTTGGAGTCGACTTCTCTGGCTGCCAAGCTTTCTTTGAATACGGAACTGTTGAAAATGATCCCTTTCAATCTTGCTTTACGGGCTTTTTATACGGACTCAAAATTAAGTTTTGATCAACAAGTTGGAGCTGTCAGCTCGACCGTCACAGACACAGACAAGGTCACTGGATTTCAGCTGTTGTTGAGTCCTGCAATGCCAGTGATTGAGCCCTATGCTGGCCTAGGTATTGTGAGCGCGAAAAACACCCTGTCGACAACGGGCGGATCGATTTTTAGCTCTGGTCTGACCACGGGCTCTTCTTTTGATGGAAGCTATAACTCCACTCAGCTTCTTGCCGGCATCACGGCTCGACTGGTCTTTGTTTCTTTAGGCCTTGAGTACTCAAATGCCTTTGGAGCCAGTAGTTATACCGCAAAACTAGCCGCGTCCTTCTAGACCTCAGGGTTTTGTGACGGATCTTGGTAAGGCCGTTTTTCACGGCCTTGTCGATCTTCTTGATGGCGTCATTGAGAATCGTCTCAGCACTCAACCAAAGAGCCTGCGATCAACCGGTTTATTTGGCCGAATCTCTAGGTATCGGAAGAGTGCCCTTTGAGCCAGTTTTTGTATTCAATAATTTGTTTTTCAAAGCCTTGTTGGCTGGGTTGATAGAAAGACTCTGCCTTGAGATCTTTGGGCCAATAGTTTTGGGCGACCCAGTGGCGAGGGTGATCGTGAGGGTACAGATAATCCTTGCCATACCCAAGGGCCTTCATCTCGGGGGTTTTGCTGGAGCGCAAAGATAGGGGCACTGGCTGAGTTCCCGTGCTGTCGACAAACTGCTGGGCCTTTTTGAGCGCGAGGTATGACCGATTGGATTTTGGCGCAGATGCCAGATAGGTCACGACCTGTGCAAGATTGATGGCTCCCTCTGGCAGACCGATCAGCTCAACCGCCTGCGCCCCTGCCACCGCCACCTGCAAAGCTCGAGGGTCTGCGTTTCCGACATCTTCGGAGGCTAAAATCACCAAGCGTCTGGAGATGAAAACGGGGTCCTCGCCGCCTTTGAGCATTCTTGCGAGATAATAAAGAGCTGCGTCGGCATCACTCCCACGAACAGATTTGATAAAGGCAGAAATCACGTCATAGTGTTGTTCCGATTGACGGTCATAGCCCAGAACAGTTCCGCCAAGGAGAAACTGCAGACTCTCCAAAGTGAGAGCCTCTTTGCTTTGTTTAAAATGAGAGCTAATTTCCTCGATCCCAACCAGCAGTCTGCGGGCATCCCCATCCGCCCAAGAGAATAGATGCTCTTGAAGTTCTGGTTGCAACTTTTCATGCTCTGGAACAAGACCCTCGGTCTGGGCCCTTTCGAAGATTTTTTTCAGGGATGAGGCATCGTGGCGCTCAAAGACCACCAGACGGCATCGACTGAGAAGAGCCCGGTTAATTTCATAACTGGGGTTTTCCGTAGTCGCCCCAATCAGAACTAGATGCCCCGTTTCTACAAAAGGCAAAAGAACATCCTGTTGAGCTTTGTTCAGACGATGGATCTCATCGACGAAAAGAATTGTTTTTCTTTGGTACTGTTGCCGACGAAGGCGAGCGGCCTCGCCGATCTCTTTAAGAGCCTTGGCCCCGGTCTCAACTGCGTTAACGGAGATGAATTCGGCCTCAAATTCATGGGCAAGGGCCTGGGCCAAAGTGGTCTTGCCGGTGCCCGGAGGTCCCCAGAAAATCAGACTTGGCAAAAAGCCTGATTGAACATAACGCTCCATCTGCTTGAGCACCCGCTCCTGGCCGATCAGTTCTTGCCGGCGTAAAGGCCTGAGCCGCTCAGCCAATGGCGTTCCTGGGAGATCTCTTGGTGTTTGGGCTGAAAAAAGGTCCATCGGCGCTGAACCTAGCATGGGGACAAGAGGTCCACAATCTGTGGGCCTCTGCGGTGCGAAAGGAAGTCAGCGTTTTAGTTGCCGTCGTATTCGATCTGGAAAGTGTCTTCGGCCATGTGAGCCGTCGTCACTCCATCACCGTCAGTGGTGGTGCCCGTGATCTTGATCGTTCCGGTCATGAAAGCGGACTTGCTCTCGTCAGCAATGGGCAGACCGCCAAATCGCATACTGCAAGTCGATTCGAGAGTGCTTTGCGCATTGACGATGACATCGCCCGGAGTGCCATTGAAAGCGTAGTCGATACCGTCGATCGAAATAGAGACCTCAGAGGTCAAATAGCTGCTGTTAATTCTGATGCTGATGTCATTGATTGTCAGGGGGTAGGCTCCATCCCACTTGACGGAAACCTTGCCCAGCTTCACAGATATTTTTTTGATGGATTTTATCGTAGGATCCACTAGCTCATCCTCGCAGGACCTGTCATCAACAGGAATGGCGAAGGCCTTGGTCGAATGGAGGGTGAGGTCCAAATCTTGGATTGGCTTTTTACAGCTAAACAGAGACACGCTAAGAATCAGCAGTGCCATGACTTTTACCGTTGAACTCATTGGATGTCTCCTCCTTCAGAGCGGATCGAATGGCTGTCTAGTTGACCCAGAATTCTGGGTGTTAAGAAAATCAACAACTCATTTTTGGCACTGGTTGTTTTTTGATTTTTAAAAAGCCAACCAAGAATGGGCACATCTGCTATCCAGGGAACTCGGTCTTCACCTTTAGTCTGATCGGATTGATAGATTCCGCCGATCACTGCAGTCTGACCATTTTTGACCATGACTTTGGTTTTCGCTGCCCTTGAATTTACCGACTGCGCTCCCGACTTAAGATCAGCTACACCTCCAAGAAAGTCTCTGGAGACATCGACCGCCATAATAACGGCACCGTCATTGGTGATTTGCGGCGTAACAAGCAGCTTTAGCTTCACTGCCTTATAGGTCACTGATCGTGTCAGGGCTCCGCTATTGGCGGTTTCGGTAACAATGGGAACCTCTGTTGACTGACTGATTTCAGCAGTTTCATTGTGCATGGTTACAACTCGAGGGGAGGACAGTACTTTGGCAGCGCTTTGAGTTTCATAGAGCGCCAGCTGGGCATTCAGGTCTCCCAAAACATCCAAGGTTCCCATATTGAAATTCATATTGAAAGACTTGGCTCCAAAACTTCCCGGTGTGACCGCGAAGCTACTGGATCCACGAACTCCGTTGCCCATGTCAAAGGCTTGTCCTGAGGAGCTCCAGTTGATCCCCAGTTGTCGCTGGAAGGTGTCGGAGGCTTCGACCACTTTTCCTTCGATCAAAACTTGAGGAGGAGGTACGTCGATGCTTTTAATCAGCTTCATTACCCGCTCAATATTTTCATCCAAATCTGAGATCACTACAGCGCTCGTTCGCGTGTCGCCAATCACCGTTCCTCGTGGTGTGCTCAGAAAGGGTTTAATCTGGGCGACGATTTCGTCCACTTTTGCATAGCTGATGGGAATCATTCGAACTCGCAAAGGAATCAAAGCTTTTTTGGCCTGCGCCATCTTTACGGACTCATCTTCTTCTGCTTTGATATCTGCAATAGGAGCAATTCTCAGAACGCTTCCAGCCCTGGTGTACCCCAGGCCTTTTGCCCTCATGATCACCACCAAAGCTTGATCCCAGGGAACCTGACGTAACTTCAGACTGACGGAGCCCTTAACCCCATCCGCCAATACCAAGTTCACACCGCTTTCATCGCTGATGAATTTGATGGCTTCTCTGATATCCATGTCAGACGTTTCCAGATTGATTTTTTTACCGTAAAATTTGGTGTTCCCAGACAGAAATTCTTCTAAAGACAGACTCGAGAGAATATTTGGGTTGGCCTCCATCGGCGTTTCTACCTGTTCAACCTCTGGCTCAGTCTCTGCGACGGTTTCCACAGCAGGAGCCTCTCCACCTTCAACGATCAGAAGGGAATTCCCTTCGACCTGAACCACAGGCGCGGCTGCGCCTTCACGTAGTTGCACCACGATCCGAGCTGTTGTTGAACCCTTATTTTGATAGGCATCCACAGAGCCAATTCCACCCTTCATATCTCGGGTGTTGAAAGGGCGTTTTAATTTGGCCGGCAGTATGGCCTCGGGAATTTCAATGATGAACTGGTTGTTCTCTTCATTCATTCTGGTTTCATAATTCATCGGTCCATTGGCTTCCACGACCAGAGTTCCACCATTGTCATTGGCTTTGTATTTCATATTTTTGATACGAACAGCCTGTGCAGAGGGGGCTTCCTCGACAGGGGGTGCTTCCGCCTGAATGGGCGGGGGAGCTGGAGTCTCCTCAGGCAGCAAGGTCTCGGCCTGGACAGGCGCCGGGGCCTCTTGAATTTCTGGTGGCGGTGGTTCGACCGCAACAGGCTCCTCTTGCAGCTCCTCCTGCATAGGAGGAGCTGGCTCAACCGCGACATCAGCAGGAGGCGCTACTTCGGGCTGATCGGCTTCGAATTCTGAAAACTCGTCTCCACCACCAACGCCCTCGCCGACCGCTTGATCAGAAAACCCCGCATCAGGAGCCCCCTCTGCGGCGTTGAGTTCATTGTCCAGAGTCTCATCAGAAGTTGCAGCCTCGGTTCCATCACCCGTCTCTGTATCTGCAGTTTGATCGGAACTTTCGTAACCCTGCTCTGCACTGTCCGCGCTGTCATTGCTGGATGTCGATGCGCAATGAACCATTGCCATGGACATGGAAAGTACCAACATCAGCCTTAAGAATCCTTTCATGGGGCCCCCTTATTGATTCAGTAACATCACTCGTGTGCTCGCTGTCTGCAAACCGCCTTCCGTAGCGATCGGCTCGACAATCAATAGAGCGCCCTCACGAATGACCGACACAAAACCATTATTTCTACCAATTTTTGAATTCTTACGAACAACATACAGTTTCCCGTTGGGATCTCGGACCATGGCCTTGGGATTTTTCACTCCCCAGACAATGCCGACGACTTTAATTTGAGCGAGGTCAAACATCTGCAAAGGCTCCGCAGCCACTGGAATTGGCGCTGGCTCACCCGAATTCACGTCAAGAACAGGAGCGGCACCCTGCTGAGAGAACGGGAGAAAGGGATCTCGTCGCCCCGAGGGATCATAAGTGTACCCCTCCACATTTGAAACCTGTGGCAAGGGCTCCTCTTGGGGAGCTAGTTCCTCTGATGGCAGATTCTCTGGCGCGGGAGCCTGCGCTTCCGGCGACGGAGTCGGAGCTGCCGCCTCTGGAGTATCCGCGGCAGGATCCAATTGAGGCGATGGAGGCCCTGGCTCTGCGGCGGGGGGAGGCGTTTGAGATCTTGCTCTGCCAGACAAAGAAGCACTGAACCAGACAGCTGAGAAAACTCCGACAGTCATTAGGCAAATATAAAAAAGACGAATGAAAAATCCTCTCATCTCTTTTTCCCCTTCGTGGTGACCGGTGGGGTTTCGCCAATGAATCGATAGCTGACGATTTGCCCAAGAAAAGTCAGAGTATGGCCCGAGTTCTTTTTCGTCGCGGGCGGAGTCTGAATCGTGAATGTTTTCACACGCATGATTCTTTCTAAACTTGCCAGGTGATAGAGAAACATCGCCACCTGGGAGTAATTGCCCTCCATCGTTACCTGCAGAGGGATTTCCTCGTAAAACGAGTAATTCACGACGGGACGGGGCTCCTTGGATTTCATCGAAAGACCCGAAACCCGGGCCGTAGTGTCCACCGCACGAATGATGTCCGCCATCTGCAGATCTGTTGGAATGGCCTGAGAAACCATTCGAAATTGATCACTGAGAGCTCCGACCGCTGCGCGCACCTGTTCCACTTCTTTCAGTGCAGCATCGGCCTCTTTTGCCTTGGACTCTTCGACCTGAATGTCTTTTTGCACTTTATCGATATTGACCTGAATTGAAGATCCATCATTGAATCCAAAGAAGTAATAGATCACACCGGCGATCACGCTAAAGACCAAAGCTCGCTGAAAGTTAAAAGATGCTAGACGAATTATGATCGAGCTAATCATCGCCTCACCTCCGCCGGATTTTGACCCACCGGAATATCCAGCGCGCAACTAACCTCAAATTTTTTGACTACACCACCATCGTAGGTCGCTTCGACTGAACGAATCAGATTGACCTCTTTGAGAAAAATACTCCGAGAAAGACTTTCCATAAAAGACGACAGCTCCAAATCAGCAGTCGTCATGCCCTCGATGGAAAGGCGTCCCGGTTGAAAATCAATTTTTGTGAGCCAAACCTTCTCGGGAATATCTCTTTGAAGTCCATCGAGAATTTTGACCTCTCGAGATCTTTCTTTGCGGAGTCCTTCCAAAGTATCAATCTGCTTTTGAAGGTGAGCCTGGTCTTCTTTAAACTTTTTAATTTCTGACACTGCACCCTTGGCCTGTTCGTTTTTCTGAATCAAGGACTGCAGAACATTCTTTTTTGAATTCAGTTTACTCTTCAGCTCGGGGATCATCTGGAACTCATAGGCATACATTGCCATGGGGATCATCAGAATGATCAAAAGACGCAGAAGACCCTGTTTTCGAATCTCGGCCTCGTTGACGGCTCCATCAAAGCTGGATCCCAAGGCCGAGGAAACATGAGCCCCGCGGGCCAGATTGATCTTGATCATCAATCCCCTGCCTTTCTGAGTCCAAGCCCCATGGCCACTGACGCAAAAGGAGTAATCTGCTGTAGGTACTGAGGACTCAAGCCTTTGGAAACTTTCACACGCTGAAAGGGATTCATCATTTCCAAGGGAACTTGGGAGGCTTTCATAATTTGCTCAGGAAGCCCCGGAAT
>PEZR01000070.1:12599-19235 GCA_002773975.1 Bdellovibrio sp. CG10_big_fil_rev_8_21_14_0_10_47_8
ATCGATTCAAACCCATGCCGTTGTTGCTGCCAGAAAAAAACTCGAAACTATTACGAATTTCTTCGGTCACCATGTCGTTGGTGGCAGAAATAATACTATGAACTTCGTCTGGAACTGCGCCTCGAGCAACGGCACTCAGCTTCAGCGATTCAGCCTCGGGCAAAGTGACGCCCATTTCCTTGTGAATCTCGTTGGTGTAGTTGAAGCCACCCACCGGGACATCCCGAGAAAAAACCACTTCGCCATTGGCTAAAACCACAAAATTAGTGACTCCGGCGCCGATATTCAAAAGACCGATAACCTCGCCAGTCATTTTCCCATAATTGGTTTCAAAGATATTGGCGAGTGCAAATCCGCTGACGTCCAAAACATCGACCTTGAGGCCCGCTGCTGTGGTTGTCGCCACGTATTGCCCCACCAATTCATTCTGGGCTGCAATCAACAGAATATCCATGGTCTCGCCCGTCTCGTTCGACGGAATCATATGATAATCCAAGCTGATGTTATTGATGTCGAAGGGAATATATTGTTCGGCTTCCCACTTGATTTGGTCACCAATTAATTTCTGCTCCATCTTTGGGATGGTTATCTTTTTGACGATGACAGCAGTGCCCCACATCCCGACGCTGGCATTTTTTCGTTTGCTTTTAAGCTGAGTGATCAGGCCCTGGATGGCTTGGGCTAAAGACGTGGGGTTGCTGATCTCGCCCCCGTTCAAAGTATTGGGCGGAGTGGCTGCAAATCCAAAAGACACCAGTTGCACACTTCGACGAGTGACATCCAGTTCAGCAATTTTTATGGAACTCGTACCAATATCGAGTCCAATGATTTTCTTTGATCCAAACAACATATCGTGACTGCACCCCAGCTAGTCCTCTAATTTTAAAGGACTTTCTAAAATTGTGAGGGACTCGACCTAAGTTGTCAAACAAGCCAAGACCTACTTTTGGCTTACTCCAGACCAGGGATAAAAAGATGAAAGTACCAAAGAGCTAGACCTTGCCCTCCAAAAAGATAAATGACTGCACTAAGGGCTAGGTATGGGCCGAATGGAATGATCGTTTTCAAGCCTTTTTTCTGTTGAAGGGCTGTCCAAAGCCCCCCCAGCGTTCCAACCAGGCTTGAGCAAACGATCACAAAAAAAACAGCCTTCCAACCAATCACAGCCCCAATCCAAGCCATGAGTTTAATGTCTCCGCCGCCCATCCCCTCTTCTTTGCGAAAAATAAAGTAAAGGTAAGCGACGGCCCATAAAAACCCTCCGCCCAGAAAAAAACCCAGAAAAGCATCAAAAAAACTTCTTTCTGGATTGATCGCCGCCCCCAAAAGCCCGACTCCAATTCCGGAAAGAGTGAACACGTCGGGCAAAATAAAGTGATCGATATCAATAAAACTGACTGTGATCAGCCCGAAAAGGAAAATGAGCGCTTCCAATAAAAACCAGTTCCAACCAATAAAATGTGGGGCCACTGCAAAACTGAGAGCCATTAATATTTCTACCAGCGGATAACGAAACGAAAAAGTGGCATGGCAAGATCGACATTTTCCCCGCAATAAAAACCAGGATAAAATGGGAATGTTGTCATACCACCGAATCGGCTTTCCACAGCTCATACATTGGCTGCGCGGGTGCACAATACTTTTACCCTGGGGCAATCGGAGGATAATGACGTTCGCAAAACTTCCTAAAATCGCCCCAAAAACAAAAAAGTAAAAAACACCGTAGGTCTCAATGAAGAACTGAAGAGCATTAGACAAGATCTTTTCTCCTGAAAATAAGGATCCCCGCCACTGCTGTCAGCAGCAACCATCCCAGTGAATGAAAAAGAACCCACAGCACTTGAGTTTCGGAAACTCCGTGCTCTAAAAAATAAACCGTTCGCCAATTCATTTGATAAAGATTGGGGCAAAACCAACTGACCCCTTTACCCAGTGAAAAATAGAAGGCGCTGCCCGTTTTTTGGCCAAAAAATTCAACTTCTTGCATCCAATGGCCCATGAGAAAAAAACCGACTCCCCATAAAAAAGCCATGGCCGGCCGCAAAAAAGTCGCCGCAAAAAATGTCAGAGAAAAAATCAAGGCGACCTCCAAAAAGGTGCCCACGAAGACTTGCAGAAAAAAGACTGGACTCATCTTAAAACGCAGCAGACCGAATAAAAAAACTGCTAAAATCAACTCAATCATAAAAAGCAGGGACAACACGCTCAGATATTTGCCAAGAAAAAACTGAGCCCGTGATACCGGCCTTGCGAGAACTAAAAGACATGTTTGGTGATCCATTTCTTTGTGGACCCAATTGGCCCCCAGAAAAAGACCAATTCCCAATCCGGACAACTGCAAAGCCATCCAACCAAAGTGTGCCATGATTCGCTGCTGCTCCTGAATGGACAAAGACCCCAAGATGAGACTAAATCCGAATAAAACCACGCCAACCAAAAAACAGATCCAAACGATTCGATCTCGAAGAAACTCAAGGAAAGAAATGCGAATCAACGCCCGCAGGGCAATCATTGTCGAACCCCTAGTTGCTGACGAATGTCTCTGAAAGATTTCTCAACGCCCTGACCCTTTGAAAAATCTTGAAGGGCCCCCTGATAGACCAATTTTCCCTGATTGATCACCACCAAATTGTCACACAGCTCATCCATGTCACCCAACAAATGGCTGGAAAAAAAGATCGTTGTATGGCGTTTCTTCTCGTCTTGAATAATCTCTTTGATCAAAATCCGCCCATCTGGATCCAGGCCAGACATCGGTTCATCAAAAATTAAAAACTTCGGCTCTCGAAGTAAGGCCTGAGCAATTCCAATTCTCTGCAACATGCCCTTGGAAAAACTGCGCAGAGCTTTTTTGCCAACGCCCGGGAGATTGACCCGATCCAAAACAATCTCGGCTCGCTGCTCAAAGCCAGCCCCCCCTCCAGTCAAATCCCAGTGAAATTTGAGGAACTGAAGAGCCGTCAGAAAATCATAGTAGTAGGGCCGCTCGGGTAAATATCCAATTTGGCTCTTCATTTCAGATGTCAGGGGTCCTTGGTCGAAAAATGAAATCTGCCCCTGGTCCGGATGAATAAAACCAAGAATGCACTTTAACGCCGTGGTTTTACCGGCGCCGTTGACGCCGACAAATCCGGTGGTTCGTTGGCCCTGAATATCAAATGAGAGATCCGTCAGCACCACCTGCGCCGGCGATAACAGTTGTGTTTTAAATGCCTTGGTCAATCCTTGAACCTTGAGCAACGCAACTCCTTACATCTTTAGATCCAGTTCTTTAACCATTTCTCGAACTGGATCGTACTGCCGTTGGGTCGCTGGCATCAAGCCCTTTGAACCCACGGCCTCTTCGACATACTTGTTGTTTTTCATTTTATCGACAACGTCGATCAATGCAAACATCAATTGATGCGTGGTTTTTGGATATTGGTCATAAAAATCCTGACGAACGCAAAAAGGGTCGTTAGGAATAGGGGCGCTGGTCCATAAAATACGAACGTTCTTTTCCGGGTGATCTTTTTTTGAATATTTTGTGTAGGCATTTTTTTTACCCTGTGTATCGTCTGCAAAAACGGCTATGGCATCCACCACACCTTGATCCAACCAATCCACGGATTGAGAATGAGATCCGGAAAATTTGATCTCTTTCAAAGTAGACACAGCCAAACCTTTCTTTTTAAAAAGAACCTGGGGATACAAATACCCTGACGTGGACTTTTCGTCGACAAACGCCAAACGCTTTCCCTTGAGGTCACTCAGTTTAGAAATTTTTGACGAATTCAATGCCAAGATCACAGAGTGGTAAAAGTCCTCAAACCAAACTCGCTTCAACAAGACTTTTGCCCCAGCGCTTTTTTCCGCAAAAACATAGGTCATCGAGGTCAAGAAGGCGAAATCAACCTTTTTATTTTTCATCGCATCGATCAGGCCGACATAGTCCTTGGAAAGAAAAACATTCACTGGGATCTGCAACTCGTCTTGCAGAGCTTTGGCAATTTCCACTGAACCCTTTTTGAGATCTTCAGGATCCCCTCCCGGGAGAAATCCGATGGTCACAGCCTTTGGAGAAGTTTCGGCTGGACAAAAAATTGGCATGACCGAGATTCCCACCAACAAAAGCAATATTCCAGACACTGACTTCGGGCTCCATCGAGTCATTTCGCTTTATCCTCTCTGATCCATTTCGAAAATTTTTCTCGTAGCGGACAATGGCACAACAGAAAAATCATGCCTGCGAGAGTTTTTCAGAGCTAAAATAAAAGCCTCTGCCGCATCACTTTCCGTCAGGCAAGGAATGCTGTAATCTGTACAGGCTCGACGAATATCAAAGCTAGCCTCAATGGAAGTTCGTCCGCTAGTGGTATTGATGACGATGCTCACCTCTCCGGATCGAATTCGATCGACACAGTGAGGACGACCCTCATGCACTTTTCGAAGACTCAAGGTCTCCAAGCCCTGTTCATTAAAGAATTGTGCTGTTCCCGTTGTCGCCGAGATTCTGTAGCCCATTCTCTGCAATTCCCTGGCAAGGTTCAGCAATTCTGTTTTATCTTTGTCCCGGAGAGAAAAGAAAACCTCACCATTTTCAGGAAGACGGATATTGCTAGAAATAAATCCCTTCATCAAAGCTTCCGGGTAATCTGTTCCCCGTCCCATACATTCGCCCGTGGACTTCATTTCAGGCCCCAGAATGGAATCAGCCTCTGGAAATTTTTTGAATGGAAAGACGACACCCTTTACCGACACCATGGTCTCTTGGCGCCAATCGAAGCGCTCGGGCCTGACCTCATCCCGACTTTTTCCCAGCATCGCCAAGACCCCTAAATCAATCAATGGAATTCCCGCTGCCTTAACAACAAAGGGAACAGACCTTGAACTGCGTGGATTGGCCTCGAGCATGTAAACCTGATCGTTTTTCACGGCCAGCTGCAGATTTAGATGTCCAATGACACCAATTCGATCTGCCAGCCGACAACTGAGATCTTCAATTTTTCGGCAAGTTTCATTTTTCAATCTTTGCGGCGGAAGGACTCCCATGCTGTCGCCAGAATGCACTCCTGCGGCCTCAATATGCTCGACCACTCCGCCAACTAAAACCCAGTCCTTGCCACGAACCAAATCAACATCGACCTCGAGAGCTCCTTCTAAAAATTGATCCATCTGACAGGGCCGATCAGGACCAATGAAAGCTTTGTGTCTTTGAAAATAGGATTGAAGTTCTTGCTCACTTTCAACAACCTCCATCCGTCGCCCACCCAAAACATAGCTTGGACGACAAATGATTGGGAACGTAATCTGTCTTGCTTTTTCCAGAGCCTCGCGATAGCTCCCCACCATGGCAGACTGGGGAATTTGGAATTGTAATTCTCGGCAAATTTGGCTGAAGAGACCTCGGTCCTCTGCCATATCAATGGCTCCAAGATCCGAACCCATCAACGAAAAGCCAGCCTTCACCAGACCCGGCGCCAAATGAATCGGCGTCTGTCCTCCCAATTGGGCGACAAAACCAAAGGGCTGGATCCAACGAAAAATCTCTTTGAGACTTTCCAGTGTCAACGGCTCAAAAAATAAAATATCTGAGGTGTCGTAATCGGTGGATACCGTTTCTGGATTGGAGTTGATCATCGCCACCGGATGACCTGCCTTTTGAAAGGCCTTCACCCCGCGAACGCAACTGTAATCAAACTCAATCCCCTGGCCGATTCGATTGGGCCCACTGCCAATCACCACAACTGGTTTTTTTAAATGGCAAGGAGCCGAACTTTGCGCCCAATAAGTAGAATAAAAATAAGGAGTGCTGGATGCGAACTCGCCTGCGCAGGTATCTACTTGCTGAAAGTGAGGGACAATCTTATTTTTCACTCTCAGGTCCTCGATCGCCACTGGTTTTTCGCCTACAAGCCGAGCAATCAAGGCGTCGGAAAAGCCCTTTCGTTTAGCCTGCAGGAGCCAGCTTCTTTGTTCGTTGTCATCCGCATCACTCCAGTTTTTCTCCAATTCTTTTTCAAACTGAGTGAGCTGAAAGACCTGCTCCAAAAACCAAGGCGTGATCTGCGTTAGGCGATGAATCTCTTTCACAGAGGTGCCATTTCGAAATGCCTGATAAATTTGAAACAACCGTTTGCTATTCGGGTAAGAAATCCGATCAATCACAACCTGGACTTCAGGGAACCCTTCCGGCGAAGACTCTAAGGACAGCACGGCCTTCATTAGAGACTCCTGGAAGGTCCGCCCAATACTCATAACTTCACCAACACTCTTCATCTGTGTGGTCAGGTGATCCTGGGCGCCCGCGAATTTCTCAAAAGAAAATCGCGGAATTTTCGTCACGACATAATCCAAAGCAGGTTCATAACAGCTTGGAGTGACCCGTGTGATATCATTCGTGATCTCATCCAACGTGCAGCCCATCGCCAATAGAGCGGCAATTTTTGCAATTGGAAACCCTGTGGCTTTGCTCGCCAATGCAGAAGATCGACTGTCCCGTGGGTTCATTTCAATAACAACCCGTTCGCCGGTTGTTGGATGAACTGCAAACTGAATATTTGCACCACCGGTTTCGACGCCAACCTTATTCAGAATCTGACAGGCCTCATCACGCATGGCCTGATATTCACGATCACTCAGCGTTTGCTGAGGCGC
>PEZR01000138.1:0-4171 GCA_002773975.1 Bdellovibrio sp. CG10_big_fil_rev_8_21_14_0_10_47_8
GGAATTATCGTTAGGCCTTTTTCGATTGTTTGACCGGAAATTTTAGCGATTTCATTTTTGTGCAAAAGTAGTTTTCGCGTTCGCTGGCGATCTCCAACTGGAACGTCAATAATCCCACCAACCCACCAGGTCTCACCAGCGATAATTTTAACATGAGATCCGGTCAAATTGACTTTATTTGCCCGAACTGCCTTGATTTCTTCGCCAGTTAGAACAATCCCCGCTTCCAAACTCTCAACAAAAGTATATTCGAACCTTGCTTTTCGATTTATAAGATTCTTTGATTTTCTCTGCTTTACTTTTTTCATCAGCGTTCGATCAGCATAAAAGATCAGTGTGGTTATTCTTTCGAGAACATTTTGGAAATCGTTGGCCACTCAAAAACAACGACTGAAAGTGAAGCAGCAAGCGGAACCGATAAAATCGCTCCGACTATACCCATCAATTTTGCACCGACAAATAGCGCTAACAGAATTATCACTGGCGAAATGCCAACGGCTTTCTGCATAATTTTTGGCACCAAAAATACATTTTCCAAAAATTGAACTGCCAGATACCAAATTATCACAAAGAGTGCTTTCCAAGGAGAAACAGTTAGAGCGACTAGGGCGGCAGTGGCGCCGGAAATTATCGGCCCAACAGTCGGAATAATTTCCAAAATTCCGGAAATTAATGCCAAAATTAAAGCGTACGGCACGCCTAAAATCGAAAGCCCGATAAAATCAATAACAAAAATCGTAATACACAAAAGCATCTGACCACGAAACCAGGAACCGATAATTGCGGCAATTTTATGAATCACGGCAAGGCCGGCTTCTCGATGTTCCGGAGCAAATAATGACAATATATACTTTTTAATATTGACTTCATCGGCCAACATATAAAAAGTCAAAACAAAGATCATCAGTATTGCAAAGATTCCGTAAATTATGCCAGCGGTAAAGGAAAAGATATTGGTACCAATTGTCGCCAAATTTGACGACAAATTCTCCAGCGAATTTCTGATAGTCGGAATATATGGCCGCAGACTGTCAAAATTCATTCTGCTGATATATGCCGGAATATTATTAGCCAATTGGGCTGTTTGGGCTACCAGGGGTGGAATAATTAAATAAAATACAGCTCCGATGCTGACAATGATTATTAGAAATAAGACGATAATTGAAAGTGTCCGGCCAAGATATTTTGACCAAGTTTTGACAATCGGTGAAAATGTTACTGCAAGAATCAAGACAATAAAAAACAGGGCTACTACATCCTTGACATAGTAAAGCAAAAAAAGCAACGCAGCGATAATAAAAATCTTAAGAATTGTCCAAGTCGAAATCTCAATTTTCATTCTGTTGTCCATATATACTCCTTGTTTATTGACCGCCTTATTTGCCGTGTTGCGTTAAACCGCATTCTTCTAGGTGGTTACAGTTCTATTTTAGCAAATCTAAATTCAATCAGCTCACCTTGGGGGATAATCAAATTATCAGTGGTGGTTATTTCGAATTTACTTTTATCATCGCCGGCAATTTGCTCAATAATTCCACCTTTTCGCGTCAGAGCTGACTCTAAAACAGTTTTATTGCCAAGGGCTTTAATCTCATAGGGGGAGGAAAAATAGTTATTCGGGATGAAAAAATTGGCAGTGATTCTTTGATTGTTAATTGAGATTAAATATGTACCAATATTTCGCAGCGCATTTACAAGATCAACAATCTGTGTCTGACTAAGTGGCTTATCAATTCTCATAACCACTCCTTGCCCAGAAGTTGACACTTCCCCATTAACCAACTGAAGGGTTGAAAGTTCATTTTTGACCTTCTGAGCGACTTCTTTTGAGTTTTGATATTTATCAAGATCAGAAGTGAGCGTTGTAATTTGATGCCGCAGGTCAGCATTATTTTTTGTCAGCTTTGCGACTTCCAAAGCCAGTACTTCTGTGTTTTCCGGCTGGATAATCTTTTTTATTTGTTTTCCCGCCAAATATTGACTAACTAGAAATATTCCCAAGAGAAAACAGGTAATTCCAATAATAATGTAATCAAGACGCTTAAACATTAGTCGCTCCCCACTGTTATGTCAGAAGTCAGTGTGCCTTTAAAGGCTCCGACATTGATCTGGTCATGAGTCTGAATATCGAAAACCAAGCCTGTTTCAGAAACTTGCTTGTGGATATCAATCAGAATGCCTTTATCATTCAGCCTTGTTGCCATCTGCTCTCTATCGCCAACAGCTTTTATCACAATCGGCGTCGAAATTCTTGTGTCGTTTATCATTATCGTATTAACGATACAATCAACAGCAGTTGAGGCCACAACACGTTCATCATTGACAGAAATTGCTTCTGCTCCGGATCCCCATAGCAGGTTAATGATATCGCGAAGGTCGGCAGCATGAACTATAGAATCTTCGCTAACTGGCCCTTTAGAATCGTTAAGGGTTAGAATGATACCTGGCCCAGAAACCGCCACCATACCAGCAAGGGCTTTCTGGGAGTTTAGTGCATCATAATCAGCCTTTGAGATTCGCAGGTTTTTATTTTCTTTTTGAATTTGACTGATTTTTTCCTGCAAAGAGCTAATCTCATTTTTTAGGCTACCTTGATCAGCATAAAGAGATTCTCGAGTTTCTTTGAGCGAAACATATGGAGCGATTGGATTGACCACACGAGACGGAATAATATTTACTTGCACAATCACTAAAATACCTAGGACCACGCCCGCTAGAAGAAGGATAGCTTCGCCGTAAAATTTTTTCTCCTTATGCTTGGCCATTAGTATATATTACATGGTCGGGGATGGCAGATTTGAACTGCCGACCTCATCGTCCCGAACGATGCGCGCTACCGGGCTGCGCTAATCCCCGCTTCAGCTAGCTTTATTATATCCCAAAATTGTGCTAAAATCCAGAGTGAAATGCCCTCGTAGTTCAACGGATAGAACAAGGGACTCCTAAGCCCTAAATACAGGTCCGACTCCTGTCGAGGGTACCATTATAAACACTATGAGTAATTTGGATATCAAACAACTACTAGAAAAACTCGAAAAACTAAGAATACCAAGGGGCAAATATCTGATATACGGCTCTGGTCCACTGGCTGCAAGGGGGCTAAGGGAAATTGATGATCTTGATGTTGCGATCGACGACGAGATTTATAATAAATTGGCTAAAAAATATCCGGAAAGGCAAAAGCCAAAATTTTCCCATATTGTAATTGGCGAAATTGATCTTATTCCGGCAAAAGACACTTTGATTGAAAATTTTGACCAAACTTTAGCTAACGCCGACATTATCTTTGGTCATAAATTCGTCCGACTTGATGATTTAATTCGCTGGAAGAAAAAGATGGGGCGGAAAAAGGACTTTGAGGATATCAAATTAATCGAAAAATTTCTCAAACAAAAATAATTTTTGATTTCAATTTTTAGCTATTAGGTGTACGATCGTACACCTAATAGCTAATTTTTCCACCTGTAACTAACAACAACCATTTTTAATCTACAATTTTTTAGTCACATATATTTCACGATCGTGAAATATATGTGACTTTCTCCAGGCAAAAAATCCTCGTTTTCATTTCAACCAATATAAATTAGGGGATTCTTGCAATGAAGGTAAAAAATTAGCAGAAAATAAGTATGGTTTCGAAAGTTATCAGCAGAAATGCTGTTTTTTAAATATCTTTGCCTGACAAAAAGTTAGCAGAAAATTCTTGACATTTTCTGACGATTTGATACAACACAGGTAGCACCTCGGAGCCGTAACCGATCGTGTAATGATCGGCAATCAAACATTCCCTAAGGAGGAATGTACGATGAAACGCAGTTTCACACTCATTGAGTTGCTGGTGGTGATCGTCACCATCATCCTGGTGACGACATCGTCCCATGTTGTTAGTGCCTCTGAAGGAGACCCACTAGTGGCCCAAAACTATCAGTTCACCTCAAAGTGGGGGACAGCGGGTTTCGGACCAGGACAGTTCACGGATCTGATCTGCATAACCACGGATGCCGCTGGTCTGATTTACACCGCTGAGGATGAAGGCCATCGCATCTGCAAATTCACCGCCGAAGGGAAGTTGCTGCAGGTCATCGGGGGAGAGAAGGAAGCTCCCATGCTGTTCGGGCAGATTGATGGTTTGGCCGTGGACAAGGATGGCAATATCTATGTAGGCGACCCA
>PEZR01000138.1:4187-6325 GCA_002773975.1 Bdellovibrio sp. CG10_big_fil_rev_8_21_14_0_10_47_8
CTGGTTTATACGGAGGCATTGCTGTGGACCGGAGTGGGGATATCTATGTTCACCGGCAGTGTGAAGTCATCAAACTGAACAGCAGGGGGAACATCCTGAAACAATGGGGCAAACCCGGGAACCAGAACGGACAATTCAGTGGCGATTTCAACAGAGACCTCAATGATCTAGCTGTGGACACTCTCGGAAATGTTTACGTCTGCGATGCGGGCAACCATCGTGTCCAAAAGTTCACCTCCGATGGAGCTTTCGTCGCCAGTATAGGGAGTCGTGGTACTGAAGACGGAGAGTTCCTGTCACCCACAGGGATAGGGATCGATGCGGTAGGCAATATCTACGTGGCTGACACAGGTAATGGCCGGGTACAGAAGTTCACGAGCGAAGGACGGTTTGTCACCAAGTTCGGATCAACTGGTAGCGGGGATGGACAATTCAAGACTCCTATTGATGTGGCTGTTGACCCGATGGGTAACGTCTATGTGGCGGATATGGGATGCCGTGTTCAAAAGTTCCGTCCTGCTGGGTCACCCGCCCCATCTCTTCCCACCATCAGCATTCAACCGCAAGACATGGAGGAATGTCTGTTAACCCTGGATGGCAGACAGGTCTACAAGGGAACATCACCGAGCAGCTTCGCATCCCCGACCAATGTCCAATGGGATCTACTGTTTGAGCGCGCTTGGTCCGAGGGATCTATAGCGGTTTCACCCGACGCTATCTATATAGCCAATGTAGCCTACAACACCGACATCATGCCAGCCAAGACCGTAGACATCCTTACTGCTCAAGGAATTGTGGTGAAAAACATCTCACTCCCCGAGAAGCTCTTTGGGGCCAACTCAGAACTGAGCTACGGCGAGATCGAGCGCGACGGGTATAGAGTGGGCGCCCGTTGGGTTGACTGGACCTCAAACCCCAACGTCATCGTCCTAGAACTCCTAATCTTCCAGTTCGGTGGACATTACGGAAGCGTGATAGCCAGTTACGACCTTAAGCAAGATGTTCTAAACGTATTGTCTTCGGAGTGCCGAGGGAGGAGCGGGACCAATTGGGCCCTGCCGAGGGAGTTTGGCACTCTGCAGTACTTCTGGCCCTCAGTGTCGCCACAAGGAGACACAATCGTCTACAGATGGGGCAAAGACCTCTGCGTGGCTGACTACCCAAGCATGGCGAACGTCCGGGTTATCACGAAGAGTATAGAGACCGTGGATCAGAATGGCCGCTGTAAGTTGTCTCCCCCGATACGTTGGAGGCCTGATGGCAGTTGTGTTGCGGTAATCATAGCTGGGGATCTGTACATAATCTCGAGGGATGGCTCGAAATGGGGACACTGGAGGTACAACGATCACAGCGGTAGGGCTGTCTGGCCTTCCTGGTCTCCCGACGGCTCCAAGCTCATCTGGCCCGATAGTCGTGGTCGCGACGTCAAGGTTCACGTACTGGAACTGTCAGATAATCTCATACCGTCAATTCGCTGCACGTACAGTATCGGCGAGTCGCGCGATTCGTCGATGGACTCGGGGCGAGCAAGACTCATGTGGGTGAAGCTCCAGAAGCCAGGGGACCAACCAGGTAAGCTGACCGTGACATCAAATCCTCCGGGAGCCAAGATCTACATTGAAGGCAGGCTTACAGGCGAGGTCACTCCGCACACCTTTGATCTGAAGCCCGGGAATTACCGCATCAAGGTCCAACCCCAGTTCGGTGGTTTGCAGGAGCAAGCCGTGATCGTGGAAAGCAGTAAAGAGAAGAAGCTCGAGTTTGTCTTCTAGTGAGCTTGACCCGCCTTCCTTGATATGTCATGCGCCGAGATAGCTATCTCGGCGCACCTTTATTTCAAAACAAAAATCCCCATTTCGTTTCGCTTAATGTAAACCGGGGGATTTTTGTTATATAGAACTTTTATTTTAGTTTTTCCGCCAGAGGCGGATCAGCCTTTGGCCTAGATAGACCTGCCCATCGTTTGCCCTGATAGCTCAATGGATAGAGCGATTCCATCCTAAGGAAGAGGTTGGGGGTTCGATTCCTCCCGTCGGCACCAACACATCACAATTATTCCTCACTTCCCCTTCCGCACTTCGGAAGTGTGGATGCCGAAGTGAGGAAAGGAAACAAATTGTTGCAGCAGAGATGCTGTT
>PEZR01000166.1:0-4319 GCA_002773975.1 Bdellovibrio sp. CG10_big_fil_rev_8_21_14_0_10_47_8
GGTCTCTTGCTCCAGCGGGCCCGGATTTATTTTTGAACTTATGATGTACTGGCAAGACTGGATTGAAGAGCGAGGCATCGAGCCAGAAATCGCTCGTAAGATGGTGGTCGAGACTTTCGTCGGGACAGCTCTGCTCGCAGCGCAACCCAAAGCCGCCGCTTTGGAAGAACTGCAACACAAGGTCACTTCGAAAAAAGGTGTCACCGCAGCTGGACTTCAGTCCATGCGCGAACTCGAAATCGAGAGAGCTCTCCGTTATTCTTTTGAAAAAGCGGCTCTTCGAAATCAAGAGCTTGCGAAAGAGAGCTAGTCCCCTTTATCCTAAAAAAGATTCAATCCGATATCTCTTGCTTCAAGGAGGAAGCTTATGAAGATTACTCCCGTGGACATCGCCCACAAAGGTTTCAACAAAAAAATGTTCGGCCTCGATGAGTCCGAAGTGAATGATTTTCTGCAACAGGTGGCTTCGACCATGGAAGACCTGATTCATGAAAGAAATTCGTTGAAAGAACTGGTTCGCGAAAAAGAGTTGCAGCTGAATGATTACAAAGACAGTGATCATGTTCTCAAAAGCACGATCTCGACAGCCGGTCAGATGGTGGATCGTTTGCGAGTCGATGCTGAACGCGAAGCCAAATTGATCATCAATGATGCTCAACAAAAGGCCGAGATGATCACTCGAGATTCCAGAGATTCATTGAAAAAGGCTTACCAAGAAATTTCGGACATGAAACGTTTGCGTTTGCAGTTCGAAGCCAACTTGAAAGCCTTAGCACAGGCCCATTTGGCGCTGGTTGAACAAGGCGAAAAATTCATGCCTTCGATCAACCTGCCCCAGGCTTACGATGCCCCCGAGAACAACACGGCGAACTCAGTGCTTCGAAGCTCTGCGGTATCCCCCTTATCCATCACGTGATTTATGTTTCGCGAAACGCCAGAGGGAGTGCAAATCTCCCTCTACGTTCAACCCAATGCTCCCCGCTCGATGATCATCGGCGAACACAATGGTGCCCTTAAAATCAAAATCAAAGCTCCACCAGTAGAAGGAAAAGCCAACGAAGAAATCGTGCGTTTTTTTGCCGAACTCTTAGATTTACCAAAATCCAAAGTGGAAATGCTCCGCGGAGAAAAATCCCGCGGCAAAACCGTCCTGATCCACGGCCTGAGCCTGGAGTCCGTACGCGCCGTGGTTTTTGAGGGGTGATTTTTATCTAGACCCGGGAACTGAGGTCATCATCCCCGGAGTCGATCCGGCAGACCTTAGAATACTTGATGCAAAAGCAGCGACACTCTTACATTGTTCAACAATTTCTTTTTTATTTTCGTAGCTGTTTTTTGGATCATTTCCCAGGGCCACAGCCTGGATATAAAGTTCGGCAATTCCCTTCACAGGTGTATTGACTGCTTGGGAGGCAGAGCACTTCGTTGGTTTTGCAGAAAGATTGTAGGTTGTCCCATTTTCGCCAACCACGGTCATAGATCCATTGTCCTGCTTAACAACGTATGTCCAGCCGTCTTTGTCCAAGGGGAAAATCTTGTCTTTATAAATCACGGACTTTTCATTGAGAGCCTTCAGGCATGGCATGTAATTCGCTCTCTTCGTATCAGCCGCCACCGACTCAGTTTTTACCAGCATAGAGGCGCAAAACAAAAACAATCCAGAAATTAAAACTTTCAACATTATCGTCTCCTTAGTTGATCTCGAGAAATCTGTCTGTGATCACATAATCAGTTTACACAGCCAATAGGCATCTATCTACTAGCCCAAAGGGCAGTCCTACTCTGCAGCCGACTCGTCCTTCAAAGATTGAAAGCCACCCAGCACGTAATACACATTCATATATTGCGCTGACAATCGATCGGCGATGGCTTGGGATTTTTTTCCGTCTTGGCACAGAATCAGAACAGGGTCCTCTTTGTTGACTTTACGTTCAGTGAGGTGAGCTGTTACCTGTTTCCAATCAAGCTCCGACACGACGCTGGTATGTGTTTGCAGATAAGCTCTTTCGGTGGCTGGGAACATGGTCTCCACATCTAGCTCGGTGCGAATCAGAACAAAGGGAATTCGATTCCTGACCAAATTGTCGAACTGGAAAAAACCAATGGGCAAAGCTACATGCTCGGATTTACTTTTTCTGGCACCTTTGGCAGATTCAGGCAAACGTTTGAACAGACTCGAAACCGTCGCCAGTCCCAGACAAGCAAAAGCGCCGCCCGTGACAAAGGGGGATCCTTGACTGAATTGCTGATAAAAAAATCCACCCAGAGCTGGACCCAAAATCCTGCCAAGCGAAGCCGTGCCCTGGGTGGTGCCCATCACCACCCCTTGCTCTTTGATGTCCGTCAGCAAACTGATACTTCCCAAGGTGGATGGGTTGATAAAACTGTTCCCCACCGCCAACAAGGTCAGAAAAACGGCCAACACCGGGATGCTGTCTGAAATCGCAATCCCTGACATTCCCACTGCGAGCAAAAGAAGTCCCGACCACAGAACCTTCTTTTCACCGACAATGGGTAAAATTCGTCGCACAATCAAACCTTGCGAAATCACGATGATCAGCCCCAAATAGGCAAATCCAAAACTGACCTCTTTGACTCCCCAATCGAATCGATCGCCGACAAATAAAACCAAGGAGGCCTCCATCATCGACATTGCCAAAGAAGACAGAAAAAAAACACCGATCAAAGGGCCGACCAAATCTTTTTTGACATAACGAAAAAGCAAAGTGAAACGACCTTGTTTTCCCTCGCTCCGATGATGCTCGGGCAGAGACTCTTTTAAAAAGCGAAAAGCGAAAGCAAAATTGGCCAAACAAAGACCCGCGACACAAAATGCCGCAAAGCTGGTATCAAAATGCGGAGCTGGCGAAATATATGCGCCCCAAATTGCGAGCCCACCGCCCAACACTGGGCCAAATAAAAAACCTAGACCAAAGGCCACGCCAATCAAAGCCATCCCCTTGGATCTTTCGTTCTGAGGAGTAATGTCAGATATATAAGCCGACGCGGTTGAAATGCTCGCACCAAAAAAGCCCGCAAAAAGTCGAGCTAAAAAGAGCCCCTCCAGGTTTCGAGCAAAGCCAAATGCAATATATGACAAAGTCTCGCCCACCAAACACAAAAGCAAAATAGGACGACGACCTTTGCGATCACTGAGACGCCCCCAGAATGGTGCAAATACAAACTGCATCAACGAATACACGGACATCAAAAGACCGACCTCAAGACTGCTGGCCCCAAGATTTCGCGCCAAGATCGGCAAAATTGGAATCACCACACCAAAGCCCACCAGGTACAAAAACACCGTGAAAAAGATCACTCCCATTCGAGATCGCTCTGCCAAGACACTGGACGTTTGTGTGTTCGAGGAATTCACTTCCACCTCTATCCTTTTCAAGTTCGGTGTTTACAGGCATAATCGAAGAGCATGAAGTTGTCAGTGATTTTCCCCACCCTTGTTGTCGCGCTTTCATTTTCTATCGCCCAAGCGGGAGTTTCTCTTTTTGATGAATCCTCCAGAGCCTACGACTCGGGTGCGCTCAACGTTGAAACGGTCGGAAGTTATTTTACCTCTACTGCCAACTACACCAAAGAAGGCGGCCAGTACGAAAGCCTTCCCTCTGGTGGCAGTTACCAATTGATGGATGTGGATTTCGGCGCAAGATGGACCCCAGATCGCACTTGGGGATTTTACGGCACGAGCCGGGTCAGCAACGCTGAAGGCAAAGACAATTTCAACACTCGCGGCAATAGCAGTCTTAGCCAAGCAACTTTGGGAATCGATATGCTGATGATTTCCAATTCAAAATTTGATTTGATTCCTGACGTTAACTTCACCTATCCATTTGAACGCGTCAGCACCACCGATGACTCCGTCCTCAACGGAGAGGGCGCGATGGAGCTCTCAGCCCGAGCAATTGCACGGTTAAAGTGGGGAAAAATTCAACCCTTTGCATTTGCGGGTTTTACTTACCGAGACGAAGACCGGTCCTCGCTTTTGCCCTATGGCTTGGGGGCTGAGTGGAAACTAGGCAGCCTCTCGGTGGGAGCTGATTTAAGAGGCTATCAGTCCATCATCAATGATACCTACACCAACGAGCAGTACCGCAGACACGTCGTGGCATACCGCAATGGTGGCTCTCTGAAATACTACTCAGTAGATCCCTCGCTTTTAGAGAGTAATTTTTGGGCAAGATGGCAAAAAAATTCTCTGGGACTCAAGGTAGGTGCCGGAACATCACTGACCGGCGCCAACATGGCTGCAGGTTGGACTCTCTTTGCTGGCTTGAATTACACTCTGGGCGGCAGTGGAAACTCGT
>PEZR01000166.1:4387-4596 GCA_002773975.1 Bdellovibrio sp. CG10_big_fil_rev_8_21_14_0_10_47_8
GACGGCGTTGATCAAAATTTGTTCACGGCTCCACCGCCGCCTCCTCCGCCACCGCCTGTGCGTAAAAAACCGGCTCCGACCCCTGCGCAACGGCAAAAAAAGCTTCAAAATGAGCTCGATCAAACCGAGTTTCAAATCGAGTTGAAACGAAAGAAAAAACGCCAATAAACTTGAAGCACGAAGCCTTGTGACAGCGAGCCTTTTCGGCT
>PEZR01000166.1:4613-14910 GCA_002773975.1 Bdellovibrio sp. CG10_big_fil_rev_8_21_14_0_10_47_8
AAGAGGTGACAATGACTGAAAATTCCAAACAAACCATGTCGGACCGCTATAGTCCCGCCGACGTCGAAGAAAAGGTTTATGCCTGGTGGGAACAATCTGGCTTTTTCAAAGCTCAAGATCAATCCACGAAACCCCCTTACAGCGTTATTTTACCGCCTCCCAATGTCACTGGCTTTTTGCACCTGGGTCACGCGGTTGATCACACCGTTCAAGATGTTTTGGTGCGCTGGAAACGCATGAATGGTTTTAATGTTTTATGGTTGCCCGGAACAGATCACGCCGGAATTGCCACGCAGGCCGTGGTGGAAAAAGAATTAAAAAAAGAAAACCTCACTCGTCACCAGCTGGGGCGTGAAAAATTTGTCGCCAGAGTTTGGGAATGGAAACATCAATATGGCGATCGCATTTACTCCCAAATGCGAAAGCTCGGGGACTCTTGCGACTGGGACCGCGCGGTTTTTACCCTGGATGAAGGCGTTTCAAAAGCCGTTCGTAAAGTGTTTGTGTCGTTGTACAAAAAAAGTCAAATTTACCGAGGCACTCGTTTGGTGAATTGGTCTGGCCCACTGGAATCCGCGATTTCTGATCTCGAAGTCGAGCATCGCCAGATCAAAGGCTCTCTGTGGCATATCAAATATCAGGTCGAGGGCACTCAGGATTTTCTGATTGTCGCCACCACCCGCCCTGAAACTCTGTTGGGCGACAGTGCCGTCTGTGTTCACCCAGATGACGAACGTTACAAACATCTGATTGGAAAACATGTTGTTCTACCGCTGCTGGGTCGAAAAATTCCGATCATTGCAGATACCTATGTTGATCCTCAGTTTGGTTCTGGCGTAGTGAAGATCACTCCTGCCCATGATTTCAATGATTACAAAATCGGGAAAACTCACCAATTGCCGATGATCAATATTCTGACAAAAAAATGTGAGCTCAATGAAAACGCAGGCCCGTACAAAGGCCTCAAAGTTCAAGAGGCTCGCAAACGAATTCTCGAAGACCTCAAGACTCAAGGTCTGTTGGAAAAAGAAGAACCTCACGCCTTGAGTGTCGGTCATTGCTCTCGAACGGGTGCCGTTGTCGAACCTTTTCTCTCGGACCAATGGTTTATGAAAATGGATCAGTTAGCTGTTCCTGCAAAACGGGTGGTTGAAAGCGGTACAATTCGCTTTGAACCCGAGAGTTGGACCAAAGTTTATCTGCACTGGATGAACATCATCGAGGATTGGTGCATTTCTCGTCAGCTTTGGTGGGGCCATCAGATCCCCGCCTGGTATTGCGAAGATTGCCAACACATCACCGTCAGCGAAACGGACGTCACTGAATGTGAAACCTGCCACAGCAAAAACGTTCGCCAAGACGAAGACGTTCTCGACACTTGGTTCAGTTCGGCCCTGTGGCCTTTTTCAACCATGGGTTGGCCTCAAGAGACCGAGACTGCAAAAACCTTTTATCCCACCAGCATCCTGGTCACCGGTCATGACATTTTGTTTTTCTGGGTTGCCCGCATGATCATGATGGGTCTTGAATTCAAACGAGACGTTCCCTTCCGCGAAGTTTATCTGCACGGCCTGGTTCGTGATTCTCAGGGTCGCAAGATGAGCAAAAGTTTGGGGAACTCTGTAGATCCCGTTGAAATGATCGGCAAGTACGGAGCCGATGCCTTGCGCTTTTCTTTCATCGCACATCTCTTTTCTGGAAAAGACTTTAAATTTAGCGAACAGCGAATCGAAGGTTATCGCAATTTCATGAACAAAATATGGAATGGCACTCGCTTTGCGTTGGCAGCTTTACAGGATTTTCAAATTCCCACTGACGGACTGAAAGCTCTGCCAAATAAAATTCACCTCTCTGTCTATGATCAGTGGTTGATTTTTAAATTGGGCGAAGTGGAAAAAACCGTGGAAGAGTCCATGGAACAACATCGTTTTTCTGATGCGACCAATGCTCTTTATCAGTTTGTTTGGTATGAATTCTGTGACTGGTACATCGAATTTATGAAGCCGGTTCTAAACGGTGCCCCGTCTGTCGACCGAGAAAATTCGCAGCTGGTGGTGGCTCAGACCCTGAACCGAATCATGCGCCTCTTGCACCCTTTTGTGCCGTTTATCACCGAAGAACTTTATCAAAAACTGCCCCTGCATGACAAAACCTGCATGTTGGATCAATATCCGAATCCCCGCAATGATCGCGAATTTTTGGCTCTGGGCTCCGAGACCGCCGCTTTAGAAGTCGACTTGATCAAAGAGGTCATCTCAGCGATTCGAAATATCCGCGGTGAAAATCGCATCAGTCCTGCGCAAAAAATCAATGTTCGTTTGGTTCCTGGCGATGGCGAAGTTCAAAAGCACCTGGCCCACAATAAGAGCGCGATCATGACCCTGGGAAGAATTGAAAACTTTGAGATTGGCGACGAGGGCAATTTATCAAAATGCGCCTTGGCCGTCATCAATGTTAAGACAGCCCAGGTCAAAGTGGTGATTCCTCTCGAAGGCTTGGTAGACATCGAAGAAGAGGTCAAACGAATCCAAAAATTGGTGGAAAAACTGACCAAGGACATTGGCTCCCTGAGCGGCCGTCTTAATAACGAAAACTTCGTCAAGAACGCGGCCGAAGAAGTCGTCGAAGCCGACCGTCAACTCTTGGCCCAATCCAAAAACCAACTCCAAAACCTCCAAGACTCCCTCACACGGCTCAGGTAAAGCTACCTGAGTTGGGTGACCCGGCAGCCGCCCGGCTCAACCATGAGCTTACTGTTTGGATTCCAAGTCCACAGACACGAAGCCCGACCTAAGCCTTGAATTGATTAAAAACCTGAAGAATCAAAATAAAAATCTGGATGATTAGAAAATAAATTTCCAGTCGATCTCGAGTTTTTTTTGAAAACATCCGATTGCACCTATGCTGGTTGGGCATAAGAACTCCTTTCGTTAGTGGAGAGGAGAAATCGTTTCAAAGGAGCGGCTGCAAGGTCGCTCCTTTTTTATGCAAAAATGGAAATAGACCACCGGCTTCTTGGTTGCTGAAATAGAATCGAAAATCGGATGAGGACTCTAAATTTCGCCTATTTCAGACGAATTCCAACTTCCGAAAGTTGGTCATGACTGACGGGACTTGGGGCTTCGGCCATAATATCGGTGGCTTTTGCAGTTTTTGGAAATGCGATGACTTCGCGAATTGCATCAGTCTCACACAAGAGCATCACCAAACGATCCATCCCCCACGCGATTCCGCCATGAGGTGGAGCTCCGTACTTAAAGGCTTCAAGGAAAAAACCAAACTTGTTTTCAGCTTCTTCTTGGCTCATGCCCAATGTTCGAAACATCGCTTGTTGCAAATCATTGCGGTAAATCCGAATGCTTCCGCCACCCATTTCGTAACCATTGCAAACCAAATCATAGGCCTTGGCCAACAACTGGCCAAATTTAGATTCCTCTTTATTGATCATCCAATCCATGTGTTCATTTTTCGGTGAAGTGAATGGATGGTGTCTCGCCACCCAACGTTTGTCGTCGGGTGAATACTCTAACAAGGGGAAGTCAACGACCCACAAGAACTTGTCTTTGCTGGTATCGATGAGCTTGAGCTCTTTGCCGAGATGTAATCGGAGAGTCGAAAGAGCAGCACAAGCAACATCATAGTCATCAGCAACAACAAGGGCCGCGCCGCCTTTTGTTGCACCCACAGTTTGAAAGATTTCATTGAGTTTCTCTTTATCAAAAAATTTCGAAATAGGTGAAGTCAGGGTTCCGTCAGCTTCTGATTTGATCCAAACCAAACCCTTGGCGCCCGCACTCTTTGCCAAATCTGTTAGTTTATCCATTTGACCACGCGAAAAGGAACCACCGCCAGGCACAGCAATTCCACGGACAATCCCACCACGCGCAGCTACGTCATCAAAGACCTTAAAGCCCGACTGAGTCACAATCTTCTTTAAGTCCTGAATCTCCATGCCAAAACGAGTGTCAGGCTTGTCACTGCCATATTTATCCATCGCCTCGAAGTAGGTCATTCTTGGCACTGCACCGACATCAACCCCTTTGATCTCTTTCCAGATTAAACGAAGCATTTTTTCATTCAGATCAATGACGTCTTCTTCATCAATGAAAGACATCTCGATATCAATCTGGGAAAACTCGGGCTGTCGATCCGCTCGCAAGTCCTCGTCTCGGAAACAACGAGCGATCTGAAAATACCGGTCATAACCAGAGATCATCAAAAGTTGTTTTAAAATTTGCGGGGACTGAGGAAGAGCATAAAAATTTCCTGGGTTCACTCGTGATGGAACCAGATAATCCCTTGCCCCCTCTGGCGTAGACTTGAATAAAATTGGTGTCTCTATTTCAAGAAAATGATTGTCCGACAAAAATTTTCTCACTAATTGAGCCACTCGGTGACGGATGATCAGATGATTCTGCAAACGCGGTGAACGCAGATCAAGATAACGATATTTCAATCGCAACATTTCACCGACGCTCTCGTCACTGATTTGAAATGGCGGAGTTTCAGCAGAATTCAGAATCTCACAGTGCAGGGCCTCGACCTCGATCTCTCCTGTTTTGACCTTGGAGTTCACCATGCCGGCTGGTCTTTCACGCACAAGACCGCGTACTGCCAACACGTATTCACTGCGCAAATCTTTGGCCGCCAAGGTTTCTGCTTTTTTTGGATCCAAAACCACCTGAATGATTCCTTCACGATCGCGCAAATCAATGAAGATCAAGCTGCCATGATCACGACGAGTGTCGACCCAGCCCATCAAGATCACTTCTTTGTTCACGTGAGATTTATTGAGATGACCGCAGTAATGCGTTCGCTTGAGTTGATGGACAAACATGTTGAATCCTTACTTCGAATTTCTGATTCTGACATACTGGCCCAAGGGGGGTCAAAAAACTTCTTTTAATGGACTTCATAAGAGTCGAGTTTTACCTTGAAGTCTGGGAGGTTTTTATGCCGAAAGTCACTATTGATCACAAGTCCACCCTCAGTCCCCAAGATGCTTTTGCCAAGATCAAAACCTTCTTTGAAAGCGACCAGGACATTCGACGCCTTGATCCAAATCTGACTTGCAGCTTTGTCGAGGCTCAACTCCGCGGCAAAGCCACTGGGAAACAATTTAAGGCCGATATCTCTGTGAGTGGAGTGGGCGCCGGTAGCTTGGTCAATGTGGTTGTGGATCTTCCCCTGCTCCTGACCCCCCTCAAGGGAAAAATCCAAGAGACTATTCAGAAAAAATTGAGTAAATACGTCACTTAATCGTCTGGCACTTTATGGCAAAAACTTTAAAGAAAAAATCCATTACCAAGTCTCCGGCTAAGGGGGCAAAAAAAAAGAGTGCCAAGCCGAAGGTCACCAAAAAAACGGCTGCTCGCAAGGTCACTCACAAACGAGTTGTGGCTGAACTCGTTGATGACTCTGCCGTCTCCAACACCGATCACGACGATGAAATCTCGCCAGTTGTTGATGACTCGGCTGAAGTTAGCGACACTGCCCCCGACTTGACTCCAAGCTCTCCGACGGACAAGTCCCTGACGACGGCGGATCCCGTCGGTTTGTATTTGGCAGAGATTCGGAAATACCCTCTCCTCTCACGGGAACAAGAGAGCGAGCTGGCTAAAAAATATTACGAAACTAAAGATCCCGCCATGGCCCAGGCTTTGGTGACGGCCAATCTGCGATTTGTGGTCAAGGTTGCCGCCGAATACTCACGTTTCGGTGCACGCATGATTGATCTGATTCAAGAAGGCAATATGGGTCTTATGCATGCCGTCCGAGACTTCAATCCCTACAAGGGTGTTCGATTGATTACCTATGCCGTATGGTGGATCCGCGGTTATATTCAAGAATACCTAATGAAACAGTATTCTTTGGTGAAGATCGGCACGACTCAAAATCAAAAGAAACTTTTCTACCAGTTGCAAAGACAACGACAAGAGCTCGATGCCCTCGGGCAAACTCCTGATATCCAATTGCTGAGCACAAGGCTTGGAATTCCAGCGGACGAAGTACAAATGATGACCCAGAGAATGTCCGGCCGAGATATCAGTTTAGACCGCCCCATGAGTGATGATTCAAGCGCGAGTCTGATGGACCTGCAACGAGGCGAAGTCAGCATGCCCGACGAGGCCCTCGCTCAACATGAAGAACTGTCTCAACTGACCGAGGCCATCAATGAATTGAAACCTCATCTGTCAGCACGAGAAAAGATTATCTTGGAAGAAAGAATTTTGAATGACGAGCCTCTGACCCTGCAAGAGATCGGCGAAAAATACGGCATCACCCGAGAGGCCGTTCGCCAAATGGAAGCTCGCTTAATGAAGAAAATCAAAGACCAATTCGAAAGGTAGCACCTTCCTAGGCCACATCCAGTTCGCCGGAGCCGAGGGTTTGGGCTAGCTTGCCCCGCAACCTTGATACGGCTTGAGCATGAAGCTGAGACACACGACTCTCGGTGACTCGCAAAACTTTTCCGATCTCTTTAAGATTGAGATCTTCATAGTAGTACAGCGAAAGCACGAGCCGTTGTCGTTCAGGCAATTCCTCGATCGCCTGGGTGACCAAATCCTTCACCGTTTTGACATTCAATTGATTGAATGGATTGCTCAGTCGACAACCTTCAAGGATATTTAAAATTGATTTCTTATCCACGTTACTGAAGGTCTGAGACTCATCAATAGAAAGAAGACTCACTGGTCGCACTTGGTTCAATAGATCATAAAACTCTTCAATGGAAACATCCAAAGCCTTGGCGACCTCTTCATCCGTGGCCGTACGCCCCATCTCTGCTTCGAGATGTGAAACGGTTTTATCCAACACTTTGGCTTTATCTCGAATTGAGCGCGGAACCCAATCTTGGGCTCGCAATTCATCCAAAATAGCACCACGAATTCGAAATTCCGCATAGGTCTTAAATTTATTATCCCGAGTGGGATCATATTTATCAATCGCATCCATCAGGCCGATCACACCACTTGAAATCAAGTCATCCAACTCAATATTCGAAGGTAGACGAACCGCAATTTTCTGCGCAATAAATTTAATCAGCGGCGCGTATTCAACAATGAGTTTGTCTTTCTCATCGGCCGTGACTCGACGAGGTTCGTCTTTGTACTTTTTCAGTAATACCGTGTTTTTTGCCATGAATGATGTCCCCTCAGCTCAAATTTTATCAAAACGATATTCATCTCGAAAGTCCAAATCCTGCTATGCCACACCCACGACCTGCTCCCAGAAAAACTGGAGTCCGGCCTTATCCTGTTGCTTTTCCAGGGAAGATTCCAATTGGCGCGAAATCTGAAGCAGATATTTGGCTGCCTCAGATTGTGGCTCGTGTTTCATTATGAGACGTTGGTTCTGTGTCGATTTTCTATACAGGTTGTCCATTGGCAAAGCTCCCCAATAGTCCAGTCCTATACTGAGGAAACGATTGACGACGTCATTGAAGCGATTAAAGAGCTGTAAGCCCTCAGTTTCGTCACGGACCTGATTACAGATGATAGAGAAGTTGTTCTCTTTGTACTCTTGATGCAAAACCTTGATCAACGCGTAAGAATCGGCCAAAGACGACGGATCCGGAGTAATAATCACGCTGCTCACCTGAGACGCGGAATTCAGATACAAAACATTATCTGCAATGCCAGGAGCAGTATCAATCAACAGATAATCATAGTGATAGTCCAACGTGCTCACTGCATCCAGCAGAGAACGACGCTCAAATGCGTTCAAGCGTGAGAGCTCAACAACGCCGCTCCCACCTGGAATCAGGGCGATATTCGGGGCCAATGGCACCAATACCTGATCGATTTCTTTTTCGCCGTGAAGAACATCCAAAATATTTCCATCTGGCTTCACGCCAAACATGATGTCCACATTCGCCATTCCCAAATCTCCGTCGAAAATCAAAACCCGTTTTCCCCGGAGTGCCAAGGCATAGGCCATATTCGAGACCACAGTGGTCTTCCCCACTCCTCCTTTTCCGGAGGTGATACAGATAGTCTTTGTCCGATTCCGAATTTTTAGTGCCATAGTTTATCCCTGCTGATCTACTCTGTTCATTTTTGTGATCTTGAAAATTAAGTCCAAAACTCGTTCTCGCGTCGCAACTTCATAGTCCTCCGGAACTCGACTGCCGATCCCAAAGCTATGGAGTGGTGTTGAGAATCTCCTCATAAAATTATAGATAGTCCCATGCTGATTGGACTCATCTAGACCCGTAAAAATCACATCTTGAAATTCGGTGACTTTGTAGCGCTTTCCAATCTCCGTCAGGTCTGAATCTTTCCCCAAACATGAAAGCACCAGATGTGTTCTCAAACTCCACCTCTGGTCCGGCGGGAGCAACTGCCGAATCAAAGAAATCTCTTCCATTGACTTGAGACTGAGCCCGGGAGAGTCGACTAAAATATGGTCATACCCGCTGAGCTGAGCCATGATCTTGTCCCAGTCTGATCTTTGCCGAACAATGGCAAATGGCACATTGAGAATCTGAGCATAGATTCTCATTTGATCGGCAGCTCCCACCTTCATAGTGTCCAAAGTCACCAAGGCGACCTTTTTATTTTCCTGCACAACGTAATGGCTGGCCATCTTAATCAAGGTCGATGTCTTTCCACTGCCGGCAGGCCCAACAAAAACATGAATCTTTGAAACCTGCTTGTCGGTGACGACTTGAGTGCTGTTCAAAATATATTTTGCGGTCCAAGCTTCGACCAGGGCCTTGTTCTTGAGTTTCAAGGCCGGCATTTGTTGCTGAGCTTCGGTGAGAATTTCTGCTGCCACTGATTCGGCAATGCCCGCCTTAATCAGACGATCAAACATCTCACTGACCTCAAATCTCAGGCCGTAGCTAGCTCCAGGATGCTGACCCGCCAAAATATTCTGGGGCATCTCACGAAACTGGGCGATCAGCTGCTTAAGCCCGGCAATCTCACCCTTCAAGGCTGAGATTTCGCTACGATCCCTGGTTGCGCCGGGTGCCATTGGAGCAGTGGGCTTCGCATTTCGACCTTTGATCGGATTTGATCTGGGCTCTGGCTCGGGAACGTTGTCCTGCAAGGCGGTCAATGCCCTCTGCGCAGCACCCCGAATTCTCTCAGCCGCCAAAACAGCTTGATTCTGAGCCGCCTGTTGTTCGTCTTCGATCTCGATATATCTGGTACGAGTGATTGTTCGCGGCGCCTTTTCTTCTTGGCCGGCAATATAGCTATTTACCATTTGGTCGATCATCTGCTTTTGAACTCTCGCTGGACTTCGGAGCAATTTTTCTCTATCTTCGGTTCTTAATCGACTTTCAACAAATCTCTTTCTTTGCAAAGTCTCCTCCGAAACTGCTGCGGTGATTTCAACACTGCCCTCCCCGACTAAACCAAAGCTCTTGTTGTTATCGCGAGCACTGAGAATAATGGCGTCGGGTCCCAGCTGGGTTTTGACCATCTCCAGAGCTTCCTTCATCGTTCGTGCCTCGAATTTTTTAACTTGCATGATTCATCTCCACCACTCCCACCGATTTTACGTTGGCCTCAGAGGTTAATTCGTTGTGCGATAAAACCACCAATTGCGGAATGAACCGCGAAGTTAACTTGTACAAATGACGCCGAGCTGTCGGACTGGTGAGCAGAATTGGTTGGCCGGCAATCTCAGGATGGAATTCAACGGTGTTTGCGATTTCAGTAATTAGTTTTTGCGCCGTCTGAGGATCCATCACCAATTGAACTCCCTGCTCTGTCTGAATCAATGAGTTAGCAATCAGCTCTTCAATATGTGGATGCAGAGTCATCACCTGCACGCTGCCAATGTCGCCCGAATACTTTGCTGTAATTGATCGAGCCAAAGCTTTCCGGACGGACTCAGTCAACACTTCGATATCTTTAGTGTTGCCGGCGTCATCTGCCAGAGTTTCAAAAATTGTGCGAAGATCCCGAATGGAAACCTGCTCTTTAAGAAGACTTTGCAGAACACGCACCACGTTTCCTAGAGGCATGCGATCAGGGATCAGGTCCTCGACTACCTTTGGATAGGTCTTCTTGAAGTTATCAACCAGAGCAGCAGCTTCCTGCCGTCCCAAAAGTTCATGGGCATGAGTTCGGATAATTTCCGTCAAATGAGTCGCCATGACCGTTGGCAAATCCACCACCGTATATCCCGCAACTTCAGCCTGCTCCTTCAACGCTCCATTGATCCAAAGCGCATCCAAACCAAAAGCCGGCTCCTTGGTTGGATATCCATCAACGGGATCTGATACATTGCCGGGGTCCATCGCCAACATGCAGTCAGGCCGCAAAATTCCGCCGCTAAT
>PEZR01000166.1:14926-18787 GCA_002773975.1 Bdellovibrio sp. CG10_big_fil_rev_8_21_14_0_10_47_8
ATCAATCGATACTCGCCAGATGCCAGCTGCAAATTGTCTCGGATGTGAATACTTGGAACAATGATTCCTAAATCCAGAGCAAATTGTTTTCGAATGCTGACAATACGTTCAAGCAGATCGCCAGACTGGTCACTCTCAACCACGTTGATCAATCCGTATCCAACTTCGAGCTCGACCATATCCAAAGGCAGAAGACTTTCGATATTTTCCTTTTTCGGACCGGCTGCTGTCTCTTCAGCTCGTTTTCGATCGTTGTCTTCGCCCTCTTTTTGATAACGGCCAATCACCCAAGAAAGACTTCCCAACACAAAGGACATAAAAAGAAATGGAACGGTCGGAAGGCCGGGCACCAGGGCTAAAAGCCCAATCACTGCACCAGAAATTCCCACCGCTCGTGGATTCAGCAACAGCTGATTGACCATCTCAGTTCCCATATTTTTTCCGGAACGAGAATTTCGAGTGACCACAGCACCTGCGGCTGTGGAAATAATCAGGGCGGGAATCTGCGACAATAATCCATCCCCAATGGTCAACATCGTATAATATTTTGCCGCCGTCCCAAGATCGAGGTTCTGTTGAAGAACGCCGATCATCAAACCACCAATAATATTTACAACAGTGATCAAGATCCCGGCGATGGCATCTCCGCGAACGAACTTACTGGCACCATCCATGGCTCCGTAAAAGTCAGCTTCAGCTTCGATTTCCTGACGTCGTCTACGCGCTTCTTGTTCATTGATCAAACCTGCGTTCAGGTCCGCATCGATGGACATCTGTTTTCCAGGCATCGCATCCAAGGTAAATCGGGCTGCGACCTCTGCCACTCGACCAGAACCTTTTGTGATAACTACAAAGTTAATCACCACCAAGATGATAAAGACGATCGTTCCGATAACATAGTTGTTACCAACGACAAAGTTTCCGAAAGCTGAAATAACATCCCCAGCAGCTTTCGGTCCCTCATGGCCATGGGTTAGAATCAGACGAGTGGTCGCAACATTCAATGCCAACCGATACAATGTTGTGATCAATAACAAAGAAGGAAATACACTGAACTCCAGGGCTCTTTTTACGTAGATTGAAACCAATAAAATCAAAATACTGAGAGCCAATGAAAACGTGAGAGCCAAATCCAAAATCATTGGTGGCAGTGGAACCACCATCACCATCAAAATCGTCAAAATACCAATCGCAATAAAGAGATCCGTATTTTTAGTGTACTTCTCAAATCGTTTAACAAAAATAAATAAGGCTTCCATCTATCGCTTCACCTTTCTGCGCAAGCGGTAAACATACGAGAGGACCTCAGCGACAGCCACAAACAATTCTCGCGGAATGACCTGCCCCAACTTGAGGGTTTTAAAAATTGTTCGAGCCAATGGCTTATTTTCAACCACTGGAATATTGTGTTCTTTGGCAATCATCTTAATTTTTTCTGCAATCAAATCAGCACCCTTCGCAATGACTTGAGGGGCTGGAAGATCCTTGTCGTATTTGAGCGCAACCGCGATATGGGTCGGATTGGTGATGATGACGTCTGCCGTAGGGACTTTTTCCATCATTCGCCGATTGGCCATCTCTCGTTGAACTCGTCGAATGCGGGCCTTGATGAGGGGATCCCCCTCACGTTGTTTGTTTTCGTCTTTGACCTCTTGTTTGCTCATCATCATCTTTTTTTCCAGATCCCATCTCTGGAAAAAATAGTCGCCTGCGGTCAGCACCATCATGGCCATTCCGACGCCACCCATCAGCTTGACCGTCATCGCGCCCAAATACTGAATCAACTGTTCTGCAGTAAATTCAATAATTCCCGGAAGCTTAAATATCTCGGCCTTAACGATCAAAACTCCAATAGAGCCAATGAATATTAGCTTCAGAATAGATTTGATGGTTTCCACCACAGTTTTTAACGAGAAGATTCTTTTGAAACCTTGAAGAGGACTGATCTTTTCAAGATTGAGTGTCAATGCATCTTCGACATTCAGCAGACCGATCTGTACGACCGTGGATCCCACCCCCACGATAAATGCAATTCCCAGAATGGGCGCTGTCAAAATCATGAACTTGAATCCGGCGAGTTTCAGGGCACTGGTGATATCCCCACCGCGAACGGCCGCGACCATATCTGCACCAAAGGAATAGTGGAAAATATCTGCCATCTGCTGAAAGAAAAATTTTGAGAGCATGACAACAGAGCCCGCTGCAACCAACAAAAACAGAGCGCTGGCCAACTCTCGAGAATGAGCTACCTGACCCTTCTTACGGAACTCATCGCGCCTTGACTGCGATGCTTCTTCTGTTTTTTCTTGGTCATCACTTGCCATTAAAGCACCTTCATAAATTGAAAGAATCTCGCTGCCATGACGTTGGTCAGGCCATCCATTTCACCAACAAATAACGGTGTCGTCACAATCAGCACCGCCAAGCCCAAAAGCACGGTGACAGGAAAACTTGTTACCAGAACATTGATTTGAGGAACTGCCCGCCCAATAATCCCCATCGCGATCTGCGCTAAAAAGATGGATACCAAAACCGGCGCCGATATCTTTAAACCAATCAAGAAAATGCTTTGGATCATAGGCGTAATGCTTGCGAAGGCCTCGGTCTTTAACCCTATCGCAGCAACAGGAACCAAATGAAAGCTCTCGGCCAGTCCACCCAGAAACAGATGATGGCCATTCATGACCAAAAAGAACAAAGTGGCCAACATGACCTCAAACTGCTCCAAAACGTTACTTTGAGAACCCATGGCTGGATTGTACAACTGTGCGGCACCCAGTCCCATTGTGACGGACATAATCTCGCCGGCGATACTGACCGCGAAAAAATACATTCGCATCAAGAAACCAAGAGCCAGGCCTAAACACAGCTCTCGAACGGACATAAAAATAATTTGGTCATTGATTTGAATCAGTTGAGTATTTTCGAAGGTCGTCACCGGAAATTGAATCATCGCCAAGACCAAGGCCAACAGAACCTTCACATGCACTGGAAAATTGCTGGTGCCAAAAACAGGCCATGCCACGACGAAGGCCATAATTCGCAGAAAGACCAACGCGAATGCGATGATTTGTCCTTCTGGAAATTGATAAAGGCCGGCCATGTTTACTCCCTCACGAAAGTGGCAATATTCTCGAACAAATTCACGGTGTAGCTAGACATTACATCCAACATCCAAGGTCCTGCTAAAACGATCACCAACGCCACGACCACCATTTTCGGAATGAAGGTCAATGTAGCCTCGTTGATCTGAGTAAGGGCTTGAAAGATACTCACGATCAAACCGATCACCAAGGCAGCTAACAGGAGTGGGCCTGCCAATAAAGCCGTGGTCTTCAAGGCATCTTGTCCCAATTGGATTACCAGTTCTTCATTCATAAAATCTCCACATCAGCCGAAACTTTTGACCATAGATCCAATGATCAGTGACCAACCGTCGATCAGCACAAACAACATGATTTTAAATGGAAGCGAAATCACAATCGGCGGCAACATCATCATCCCCATGGCCATCAAGACACTGGCCGCGACCATATCAATGATCAAAAATGGCAGAAAGATAATGAACCCAATCTGAAAGGATGTTTTTAGTTCTGAAATAACAAACGAGGGGATCAATACCATCGATGGAACTTCGCTCAAATTTTTTGGTGTCTGGATTTTCGCCAACCGGACAAAAAGAGCAAGGTCAGCTGGCCTCGTCTGAGAAAACATAAATTTTCGAAGTGGAGCCAGCGTCTCGGTAACCGCTTGGTCCTGGTTGATCTTCCCAGCGATATACGGCTGGATGCCCTTTTGATTCATCTCCGTAAAAGCAGGCCCCATTACAAAAAAAGTTAGAAAAAGAGCCAGCCCCACCAA
>PEZR01000175.1:0-1637 GCA_002773975.1 Bdellovibrio sp. CG10_big_fil_rev_8_21_14_0_10_47_8
CAGAGCGGCGGAACGAGCTCCGGTCTGATTTCTTTCCTGGAGGTCTTTGATCGCGCTGCGGGTTCAATCAAGTCCGGCGGGGTTACCCGTCGAGCGGCGAAGATGGTATGTCTGGATGACGACCATCCCGAAATTCTGGAGTTTATCCGGTGGAAGAAAAATGAAGAGGAAAAAGCCCAGGCCTTGATTCGACAAGGTTACAGCTCGGATTTTGAGGGCGAGGCCTATCATACGGTGGCAGGCCAAAATGCGAACAACTCAGTGCGACTGAGCAGCGCTTTTTTTAAAGCCCTGGAAAACAATCAACCCTGGCCTCTGCGAGCTCGAAGCAAAGAGCGAAATAAACATCAAATTCTATCCAGTCCACCGGCTCAAGAAATTTGGGATGAGATCATTTCTGCGGCCTGGGCTTGTGCAGATCCGGGGCTGCAGTTCGCCGACAACATCAGTGCATGGCATACATGTCCTGAGAGTGGTCCGATTCGAGTCAGCAATCCCTGCAGCGAGTACATGTTTTTGGATGATTCGGCCTGCAATTTGGCGAGTCTCAACTTACTGAAATTTTTTGATGAGTCAGGAAAATTTCAGATGGGTGAGTATTTACACACGGTCCGAGTGATGTTGATTGCACAAGAAATTTTGGTGGACTATGCGGGTTATCCAACCCAAAAGATTTCTCAAAACAGTCATGACTTTCGCCCCTTGGGTCTCGGATTTTGTGGATTGGGGGCTAGTCTGATGCGCCAGGGAATTCCCTATGATTCGGAAGAAGCCCGCAGTTGGGCCGGGGCCTTGAGTGCCACTCTTCATGGGATGGCAGAGCTGACTTCGGTGGAGTTGGCAAAAAGTCAGGGAGCTTTTAAGGCCTATGGCAAAAATAAAAAGGCCTTTCTAAAGGTCATGAAGAAGCATCAACAGGCGGTGAATGCCATTGATTTCTCCGTAGCTCCTGAGGGTTGGGAGGGCATCATTCATGGTCTCTGGGAGGAAGTCCTCCGGCAGGGGAAGCGTGGGGGTTTTCGTCATGCCCAAGTTACGGTGATGGCTCCAACCGGGACCATTGGTTTGGTCATGGATTGTGAAACCACGGGGATTGAACCCGAATTTGCCCTGATTCGAAGTAAGAAAATGGTCGGTGGCGGGGTGAAAAGACTGGTGAGCTCGTCCGTCGAGCCGGCTCTGCGGTCACGAGCGTACACTGAGCTTCAGATTCAGAAAATTCTGCAGCACCTCGAGGAGTACGGAAGCATCGAAGGCGCTCCAGAGCTTCGAGCACAGGACCTTCCCGTTTTCGATTGCGCGCAAAGAGGAGGCACTGGAACAAGAGTATTGTCGTCAGAAGCTCATGTTCTGATGATGGCGGCCGTCCAGCCGTTCTTGAGCGGTGCTATTTCCAAGACCGTCAATCTTCCGCAGGAAGCAAGCCCCGCCGACATCGAGGAAATTTTTTTTCTGGCGAAAGAGAAGGGGCTTAAATCCATCAGCATCTATCGGGATGCTAGCAAAATGAGTCAACCACTGACGACTCAAAAAAACCAATTTCCCCGCTGTCCCGAGTGCGGCTCTGAAACTAGTTTAGAGTCAGGGTGTTTTCGTTGCATCAATTGTGGGTTCACCACGGGCTGTGTGAGTTAAAC
>PEZR01000175.1:1645-3252 GCA_002773975.1 Bdellovibrio sp. CG10_big_fil_rev_8_21_14_0_10_47_8
CCAGTTCTTGCTGCCAAAAGATCATCGCCATCTCGGCAAAGTATTGATTCTCCCGCTCCCGCAAGAGCTGCGCGCTGTATGGAGACGAAAAGATTTGAATTCTTTTCTGCCCGTGGAAACTGAAGCGCGCTTGCCCCGAGCCCAGGCCATCACTGCTAAGATGTAAAATTAAAGTTTGAGCAGAGCTCTTCGGCAGGCACCTAGAGTCCGTGATAAAATTCAGGCTATTTTTTAAATGCGGCACAAGTCGAGTCATTAAATAAGACCCGGGAGTTTCATCGCAGATCCAAATGGCTTCTTGAGAAATTGTCTTTAACAAACCGAGACTCAAAATGGTGGCGATGTCTTGGCCTTGGCGAAGGACGGTTTTGGCTCCCAACGCTGATTCCACAGCCAGTCGCCATTTTTCGGCGTTCAAAGACTGAGATTTCAAAAAGCTCACTTTAAATTCTACATAAGGTAAATGCACCCGGTAGCCACGTTCAAAAGCACAGCCTGCAAGGGCTTGTTCGGCCAGCTCGGCGATCTCCGATTCGGGACATCCGATGGTATCCCAGGACAGAGTCACGAGCGGGTCAACTTTCGCCGCAAAGCCAATTAGAATTTGCTCAAGGTGATCTTGCCAAAGACATTCGATTTCTTTGGGCGGGCCTGGCAAGACAAAGACTTGTTTGTCTTGATGTTGCAAACAAAATCCATTTGCCGTACCCATCTGATTATTTAAAACCTGTGCGCCCTCCGGGAAATAACATTGCTGCTTTTGAATGTCTCGCACCTCGATTCCACGGGGAGTGAGGCGATCATGAATGTGTTGCCACGAAGGCTCATGCCAGATCAATTTTTTCCCACACCATTGAGCCAGAACTTCACGGGTAAAATCATCGCTGGTCGGACCAAGGCCGCCAGTGACAAAAAGAAGATCTGAGTGTTGCAGACAAAAATCCAGAGCTTGTCCGATCAATTCTCTGTCGTCAGGAACCACAAGATGAACTGCCGTCGTCAGCCCCATCTCTGAACATTTTTGTGAAAGCCACGAAGCATTGCGGTTGAGAATTTGGCCAGAAGTGAGTTCGCTGCCGACGCCAAGGACACTGATTTTCATAGCCGTCAGCCTAGACTCAATTTCCGAGGAGAGCACCAGTTGTCAGGCCGCGGCATTGGAGGAGGATCTCGGTTTTACTTGCCTCAGAAATCCACTCTGGGGGAAAACGAGAGGTCGATGATTTCAATAAAATTCAATTGTAAGCCGTGGGAGTTTCATCATGAGTTGGCGCCAGTTTGATTTATCCAATCCAAGTCCAGAACACAGCATGCTGCGAGAGACGGTCAGATCTTTTGTTCAAACTGAGGTGGAACCTCAAGCTCATGAGCATGATCGCAAGGAAAAGTTCAATGTGCCCTTGTTTCGTAAACTGGGCGAATTGGGTTTGTTGGGGATCACCGTGCCGGAAAGTTTTGGTGGATCTGGAATGGATGCCATTGCGGCGACGATTGTGCACGAAGAGATTTCGGCATCAGATCCGGGTTTTTGTTTGGCCTATCTGGCGCACTCGATGTTGTTGGTGAATAACTTCGCAGTGAACGCGTCGGATGAGCAGAAGAAAAAA
>PEZR01000175.1:3280-4057 GCA_002773975.1 Bdellovibrio sp. CG10_big_fil_rev_8_21_14_0_10_47_8
GGATTGGCGCGATGGCGATGTCAGAGCCAGCTGTTGGGACAGACGTCATGGGCATGCAAACCACCGCAGATAAAAAAGGGGACCACTATGTGCTCAATGGGCGCAAGATGTGGATCACCAACGGTGCGGTTGATGACAATAAAACACTGGCGGACTGTGTTTTGGTATATGCTAAGACCGGCGAAAAAAATGGCCGCGCGATGATTTCGACTTTTTTGGTTGAAAAGTCTCACCCAGGTTACAGCGTAGGTCAAAAAATCACCGACAAGCTGGGCATGAGGGCTTCTAACACCGCGGAACTTGTCTTCGATCAATGTCAGGTTCCTGTGGCCAATCTGATTGGGCACGAGGGAGACTCGATGCTGCACATGATGAGAAACTTGGAGCTCGAAAGATTGACCTTGGCGGCGATGTCTTTGGGACTGGCTCGTCGATCTTTGGAAATCATGAATCGTTATGCGGCGGAGAGAGAAGCCTTTGGAAAGCCGCTGAATTCATTTGGTCAAATTCAAAAATACATTGCTGAAAGTTATGCCGAATACAAAGCCAGCAGAGCTTATGTCTATGACGTCGCAAGAACCATGGACCTGAACAAGGAAGGAAATCGCATCGACTCGGACGGGGTGAAGCTCGTCGCGACGACGATGGGTAAAAATGTCGCCGATCGAGCGATTCAGGTTTTGGGGGGCTATGGATATGTGGGCGAATACGTGGTCGAAAGACTGTGGCGAGACGCCAAGCTTTTAGAGATCGGCGGAGGAACCCTGGAAGCGCACC
>PEZR01000175.1:4100-4494 GCA_002773975.1 Bdellovibrio sp. CG10_big_fil_rev_8_21_14_0_10_47_8
CTTTCAATTGAAGCTGAGTTGTCTTTGCCCAGTGATCAGGTGTTGGCAAAGATTTGGAACTTACTGACCCCGGAGCGCCGGCAGAGAATCGAACAAGTCGTCGGCTCGCGGTGCTTTTCCAATGTCGTGGTCTTAGAAAATATTTACGATCGTGGCAACGCGAGTGCGGTGATGAGGTCTGCCGAGGCCTTTGGTTTTGGACGTGTGCACATGATTGAGCTGGGTGAAAAGTTCAAAGAAAGCCAAAGAACCACCGCCGGTGCAGATAAGTGGGTCGAGATTCAAAAATGGAAATCCACCAAGACTTGTGTGGACGAGCTCAAAAGTCAGGGCAAACAAATTGTGGTGACCCATTTAAGCACTGATTCAAAACCGATTGCCGATATTGATTTTA
>PEZR01000175.1:4526-7159 GCA_002773975.1 Bdellovibrio sp. CG10_big_fil_rev_8_21_14_0_10_47_8
AAGAGATGATCACCGCTGCCGATCACCGCGTGATTGTCCCCATGGAGGGTTTTGTTCAGTCCTTCAATATCTCCGTCGCTGGAGCTTTATGTTTTTATCAGATGTACATTCAAAGAAGATCTTTGCTAGGGCGCCAAGGGGATCTGAGCGAGGATGAGCAAAAACTTCTCAAAGCGGTCTATGCCATGAGAACTTTGGACTCGGCAGTTGATATTTTAAAGGCCTCCAGCTAGAAGGTCAGCACGTATTCGCAGATGATCGCTGGACTCAGCGTCGGGGGCTTGATGAAAAGAAAAATGCCAAAACGAACAAAAGAATTGAAGAATTTTTCCCTGGGGTCGGAACTGACCCAGTATGCAGGGACCTATAGCCCGACATTGTTGGAAGCCTTTGGCAATCGTCATCCGGGAAAAAATGCATGGACGAGTTTTATCTGCACCGAATTCACATCGCTGTGTCCAAAAACGGGTCAGCCTGATTTTGCAAAAATATTTATCAACTATGTGGCTGATCAGAAAATGATCGAGAGCAAATCGCTGAAGCTCTATCTTTTTAGTTTTCGTAATCATGGAGACTTTCATGAGGACTGTGTTCAAACTATCTGCGATGATCTGGTTCAATTGATTCGTCCCCATTATCTGGAAGTGATCGGTGAATTTACTCCACGCGGGGGTATCGCGATTTTCCCTTATGCCAGTTATGCGAACCAAAAGCCCCAGTTTCAAAAACTCAAAGAATCCCGATGGGGCCAATACCGGCCTGGTAAATACTCGATGGATCTGTCAAAACTTTATTAAGCATTGATTGAGTCTTGATAAGTCTTGATGGCGGTTGCTAATCCTTAGAGCCGGTATTCGAGGGGTCTGGTGGAACGCTGTGTGGGACTTGTGATTTCTTCGGCAGGGAGTTCAATGACAAAACTGGTGTGGGGGTTTTCTGTATCGAGACTGAGGTGGCCGTTGTGATCCTCGATAATTCCCTTTGAGATTGAAAGTCCAAGACCTGTGCCCTTGCCGACCTCTTTGGTGGTAAAAAAGGGCTGCATGACTTTCTGTGAAATCGTTTTCGGAATTCCGGGGCCGCTGTCCGTGATGCGAATTCTAAGAACTCCATGGTCTTGCGTGACCTTGATTTCGATCCAAGGATGGGGGCTGGACGAAATGGCATCAAAACTGTTGTTCAATAGATTCAGCAAGACTTGAGAGATCTGAGACGGGCGGCAACGGAGTGCAACCTGATAGGGCAGTCCCTTGAGGTGCAAAGCAACACCAAATTTTTTCAAGCGTTCGTGGCACAACTCAAGACATTCATCCAAGATAGAATTCCAATCACAAGAGATCATCGGGTCACTGTCAGAGTTTCTGGAAAAAGCCCTGAGGCCGCGAATAATTTTCGCAATCCGTTCAACCGTAGCCTCGATTTTTTCCACCTCCTGGCGAGCCAAAGATCGATCAATTTCTGGCTGCTTGAGAATTCGATCCTTGAGCTGATTGGCTCGATTGAGAATGATGGTCAGTGGGTTATTGATTTCGTGGGCGACTCCGCTGGCCATTTCTCCGAGAACGGCCATCTTCGCGGCGGCCACCGATTTGGCGCGTTCTTGTTCGATCTTTTGGGAAGCAAGTACTTTGTCCGTGATGTCCCAGTTCAAGCCGGTCAGTCGAATGGCCTTTCCAGTTTCGTCATGAAGGAGAATGCCAACCGCAGCGATATGTCGGACTTCACCTCGGCGAATAATTCTGTACTCATGATTGTAGTTGGTTTGTCCATGAAGGACCGCATCTACGATTTGCATTACATACTCGTGGTCGCCGGGATGAATAGCCTCTTCCCAGTCCTTAAGGGTGCCAGAGGCCTCCTCTCGGCTTTTGCCAAAGATCTCAAACATTGTATCATCCCAGAGCATTTTCCCGGTGATGAGGTCGGCATCCCAAACACCCATTTTCTGTGAACGAAGCGCCAGATTAAGACGTTCTTGGGAGGCGCGTAGTTTTTCGATATTGTCCTGACGTTGAGCCTCGAGAGATCTTCTTTCAAGAATGACCCCGGCGAGGCCCGCGAGGGCTTTTAGCAACGGAGTTTGTTCGGGCCAGTCAGTTGCTGCGTGACTAAAGTAGAATGAAAAAACTCCCAGGAGATCTCGGTCGCTGCTCAAGATGGGAATAGACAGCGATGAAAAAATCTTGAGCTCCTGCAAGAGATCTCGGTAGCGGTCACAATAAGGCTCGTTCATCGTGTCAGGGATAAAGAGGGTCTCTTTAAAGTAGGCCGCTCGACCTGAGATGGGATGATCGGCCGCCACCGGCACTTCGTTGTGTTTTTCAAGGGGACGGGCGGGGATATTCGGCATAGAGCCAGGCACCAGGCATTTCTTGTCGCCATCATAGAGCAAAATAATTCCCCAAAAATTGCCGCCAGAGACTTCGCTGACGTATTCACTCAAGATTCCCAAGGAGGCCATTTGGCTGGGGTGACTGAGGACTTTCTGGAGAATATCCAGCGGTAGGCTGGTTGAGGCCTTCGTCGACACAGAGCCAATCACACCACACTCCGTTTTTGAATCCAGAGGGCTTTAAGGATGGACTCGTCAGAAGGAGTTTCAAAATCAAGGTCTTGAGAAAGCAGGGAGATCT
>PEZR01000172.1:0-781 GCA_002773975.1 Bdellovibrio sp. CG10_big_fil_rev_8_21_14_0_10_47_8
TCGTCGGTTTCACCCTTCCATGCAAAAACAGGGATGCCGGCAGCAGCCATCGCAACCGCCGCATGGTCTTGAGTTGAAAAAATATTGCATGAGGACCATCGGATCTCTGCGCCCAGCTCAATCAATGTTTCAATCAAAACGGCCGTCTGAATCGTCATATGAAGGCAGCCAGAGATTCTAGCGCCCTTGAGTGGTTTTTGTTTTCCGTACTCTTTTCGCAAAGCCATCAGACCTGGCATCTCTTTTTCCGCGATACGAATTTCTTCACGACCCCATCGAGCAAGCTCTTCAAACACCTTTGGGTTTTCCATGGCTTCTTTGCAAACCTGATAGTCAACAGAGCTTTTATTTTGCATCGGATTTTTTTTCATTGCTGTCTTTGCCATTTTATTTTTCCCGTTCTTAGAGTTGTTCATTTGAAGATTTGCCATCCATTTTTTCCTTTTCTTGGTCTGTTTGCCGTTTTTAATCCAAGGTCAGTATTTCATAACCCGTCTCTGTAATCAAAATTGTATGCTCAAATTGTGCCGACAGCCTTCCATCCGCTGTCTCATAGTACTTAATCTCACTGTTGGAAATATCAAACTCCTTAATGGAGGATCCGCCCTCATTGACCATGGGCTCCACAGTGATGCATTGCCACGGGACCAAAACGTCTCCCCGTCCCTTTTTCCCATAGGATGGAACAAAAGGCTCGTCATGAAACTTTCGACCAATTCCATGCCCACCAATTTCCTTCACGGTGCTGTAACCGCTGCGGGTCACATACTTGTCAATGACA
>PEZR01000172.1:800-2143 GCA_002773975.1 Bdellovibrio sp. CG10_big_fil_rev_8_21_14_0_10_47_8
TTCCCCCAGGACGAATAGCTTCAATGCCGATGTCTCGGGCCATCTTGGCGACCTCAACGATTCGTTGGGCCTTCTCTGAAACCTCACCCACCATAAACGTGGCGGAACAGTCCCCAAAAAAGCCATCCTTTTCACTGGTGACATCGACATTGATAATGTCACCCTTCTTCAGAACTGTTGAATCCGGCAAGCCATGACAAATCACCTGATTGACGGATGTACAGATCGTCTTCGGATAACCATGATACCCCAAACAAGCAGGGTTGGCGTTGTTCAACAAGGTATAGTCATAGACGACCTGATCCAGCTCAAGGGTCGTTATGCCCTCTCGAACGTACTTTCCGACGTGGGTCAGCGTGCGCGCAGCCAAACGACAGATCCACTCCATTTTCTTCACTTCATCTTTTGTCAAAGGTGTGACTGCCATTTGTTGACCCTTTTAAAACAGAAAACCCACTCTATTCCTGGAGTGGGTTTTCTCTGATTTTTGACAGAAACGCAAGCCCGAAGGCCTGTTTTCACTCTCAACTATTTCAGGTGCTTAGAAACGATTTTTGTCATTTCAAACATTGAAACTGTTGATTTACCGAAAAGAGCTTTCAGTTTGTCATCAGCATTGATGTTTCTGCGGTTAGCAGCATCTTGCAATTTGTGTTTTTTGATATAATCCCACAATTTTTTAACAACTTGTGTGCGAGGCATGTCGCCTGATCCAATGACAGCAGCCAAAGTCGCGCTAGGAGTCAGAGGTCGCATGAAAGCTGGATTTGGCTTTCTTTTAGAAGCTGTCTTTTTAGTCGCAGCTTTTTTAGGAGCAGCTTTCTTTGTTGCAGTTTTTTTAGTCGCAGCTTTTTTAGTTGCGGTCTTTTTAGGAGCAGCTTTTTTAGTAGCGGCTTTCTTCGTTGCCTTTTTTTTCTTTGCCATTGTTCCTCCACAATTGGTCGTTAATGGGACTTTGCTTTTTTTCTTTCGCGCGGACCCCACAGTCCGAACGAGTTTCTTAAGTCAATACAGAGCCTAGTGTAATCACTTCTCAGGGTTTGTCCAAAAAAAAATGCAGCCCCCTCTCTTTTTTTACTCTGCGAGTCCATCTACGGGCTGTTTTCAGAGGGAAAACGGACTTTTTCAGAGGGGGAAGTGGCGATTCCCCTCTGAAAAACAGGGTTTTCGCCAGGTCTTTGACTCGCAAAACGTCCAAATTCTCATTGTTTTTTACTCTTGGACTGTGCCCGGGCGGGAGTCTTCCGATGAGAATGTATGGGAAATTTCATGAACTTTGCCGAGGTTCTGGAGCAAAAGATCCGTCGGCAAATCGAACAAGAAATGCAACAGAGCCCCCCTCG
>PEZR01000172.1:2155-8405 GCA_002773975.1 Bdellovibrio sp. CG10_big_fil_rev_8_21_14_0_10_47_8
CAGGCCCTCTGCTGCTCCCAAGCTCTCCTCAATGGAGACCTCCCTTCTCTGGAGCTTAAACCTAGGTCCAGTCCTCTTTAAGTCCCAACATCAAGGACAGGCTTACCACCGACAGAGAAAGCCCCGCCCCGCTCACGTGATGAATAAAGGCCAACAGTCGGCATGGCAGTTCTTTCAGGAACACCAGGCAGACCTCGCGGACAATTTTAATATCGCTGAATTGAAGGCGGCTTTCCGCCACCTAGCATTGAAGCTTCATCCCGACCATGGGGGAAGCAATGAGCTTTTCAGAGCTCTCTATCAGGCTCGAAAGAGCCTCCAAGGCCTTGTTTCAAAGGCCTCGGCCTAACACAAGTAAAGGGTCTATCAGAAAATCACTGCAGCGGACGATAGCGAATTCTGGTGGGTTGAGAAGCCTCTTCCCCCAAACGTTTCACTTTATCCTCTTCGTACTCCGAGTAGTTTCCGTGGAAGAAGTTGACCTGCGAGTCCCCTTCAAACGCCAGGATGTGGGTACAAATTCGATCTAAAAACCAGCGGTCATGGGAGATCACCACTGCGGAGCCGCCAAACTCGAGCAAAGCCTCTTCGAGGGCTCTCATTGTATTCACGTCCAAGTCATTGGTGGGCTCATCGAGCAGCAACAGATTGGCCCCTTGCTTTAAGATCTTTGCCATGTTGACGCGATTTCGCTCTCCCCCCGACAGCGTGCCGACCTTCTTCTGCTGACCTTCGCCAGAAAAATTGAACCAGGAAACATACTGACGAGAGTTGACTTCTCGATTTCCCAATTTCACGGTCTCATGTCCCTCAGACAACTCTTCCCAGACACTCTTGTTGGCGTTGAGAGTTTCACGACTCTGATCCACATAAGCCATCTTCACCGTCGATCCGACGACAAACTCGCCCGAGTCAGGCGTCTCTTGGCCTGTAATCATTTTGAACAAAGTGGTTTTTCCAGCTCCATTGGGCCCAATCACGCCCACAATGGCGCCTTTAGGAATGGAGAAATTCATGTTTTCAAAAAGAAGTTTATCGCCATAGGCCTTTCGAACATTTTTGGCTTCGACGACCACGTCTCCCAAACGAGGTCCCGCCGGAATATAAATCGACATCTCTTGCAGTTTTTCAGGAGTGGGCTCCTTCACTAGACTTTCATAGTTCGACACCCGAGCCTTGCTTTTGGCCTGACGGGCCTTGGGGGACATTCGAATCCATTCCAGCTCCCGCTCTAGGGTTTTTGCCCGTCGCTCTTCCGTTTTTTGCTCATGCGCTATCCGCTTGTCTTTTTGTTCTAGCCAAGAAGAGTAATTCCCTTTCCAGGGAATGCCCTCCCCACGATCGAGCTCAAGAATCCATCCGGCCACATTGTCCAAAAAGTAGCGGTCATGGGTTACGGCGATCACGGTGCCCGGAAAACGAGCTAAGAATTGCTCCAACCAATGCACACTCTCGGCGTCCAAGTGATTCGTCGGCTCATCCAACAGAAGAATATCGGGACTGGATAACAGCAACCGACAAAGGGCCACTCGCCGCTTTTCTCCGCCTGAAAGATTGTCCACCGGCAGATCCCCATCTGGACAGCGAAGAGAATTCATGGCCTTTTCAATGACCTGATCAATTTCCCAACCATTGAGGGCTTCGATTTTTTCCTGAATCTTGCCTTGTTTTTCGATCAATTTTTCCATGTCATCGGGATTCATCTCGGGGTCATTGAACTTTTCGTTGATGCGGGCAAATTCTTCAAGCAGCAAGGGCAGCTCCCCCATCCCTGAAAAAATATTTTCTTTCACGGTCTTCGCGGAATCTAACTGAGGCTCCTGCTCAAGAAATCCCACCTTCAAAGATCTCGCGGGAAAAGCCTCACCAAGAAAATCCTTATCTATGCCTGCCATGATTTTCAGCAATGTGGACTTTCCTGACCCGTTGAGACCCAAAACGCCAATTTTAGCGCCATAAAAATATGACAGGTAAATATCTTTTAAAACATATCGACTGGGGGGGAAAACTTTGCTCACACCCTTCATGGTGTAAATGATATCTTGAGACATTGCCGCTCCTTCAAAAGAATTTTGCTTGAACTGATTTGTTTCTTTCACTTCACTCACAATTTGTCAATGAGAGCAGGTTGTGCTTAACTGAACCCACTTCATGAATGAGATCAAGAAAACAGACCTTACCGCCAGCAATGCCAGAAGCCTCAACCCCGAGCTGAAAGCCAAACTCAAAAAGGCCCTTGCCGATTGGGAGGACCTGTCACAAGAATGTCTTGGCCCCTCCCCCGAGGAACAGATGCTTCAGGATATGCAAAGCCTACTTAAAAAAATCAAAGTTCAAATGGAAAAACTAGAAGTCCCCGCTACTGATTGCGGTGCTGGCAAGGAGGACTCTTTAGATCCAGCTTCTCTTTTGCGTTCTCCCACTCCGTTGGAGTAAAAGTCCGCTGAGAAAAGGCATGGAGCCCCTCGGCGCGCTCTTGAACGAAAAGGTCAGAAACTTGGCGCTGACGATCGACGCGCGAAAGACCCTGAAAAACTTCAGAAACAATAACAACCCGAAAATGAGTCTCTTCCTCGGGCGACCGATGGTGTTTGGCACTCTCATTTTCGATTTCAAAATAACTGGGCTTAAATGCGTTCTCGATCTTTTGCCGAATGGATTCCTCTCGAGTCATAGAGCCAACCTCATTTTTTTACTCGAGATCGAACCTGCTCGATAATTTGCTGGGCCTTGATACCAGCCTGAAACACCTGCATAGCCAACTTCTCGGTCACGGGGCTTTCCAGAACTTTTTTCTCTAGCTCTTTGGCCTTGCGTAAGCCTTTGGCGGCAAAGTATTGAGCCAAGGGGTGATCAATCGGCAACCCCTCAAACTTACCGTCGTGAAGCCAATCTGTGGCAATGACCTCGGCCATTTCAAAAGGCCTTGGAAATTTAGCTCGCAAAATTTCGCTGCCGGTGAATTTGAGTTCAATTTTCGGATTTGTATCCTCGGATAGATCCGCAGACACTTCATCCACCGAGGTGCTTTTAGAGGACTCCTCGGCGGTACCGTGAACCTCTGCACTCAGAGACTCAGTGGCGGATGAGTGGGTTTCTCCGGTTTCTACATCTACGATTTGAACCTCCGCTTCAGAGGTCTCTCCGGCAGCGGCTTGAGTTTCACTGTCACGACCGGGACGACGTTTTTTTGTTTTTCCACCAGCAGAGGGATTTGATTTGGTATCGGCCTTTGCAGTTTTAGTGTCAGATTCATCGGCGGAAGATTCCGCTGCTTTTTTTTCAAAATCTTTGATCGAGGGCATATATTATCTCCTTGAACCTACAACTTTTCGGAGCCGGGCTCGGACAATTTCTCCATGCCAAGAAGCTCCCTGGTCACCAGGTCATAGTCTGCCTTGGCGTTGGATTTGGATGAAAAAATCGTCCGGCTAGATCCGATCGTATTTTTAATATCCGCTGAGGTCCTTATATAGCTTTTTAGAAGCAAATCTTCAAACTTTTCAATGCATTGAGACAGGATTTCCCGACTGGCGCTCTCTCTTCCGTCAAAACGGGTAAAAAGCACATGCTCCTGAAAGTTCAGATCAAACTCGGACTTGAGCTCTCGTAAATCCTGTAAATGCTTTTCAAGACCCAAAATTGAAAACTTATCCGGATTGATGGGTAAAATAATCTGATCTGAGGCACAGGTGACCGCTGTATTGATCGCCGACAAATTCGGAGCTGTATCAATGATTACAAGGTCATAAAATGACCGAATCTCTTTGAGTGGAGCCTTTACCGCCTGAGCCCAATTTCGATTAGAATTCAACAGGGCTCGATCTAAAACTGAATTGTTCAAACTCGATGGAACAAGGTCAATACCCTCGTCGATTGGAATCAAAGTCTGCTCGATCGAAGCCTTTTTTTCCACAATGTCGATCCATACTGGACGTTCCTCAGCCTCGGCCCCAAGCGCGTAGGTCAGGTTGGCCTGCTGGTCCAAATCGATAAAAAGAACTTTGCACCCGTACATTGCGGCTCGTAAGCCAAAATTCAAAGTCGAGGTGGTTTTCGCCACTCCCCCTTTGAGCATTTGAAACGAGATGACCTGATGAGGGTACTGAAACCCGAGCGAACTCAAATATCTGCGAACAACTTGCGGCAGGATATGGGATTTTGCCTTGAGTGGCCCATTGAGGCTTTCAATCTCACGAATCACTTGCCGAGGATCTTTACCAACCAGCTGAGCTAGATCTGAAGTTGATAACACAAAATCATTGGAAGTCGCTTCTGCCATATTTTCACCTCTCCTTGATTCCATTGAAGTTTTGCGACGAAATCAAGACAGGATTTAAGGGCGCTGCTTCCAAAAGGCCAAATATTGTCCATCTTGCATTAGATTTTTTATAAGATTGCAATCCGGGGTTGAAACCTGCCTTGGCCTGATTTACCGATGAGGTGTCCTTGGAGGGAAAAATGAATCAACGACTCAGACAGTTCTCCGGCATCTTCAGTTTCCTGATGATCACGCTGAGCCTCCAGCTCGCCCACGCCGCCCCCGAAGGCTCTGCACAAGATCTTTGCCTGAAGCAGTGCTTGGTGAGTGCGGAGTGTGGAATCGGTGGAGTCTGCGACCAAGGCACCTGCCGCCACCAGGCTCACTATTGCGGCAACGAACGCTGGTCGGTGAATGAACGCGGGGAGTCCTCCAACTGCGATGCCTATCGCTGTTCGACAGAAACCGGCTTGTGTCTTCGCGAAGCTAAATCTCCTGTGGATTGCCTGAATGGCTATGTTTTTGATGGGGTTAAGTCCTGCATCCCGTCCATCAATTGCAATCCTCAAGACCCAGATTGCCAGGATCTGTACCATCGCTGGGTTAAAGCTCGGGCCGAGTACGAAACGACGACTCCTCAACCAACGCCAACTCCGCTCACTTGTCAGGCCTGCACCGGGCACGCTGAATGCGGGGCTCAGAAAATGTGTTGGCAATCTCGATGCGTCGTCAATGACCTCTTCTGCCAAACCGATGCGACGACTCTGGAACAAATATCCTATTCGAGCCAGGGGCCCCAGGCATTTTGTGGAAACTTTGCCTGTGATGCTAGCCGTGGACAGTGTTTTGATCGCTGCCTAAAGGCTCAGGATTGTCGCGCCGGAAAAAACTGTGTCACTGGGATTTGCCTCTGAAATGAAAAGCTCCCATATTATAACCGTTGATCAGTTCTATTCTCAGGCCAAAAAGCTACGCGGCTATTTTGAAACTCAGTTTGCCCACCCCAAAGAAACCAGCTCACAGCGATTTGTCTAGGACTATTGGCATGTGCCCGACCAATACACTCTGATGCGAACCCCGGCCTATCACTATTTTCCTCAAAAGGCTTACATGGATTTTCACCGAAGCCTGGTGCTTTGGGGACGACGAACCTTGGGGTGTTGGGATATTTCTCCGCCATGGCTCAGCTATTACATCAATGGCTGCAAACAAGATCTTCACTCAGATGTGCCCCATGGACCCTGGGCCTATGTTTATTCTCTGACCCCATGGAAAGGTCGAAAGTTTTCAGGCGGAGAGACCCTGATCTTGAAACCAGAAGTCCTTTCTTACTGGAGAAATTTTGCGTCCACCGAGCACCGAGAGCTCAGCAGTTTCGTCGATCGAATTCCAGCTCTGATGAACCGCCTGGTGGTTTTTGATCCACGCTATCCCCACGGTGTGACCCGAGTCGAGGGAACTCAAGATCCCATGGAAGCCCGCCTGGTTATTCACGGTTGGTTTATGGAACCTAAAACCTATATTGAAGGACCTTTAAAGTCCGCCAGTCGAAAGACTGAGAAGATCTTGAACCAAGCTTTTGATCAAATCCAAGAACTGCTGGCGGTCGAACGGCAACTGCAAGGAACCGTCAGCATTCAAGTCATGGTTGGAACCACTGGCAAAGTGAAGACAATTCGTTATGGGACAAACACATTATTGGATCTCGAAACCGGCACAGCCCCCTCCGCTTTGAATCGTCGCCTGCTCAAGATCTATCGTGATCTTGAATTTCCAGTCGCCAAAGCCAATACATTGATGACTGTCCCACTCATATTTCAGTAAATTCCCAGGCTCCTGGGCGCGAGTCTTCCGCTAACGAAGCTTTGGTGTCTGCGAAATTTTTGAATCCAATCCTTGCAGAAATCCAGACAATAAACCTTCTCTTTGTTCGGAACTGACGGGACGGAATTCTCCTGGATGATTTCGCAAATTTTCCTTGGAGATCTC
>PEZR01000172.1:8465-17958 GCA_002773975.1 Bdellovibrio sp. CG10_big_fil_rev_8_21_14_0_10_47_8
ACGACTTAAAACTAAACGGTCTTTGGCTCGGGTCAGGCCAACATAAAAAAGTCTTCTTTCTTCGTCGACGTCGCTGCCCAAGGTTTTATGGGGAATCAGATCTTCTTCCACGCCGACAATGATCACGCAAGGGAACTCAAGTCCCTTGCATGCATGCAAGGTCATCAGGCTCACTTCATTTTTCTTGTCCTCGGCGTCGGTTCCATCATCTCGAAGCTCCATGGCGTCAGCAAACTCTCGCAAAGTTTTTTCAGAGATTCCGCCCTTTTTAGCGAAGCTATCCAACACTCTCGAAAAGATTTCAACCAATGTCCATTTTTTCTCGCCAGCCAAAGGGTCTCGACTGGTGCTATAAAGATACTCGCGGTATCGAAGCTCTGTCAGAACCTTGATCAAATTCTGACCGGGAGTTGTTCCAGACTTGGGATCCATAATCCGTGACGGCAAATTTCGAAGCCAACCAAGAAGCTCCTCAATGGTTTCTCCGGTCTTTTCCGGGATCTGAGCTTTTCGCCAATCATGGGTAGCCCTGACCATGGTTTGTTTGTGAGCGATCGCATAGGCGTTGAGCTTCTCCACCGTCGTATCACCAATGCCCCTGGGTGGAGTGTTGATGATTCGTCTTAAGCCGACGTCATTGGGACTGAGCGAAAAACGCAAATAAGCCAGGATATCTTTGATTTCTTTACGATCAAAAAAAGCTGTGCCACCAGAGACCGAGTACGGAATCTGGTTCTGTCGAAACACTCCCTCCAACAATCCTCCCTGTGAATTGGATCGATAGAGGATGGCGATATCTTGGAATTGGTAACCCAAAGACTGAAACTGTCGAATCTCGCGAACAACAAATTGGGTTTCTTCTTCCTCGTTATTGCAAACAAATAGCTCTGGCAATTCTTGAGTTTTATACTTGCCTTCGGCTTTCAGAATTTTGCCGTGACGTTTTTTATTTTTTTGGATCAGCTCATTGGCCGCATTCAAGATCAGCGGGCTCGATCGATAGTTTCGTTCAAGACGAATGACCTCGCAGCTCTTGAATCGCCTTGGAAATTCAAGGATATTGGCTACCTGCGCCCCTCGCCACCCATAAATAGCCTGATCATCATCACCGACCACCGATAAATTTAAATGTTTCGCGGAAATCTTCTCGATCAGTTTCATCTGTAAATCATTGGTGTCCTGAAATTCATCCACCATCACCTGTTGAAACTGAGACTGAATTTTTTCAAGGACATGGGGATGATTTTTAAACAGCTCCAGCGGCTTTAACAAAAGCCCCTCGAAATCAACGACACCCAATAGATCCATTTTTTTCAAAAATTTGGGGCCCAAGATCTCGGCGATTTCATGGTACTCATCAAAACCTTCCATTTTCTGACGACCTGTCACACGCTTTTGATTGATCAGATTCAGAATCTCATCCAGATCAAACTTGTCTTTACCCGTGACTTTGATGTCTCTCATGAGTTCCCGCAAAATTGACTGCGAATCACTCTGATCGATCACCCCAAACTGAGAGGGCAGGCCTGCTTCCTGGTGATGCTGTCTGAGCAAACGCAAACCAAAAGAATGAAATGTCCCAGCCCAAAGACCCTGTGCCTCGGGCCCGATTCTTTGCGCCACTCGATGTTTAAGCTCTCGTGCTGACTTGTTCGTGAAGGTGAGGACGCAGATCTGCTGGGGTTGCACCTTTCTTTCCCAGATCATCCGCCCGGTACGCGCGACAAGAACGGTTGTCTTGCCCGATCCCGCACCCGCCAAAATAAGCATTGGCCCCTGATCATGAGCCACAGCTTTCGCCTGCTCAGGATTGAGACCCTGATACCAATCCACTGAACTCACTGACACTTCCGCCTTTGGCTAAATTGATTTAGCTTCTGTTGTGAACCAAGTTTCGAACTTCGTCTTCAAAGATCACTTCAATTTTGTCGGGCTGAACAGCTCGAACCACGCCGGTTCCGAACTTGGGGTGCTGAAGTTTTGAATTTGCTGGAAATTTTGTTTTCATATTGTAACTGACGGGGTCGCCGGCCTTTTCTAACAGCTGATTGTACTCATCCACGTGCGCATTTCTTTTCGCCGTCGCGGCCTGTTCTTTCCGTTTTGCGGCGGCTCCCGCCAGTGGTCTCTTGGCCCCTGTTTTTGCCCCGGCCTTAGCTCCTGCCTTGGGCAGACGATAAGTGCTGGTCGCCCCGCAGACTTCACATTTCATTTTTGCCGAACTCGCCGTGGTATGGGCAATCACCGTATGATATCGGTCTCCGTCACACTTTTTACAAAAAGTGTTGAAAGATTTGGCCACAGGAGGAAGCTGATTTTCAGACATGGTATTTCCTTTTCATGAAACTCGTTGAGGTTGGTAAATAGTTAAAGCATCCATTAAATTTTTCTCGCCGATCTCAGTCGCACTCAGATAAAAAGGGCCTTCGCCCTTTTGAATACGAGCGTGCAGATCTTTCATACTCTGCTCACTTTTCGGATCAATGATGAGCGAAGTCGGCGCATATTGTTTTTGAAACTCACTGTCTTGTTCTCGAGTAAAAAACTTTTCCCAAGCGGCCGTATTGACAGCAACACGATAAGTAATGGTCTTTGCATGTGAGTGCACCGGCGTGTAGGCCGTGACCACTTCTAAGTTTCCATAGTGTGTGTGTAATTTTAGAGCGGGACTCCCCCACTGAGTCATGCCAAGACAGGACTCGACATTGGCATACCAGAGACCAAAAGCTTTGGACAAAAATCCCAAACCATAAAACCGATCTTCTGAGGGCAGCAGCGAGTTCACCGCACACAGGTTGTGGGCCACCCACTGCCCTTCCGCCATGGTTGGAATAATGATAAAAAGTGAAAGCGGAGTCCAATCGCAATAGAGATCAGATCTTAATACTTTTTTTAAAGCTGGGGGCAATTTCTCGGTTTTCATCGCGAAGCCCGCGACAAATCCCGGAATAATCGCGCAATCATAAAAAACCCACCGAGGCATCGCCATATTGGCCGGTCCAAAAGCGCGCCCCTCAATGTCATAAATCTGCTCGGCAAAGTTCAGCTCGGCGGTGTCCAAAGGGTTTTTACAGATCGGCGCCATCGGGAACCAATCTAAACGGTGCAAGCTCCCAGGATTTTGAATCTTGTTGTCAGGACGGACATACACATAGGGTCGAATGTCACCCGACTCGCCCCACTTTTGGTACCAATCCGCTTTTTTCAAAATCTCAGGAATCTTCAAAGTGTCTGTTCCGTTTCTGTGGATTTGTTCCGTCCTACTTTGCCAAAGGGCCGATCATTGTTTCTGGCCGCACATACTGATCAAACTGCTCTGCAGTTAAAAATCCCAGCTTGACGGCCTCCTCTTTCAGGGTCGTGCCATTCTTGTGTGCCGTTTTCGCAATCTGAGCAGACTTATCATATCCGATATGAGGATTCAATGCGGTCACCAACATCAATGAGTTGTCCAAGTGTTTTTTAATCTGTGTTTTGTTGGCTTGAATTCCGACCAAACAATGATCAGTAAAACTCTCACAAGCATCTGCCAACAAACGAACTGAGTTTAAAACATTAAAAACAATCACGGGCTTAAAAACATTGAGCTCAAAATGTCCCGTGGCACCACCGACCGCGACCGCCATGTCATTGCCAATCACCTGCGCACAAACCATGGTCATTGCTTCACTCTGAGTGGGGTTTACCTTTCCAGGCATAATTGACGAACCTGGTTCGTTCTCGGGCAAATTCAATTCTCCGATACCACAGCGTGGACCGCTGCCAAGCAGTCGAATGTCATTGGCAATCTTCATGAGCGAGCAAGCGATACCTTTCAGGGCGCCGCTGACCTCCACCAATGCATCATGGGTGGCGAGTGCTTCAAATTTATTTTCGGCCGACACAAAAGGAATCTTAGTCTCGCTTGCAATTGCTTTTGCGACCTCGACCGCAAACTGAGGATGGGTGTTGAGCCCTGTGCCGACGGCCGTGCCACCAATCGCTAGCTCATGCAAATGCGGCAGGGTGTTCTTCACTCGCTGGAGACTGTGTTTCATTTGTGTCGCGTAGCCCGAGAACTCCTGACCCAATGTCAGCGGAGTTGCGTCCATCAAATGGGTTCTCCCAATTTTAACGACATCTTTGAACTCGTTCTGTTTTTTCACCAATACCTGATGCATTTTTTCAAGCATAGGAATCAATCGATGGTAAACCTGATCAGCCACTGCGATGTGCATGGCCGTTGGAAAAGTGTCGTTGGAGCTCTGGCCTTTGTTCACATCATCATTGGGATGAATTTCTTTGGACGGCAGCTTCACCCCCATCATTGTCATCGCGCGATTGGCGATCACTTCGTTGGCATTCATGTTAGATTGAGTGCCTGACCCCGTCTGCCAAACCACCAGTGGGAAATGAGCGTCCAGCTCCCCTTGTATGACTTCGTTGGCGGCTTTAACAATCAGGTCTGTTTTTTTTTGGTCCAGCAGGCCCAACTGATGATTGGTTAAAGCTGCGCACTTTTTCAAAACACCCAAGGCTTTGATCATCTCTCTTGGAAACCGATCGCCACCGATTTTAAAGTTCTCGGTGGAGCGTTGAGTTTGAGCGCCCCAGTATTTGTCAGCGGGAACTTTCACTTCACCCATAGTGTCTTTTTCAATGCGAAAATCCATTGTTCTATCCTTTGCTTTCATCGCTTGGCTGATTTTTGGCCATCGAATTATTCTGTCCGAGAAACATCTCTCACCGAAGCTTGATCTGTCGGATATATCACCAGCTCCTGAATGTTCACGTGAGAGGGTCTCGAGACAACCCAGGCTATCGTCTCCGCTATATCGGCGGCTGTCAAAGGCTTCATCCCTGCATAAACTTGGTCGGCCTTCGTCTGATCAGAGAAACGGACCCTGCTAAACTCAGTATGGACCATTCCCGGCTCGATATTGGTCACGCGAATATTTTTCCCAAGAAGATCCATGCGAAGCCCCTCGGTGAGTGCACGAACCGCAAATTTGCTCGCACAATAGACAGCACCACCTGGATAGATCCAGCGTCCTGCAACGGAGCCAATATTGACGATGTGCCCCTTCTTATTTGCCAAAAGAAAGGGCAAAGCTTGCCGAGTGACGGACAACAGCCCCTTGACGTTCGTTTCAATCATCACATCCCAATCGGCCCACAGGCCGTCTTGAACCTTGTCGGCCCCTTTGGCCAAGCCGGCGTTGTTCAAAAGAAGCTCAAGACTTTTCAACTGGGGCTCGTATTTTTTAAAAAAATCGACGACAGCACCATGGTTGGTGATGTCCAAAGATTCGGTCCAGACTTGAAGATTGGGATAACTCGTTTGAAGCTGATCCTGCAAGATCGACAGACGCTCTTTACGACGCGCCACAAGAAGCAAAGAGTAACCCAGCCCCGCCAGCTCAGCTGCTGTCGCCGCGCCAATTCCAGCAGAGGCCCCTGTGATTAATGCCAATTTCATTCGCACCTCGATTCGAAAGGCGGACATCATTCCACTCGAGCATCAAGAACTCAAGCCCCTCCCTCTCCGTCCCCGTAAAAAGCATCGACAAAAGCCCCCACCACCAGGTAATAACGCACGACTGCTACCAAAAGGTGAGTGTCACTTTTTAACGTTCTGTTAACAGAGGTGGGATGATGAATTGGTTGATGAAATCTGAGCCGGATGCCTATTCGATTCAGAAGCTGCAAAAAGAGAAAAAAACTTGGTGGACCGGAGTGCGCAATTATCAGGCACGAAACTATATGATGAAAGACATGAAGGTCGGAGAAACGGTTTTATTTTATCACTCCAATGCGGAACCCCCGGGGATTGCCGGGCTCGCCAAGGTTTCTCGTTTAGCAGAACCGGACCCGACACAGTTTGATAAAAAAAGCGACGTCTTCGAAGCCCGCGCCAGCAAAGCAAAGCCGATGTGGTTTTGTGTGGAAGTTGAATTTGTGGCTATTTTTCCTCGGTTTATTTCTCTGCAAGATTTGCGGGACGAGAAAAAATTGACAACCATGCAGGTCTTGAAAAAAGGGCAGCGATTAAGCATTCAGCCCGTCACCGATCGGGAACTCTCGGTGGTCAAAAAGATGGGCGGGCTGTGATCCCCCCTTCCCGCTCGTTTTCTCTTCATTTGGCACCCATGGAAGGCGTGGTTGATTTTGTTCTCAGAGATCTGATCACTGAAATGGGAGGCGTCGACAGATGCGTCACCGAATTTATTCGCGTCACTCGACATCTGCACTCTCCCGCCATCCTTGAACGTTATGCTCCCGAATTAAAAATGGGCTGCCGAACTCGCGCCGGCACTCCTTTGTTCATTCAGTTCTTGGGTGGCGAAGCCACTCCCATGGCCGAAAATGCCGCCCAAGCCGCCGAACTCGGAGCCCTGGGGATTGATTTGAACTTTGGTTGCCCAGCAAAAACCGTCAATCGTCACGATGGTGGGGCTTCACTTTTAAAAACACCGGAACGGGTTTTTCAAATCACTCAAGCCGTGCGGGCCGCCGTGCCCTTGGCAACACCGGTGACTGTGAAAATCAGACTGGGATTTGATGACCCCTCGATCTGTTTTGAGAATGTGCTTGCCGCGGAAAACGCCGGAGCCCAAGCTCTGACCCTGCACTGCCGAACAAAAACTGATGGCTACCGCCCGCCCGCATACTGGGAATGGATTCCAAAGATCCGAGAGAAGACGAAAATTCCCATCGTTGCCAACGGCGAAATCTGGACGGTTGAAGATTTCGAACGCTGCCAAGAGATCACCGGCTGCACGAGCTATATGTTGGGCCGCGGAGCCGTCGCTAGACCGACGCTTTTTCGTGAAATTAAAAACCAGGCGGCGGAAAAAATCTCCATTCAACAATCTTGGTCGCAAATCAAAATGGTCCTGCCTCGTTTTTTTGCCGCTTCCACGGATTATCGATCTGGATCCTTTGCCCAGGCCCGAACCAAGCAGTGGCTCAAAGCCCTGGCTTTAAAACATGACGATGCGAAACCTTTGTTTGAAGAACTCAAAGTTCTGACCCAGCCGGAGCAGTTTCGATCACGCCTAGAACAACTTCTCAGTTGAGTTTTTGAAAAAGAAACAGGGGCGATTGAATCTCGAGCACTTGCAAATCCCAGTTCTTGGCGATCCACCAAAGGCTTCTTTCAGAGTAGAAGCTAAAATGTGTTTGATCCCGTGGATACCACCAGGTGTTGAAATGCCCAGGCCCCTGATGCATTTGAGTTGTGCCCGCCCAAATTCCACCTTTTTTGACATGCCTTAAAAGTTTCTCAATTTCCCGGCGTGGATCTAACCAATGTTCAATCACCTCGGTCGATGTGACCAAGTCAAACTGAGAGCCCTCGCTCAAATCAGGAGCGTAAATGGGATCATAAATCTGAGCCCTTGCGCCCCTTTCCGCCAGAATTTTTGCCAAAACGGGCCCCGGACCACATCCCCAATCCAGTGCAGCCATTCCCGAAAAGGAAATTCGTTGGGCCAAAGGCTCGACAAGCGCCAAGAGGCTTTGCATGTACCCCTGATTGTCTTCACTATTCTTATGAAAATCATAGCGTTTCTTTTGTTCCAAAAAATCCAAATGGACACTCGAGTCCTTAAAAATAAAATCACATTCGGCACAGTGCCAGGCCGGCGCTCCGGAGCTTTTTGACTCGATGGACTGCACCTGTGAATTTTGACAGAGTGAACATTTCATCTGATTGTCTTCTCATTGTTTTTATGAAAAAGTCTAGGCGTTACCCTAAAACTGCAGCAAAAGGTTTCTATGGCAAAAGTGGTCGTTTATTCCAAAGTTCCCTGCCCCTATTGTGTTCATGCCAAACGTTTTCTGACTGAAAAGGGCGTTGCATTCGAAGAAATTGATCTGACGGGCAAACCGGATGAAATTCAAGCAATCAAAGAAAAAACCGGCTGGATGACAGTTCCAATTATACTGATCAATGATCAATTGATCGGCGGTTACAACGATCTCAAAGACTTGGACGCCGAAGGAAAACTCGATCAACTTCTCAACACCTAAGGTTTCAACAACAATGAATCCCTATCGAAAATTATTTCCCTATCCCGAAGATTTGCTTTTTTTTAATTCGGGCAGCATGCCGCTGACACCTCACTCAGTTCTTGAAAAGGTCGCAGAGGAAAAAACAAAGTTTGAAAAAAATCCCACGGCCGGGCTCTTTGGCGCATGGGAAAAAATGTGGGCCGTCCAGAAAGAGTTGGCACAGGCTTTTTCCGCAGACCCACGACATCTGTATCTGCGTTTAAATGTCACCTATGCCATGAATGATTTCATCATGGCTCTGAAACTTCCGCCCGGTTCAGAAATTCTGATCTCTGACCTCGAGTATGGGGCCATTGCCAAAATCTGCGCCTACAAGGCCAAGATCGACAATCTCCGGTTTCGCGTCTTTCCTCTCTACAAAGCCAGCACAGATCCCCAGTCCTTGACCGCTGATTCGTTGACCGAGCAGTTGGAAAAAAGTCTGTCTCCTCAGACCAAATTGGTGATGCTGTCTCATGTCCTGACGGGCACCGGATTAAAGCTTCCGATCGAAAAGATGGCCGCCTTGCTGCGATCCAAAAATATCTTTTTCGCGGTGGATGGAGCGCACGGAGCTGGCTGCGAAAATTTGAGTTTTAAAAAAACAGAGCTCGATTATTACGGATCCAATTTGCACAAGTGGCTGATGGGCCCCAAAGGCACCGGTTTTGCGTGGGTCTCACCGCAAATGCGAGAACACCTAGAGCCACAATTTGCTGGATGGACCACCGGCAACCTGCCCCCACACTTTGCCCAAGTTGGCGACGGAGATCGCTGGACCATTCGGTGGATGATCTGTAGCACCCATAATTTTTCAGATTTCTATGGCCTGCCTGAGACCTTGCGCTTTTGGAAAGAGCAAGGCGCCGAGAAGATATTTTCTAGACATCAAAAACTTCGCAATTTGATGATTGAAAAGGTCTCTGACAAAACTGGCTGGCGGTGCCTGAGCACTTATGCGCCAGAACTTCAGGGCCCCATGATCGCCTTTGAATTGCCTAGTCACCTTGAAAAAAGAGGACCAGAACTGATGAAACATCTTTATCTGGACAAAAAATTGGTGACCGTAACCCCCCAAATTTTTAACAGATGGGTCCTGCGCTTGTCCGCGAATATCTATAACAACGAAGAAGAGATCGATCAGATGGCCCAGATTCTGGGCGAAATCGAATAGACCCAAGCATCTTTGTTACTCGCGAAGCTCTGTTCGTTGGGTCATTTCTACCGGATTGCTAAAAAAGACCCGAACCCCCTGTTCCAGCTCATCCAAGTTTTTTGCCTTGGTGGTCACTGAAATCAAACTGTGACCGAAGAGCAGCCACACACTGGTGGTTCGAACATAGAAACGAATTTTTCTCAAAGCTAAGTCTTCCCGGAAATAATGCCGACAATAAAAAATCAGGCGCAAAAGACATTTACCGTACTCGGCCCCCTCTTCTTCACTCGACTGCGGAGCTCG
>PEZR01000076.1 GCA_002773975.1 Bdellovibrio sp. CG10_big_fil_rev_8_21_14_0_10_47_8
CCCCCAAAGCTGTAGGACTTGTATCTTGAGTCATGGTGTGCCAAAACCCCGGCCAGAAGCCGGAGAAGGAGCACCAGATGAAGAAAAGATTCACCGACGACCAGATTATCGGAGCCGTCAAAAGACTCGAAGCCGGAACACCGGCCAAGGAGCTGTCTCGCGAGATTGGGGTCACAATCCAAACGCTGTATCACTGGAAAAAGAAATTTAGCGGCATGGATGTGGCTGATGCCAGAAAACTAAAAGAACTTGAGTCTGAGAACGCAAAACTCAAGCGTCTGGTGGCAGATCTTTCTCTCGACATCGTCATGCTGAAGGATGTGAACTCAAAAAAGTGGTAAGGCCCAAAGCTCGAAGAACAGAGGCCCTGTATCTTGTCGATAAGTACAAGACGACAAAGGCCCGATGTTGTCGTCTCTTGGGCCTGGGTGCTTCGACATTTTCCTATCGCAACAAGCCAAGTAAAGATGGTCCGGTTCGTGACAAGCTAATTTCCCTGGCCGCAGAGAACAAGCGTTTTGGTCACCCAAGACTTTTTGTGCTTCTGAAGCGTGACATGCCCGAAGTGAATCACAAAAGGTCCCACAGGATCTATACAGACCTTGATCTTCAGCTTGAGAGGAGAAAACGAAAAAAACTTGGATCACGCCAAAGACTTCCACCAACAAGAGCAATAGAGCCAGATCAGATCTGGGCCATTGATTTTATGTTCGACTATCTTGAAACAGGCAGAAGGCTCAAAACACTGACTGTGGTTGACGAGTATTCAAAGATCTCTCCGGGAATACTAGTTGATCATTCTATTCGAGGAATTGATGTCACGAAGTTCCTGGATCACCTTGCTTCAGGAAGCTATCCAAAAATAATCCGAACAGATCAGGGAACAGAGTTCACGTCACGTGTAATGTTGGACTGGGCCTATCGGCACAACGTCAGACTGGAGTTTACAAAAGTCAGAAAGCCGAACCAGCTCATTGAATCATTCAATTCTCGGGTTCGAGATGAGTGCCTCAATGAGCACGTCTTTTTTTCGCTTCAAGACGCTAGAGAAAAAATCGATGACTGGCACTGGAGGTACAACAACATCAATCCACACTCAGCACTAGGAATGAAATCACCATTAGGATTTGCAAAAGAAAGAGAAGTCATGTTAGCAAGCTAACGCCACCTGACTCAGGATCTATGACTCACAGAATCTTGGGAGAACCGCCCAGGATTTGAAGTACCAAATTGATTCCAAATCCTTTCCTCTCCGATTTCAATTTTTGTGTGGCCTACTTTTATCCAACCGTCTTTTAGATATTTCTCGGTGGTGTAAGCATAGAGTACAAGCTTGCCCATGCTCTATGACCACTCTTGTAGTTTTTTGGCTATGTGAGCTTGCTCTTCTTTTGATATTTTGAACATCTTGTAGAGTTTTTCATCGGTCCACTCTTGAGTAACGTCGACCAATGGCACCCATTCCCACTGGTTTTTGTAAATGTCTTGAGTCACTTTTCTTAGGCCTAGAAAATACCGTGAGAAATTGGTAGTCAAATAGCCCAGGAAATTCTCAGCTTCCTTTTTGGTCTTAAAGGTTCCTACGATATTATAGGTTTCAGTCGTGATATATCCCTTTGGGATAATAAAATATTGGTTTACAGGCAGTGTTACTCGGCGGACTCCCATCTTTGATCCTGGTGCATAGGCTTTGGGTACCGCCACTTTCCATTCGTCGATCTTCGACGTATTTTTTGGAATATCGTCGATATTTGCATAAAGAATCTTTCTTCTTTTGGTAAAGCATGGAATAGCCTTTTTATGAGCTTGCTCAAGAGAACCGTTTCTTACGAAATAAAAAGTTCGGATACCAAACGGTCTAACGGTCCAGGCAATGCTTGATACAAAATCTCCAGACCAAATGTTTTTAATTTTGCTAGACAGCTCGTATCCTCTAGGATCGTCCAAAATAATGTCGGTCTCACTCAGGTCAATCTTCGTCGTGCTCTCTCCATCACTAAATTCGATTTTTCCATTGTAACTGGAATCATAGTGGAAGAAGCACACTCCACCGAGAACATCCACGGTCGGGAATACTGACTTGGAATGCTTGAAATGACGAATCGACTTTATATTCTTTGAGCCGATTACTCGATCTCTAAAATTTGCTGTGCCCTTTCCAGTAGTGAACCATCGTGATGGTATCACAACCATGGCCTCTGCGATTTCCTTGTGATCCATTAAAGATTCAACAAAATAATTGTAAACGGCTGTGGCACTTCCTCCGAAACCACCATCGTTTTCTTGATACGGTGGATTTCCGACGGCAATTAGTCTCTTATTTTTTGCTTTAGAATTGATATATTCGATCATGGATTTGAACTCCTTTTCAAATTTCTCTTTATTTAATCTTCCATCGACTTCAGACAAATAGTGGCCATCACGGATGATTTGATTTAAGTCTTCATCGTGCGAATGGGTATTGCCAAGAAATGTTCTGATGCTCAGGCGGTGATGGCGTTCATCGGGCGCAAGGCCAAAATAACGGTTAGACTCATAGATTTCTTTGAACACCATATCCATATCTAAAAGTTTGGTTTGGCCTTTTGATTTGGCCCAACAACGATGAAATGCACAAGCCAGGAGTAGCTCTCCTGCCTTAGTGAAGGGATCGAAGAAAACCACATTCTCATCGGCAAAAACTTCCTCTCCAAGCGAGGCGACCATTTCTAATGCTTTTTCCATTCGTAGAATAGGTTGATCTCGGCCAATTACGTTGCCGAGAACATCGACGACATGGGCTGTTGGTTTAATCGCCAAAGCAGTCATTCTATGCACCTACAGACAGCGATCTGCTTGGCTTTCGAGTTGTGTCTTGCGGTTTGTTGATTTGAATAACAGCCTTTGCAAATTCAAAGTCTTCAAATCCCCTGAGCTTTCCAGAAATAATGCTTTCGATGAAACGAATCGACCGTTCGTACTCTAGCGGAATAGTTTTAGAAGCTTCACAGGACTGGTAAAAATTAGCCCAAGTTAAATCAAAATCCAGTGATTGATGACCGTTTTGCGAGCACCACTTCGCACCCGACTTGGTGAGGTTGGCCCTAGCCCTGGCTGTTTCTGGTCTGCTCAGAGCAGACAGTGTTTCATTCTCGTCAATGTGCCATTTGATCGCAGAGAGCAGATGGGCAAAAAAGACTTTTTTCTTAGATATAAGGGAATAGTCGCTTTTTACATCAAGCTTACTCTTCAAAAAATCTAAAGTTGCAGACAAAATGCGGGAGCGACAGTTCTCGATATTTTTCGCATCAATATCAATTGCCCATAATGTATTAAGAGCATTTGCGACTGCATACCATGCAGCTTCACTTTGCTTCCCCTGTGAGACAACTTTTTTGAAGATGCCCTCAAGTCGTCTTTTGTAAATTGGCAGGACTATATTGCCGTGACCAGAGCAGGGTTCAAAAAAAGCAATCTCTTCGTCAGACCAAAGACCCCGTTTATCTTTAGCAAGTAAGTTCAACATTTCTTCGACATAGGAATCCGGCGTGAAGACTTCGCCCAAGTCTCTGATTCTGTCTTTGCTTCGATGAAATAGTTTTTCTAGGTCAACAATGTTGCTCATCCGTGGCTCCCTTTAAATGACACTTATCCGTTGATCATTTCGGGACGATTGATGAAAAACTTAAATAAGTACGCAGAAGAACTTGGTTAAATGGCAAAATCTAACCCTCGGTCAAGGCTGGAAAATTAGTCCTTCTAATTCCCCTGGGTCTAAAGAACTGTTTGTTGACGAGCCAAAGGTCTTACCGACTCCCTAGCAAGAAGATGGAAGCTTAGTTTTGAGCTTTCAGAATTTTCATAACCGTTGCCGCTTGCCATTTCGCTGTTTTGGATTTTGTCGGTATTGCCATCGAACTAAGGACGGCGGCTATTTTCCAATAGCTAAACCCCTGTTTGCGCAGACTGACCATTTTTTGAATGATTTGAGTCTCGCCCTTATTTTCGACCAATTGCCCGTGGAGTAGTTTAGAGCCGTATCTGACTTGCCCTGGGTTCATGGCATGGCTTTCCTCTTGGCGTCGCAAACGGATGCCATGCGTCTTTAGATGAGTGATAACAGTCGATCTGGAGGAACCTATCAACTTGGCAATTTGCCTAGAGGACATGCGTTCGGCGATATATTTCTGGTGGAGGAAAGCCCGATCCTGATACCAGGGAATCGCTTGAAACTCAGTGAAATCAGAGATATACAATATGGAGGAACGACTGTTCTTATTGGCCGCATGGTGCGAGCCATTTTTTCCCCAAGGTTTCTCATATTTTTCCATAAAATTTAAAGTTCCAAAGACAAATCAGGAAGTTGACTAGCCGATCCCCGATGGGGAGTCGAGAGCACCCATATCGTTTTACGTACTTTTACGCATGTTTATGTGTAGTCGATTCGTAGTCACGGCCGTAGTCGACGAATAGAAAACTACAAACTGTCGACTACAGAATTTGGATGGCTCTCGGAAGGTAGTCTGTGAGCGCAGATTGTGTTTTCTGTAAAATTATTAGGTCTGAACTTCCCGCAAGTTTTGTATATCGAGATAAAGAAATTTCGGCGTTCTTGGACATTCATCCGATCAATCGAGGTCATGTACTTATAGTTCCAAACGAACATCACCATTTTTTTGAAAATGTTCCTTCGCAGGTTTTTTCTAAAATGGCCCTTTTAGCTCAGGACATTCAAAAAGCTTACGATCCTGCCGGCGTTAAATCAGAAGGTTCAAATCTCTTCTTATCCAATGGAACTGTTGCTGGTCAGGAAGTTCCACATGCCCATCTGCATCTTACACCTCGATTTACTGGTGATGGCTATAGAATGGGGTTTTCAGGATCAGATCCTGATGCTTCTGCCAGAGATCAGTTGAATCAAGTTTCAAGTTCTATTTCTGAGGTATTAAACAGAACCATTTGGACGCCACCTATTTTGGAAACATCACGTCTTCTGCTAAGGCCCCTAGATGAAAATGATGTTGATGCAATTTTCGAGTATTGTGGAGATCCAGAGGTATCAAAACTTACCACATGGCAAGCGCATAAATCTAAGCAAGATTCGATGGCACTTGTTGAATATGCCCAGGGAAATTATAAGAAAGGCCTATCCGAACCTTATAGGATTGTACTTAAAAATCAGTCGACGAAAGTCATTGGTACAGTTGGGTGGTTCTGGAATACCAAACCGCACAAATCAATTGAAATTGCCTATGCTCTAGCTCGTCCATTTTGGGGAAAAGGACTGATCGTTGAGGCTTCTAAAGTATTGATCAATGAAGCTTTAAACAAAAATGACATTCACAGAATTTCTTCAAGATGTATTTCAGAAAACAAAGCAAGTCAGCGAGTAGTGGAAAAACTTGGTATGCGACTTGAGGGCACGCTTCGACAATCGATGTTCGTAAAAAATAGATTTGTCGACATCACGCACCTCTCAATGACACGACAAGATTGGGAGTATAGAAGTGCGACATCTTAAAGGAAGAGACACCCAACGTCGTCTTTTTATGAAATTCGATCTATCATTGGTTCAACCGCTCAGGAGGCTGTTGATGTGGCCGGCCTAACTAGGTTCACACCAAGATTTGTGATTGAAATCGGAAAAAATTTTGGAGGTTTTCAATGTCAGAGATAAAGGCCAGGTCGTCAGCTCCTCTCATTAAAGTTTTACTTAGGGACCCGTCATTGCCAGAAAGGGTCCGTAATGCCTCTGCTCCTGAATTGATTCGATGGATAGATGAAATTGGACTGGAAGACTCGGGAGAAGTAATTGCCTTTGCGAATACCCAGCAGATCGAAGCAATTTTTGATGAGGATCTTTGGAAGCCCATAAAAATGGGAGAAGATGAGAAATTTGATGCGGACAGATTTGGAGCGTGGCTGGAGATTTTATCTGAAATCGGTCTCGATAAAGCCGTTGAAAAGATAGTTGAAATGGATGAAGAATTTCTTGTAATGGCATTTTCCACCTTGGTTTGGGTTGCCGAAGCTGATTGGCTTGAGGGAAATTGTGAGGCAAATCCTCGAATCGAAAAAATAATTGAGTCCAGATTAACTTTTGAAATTGATAACTATATTCTTTTTGGTAAGTCCGAACAGAGCTGGGATATTTTTATTTCTCTCATTGCCGCGATGGATACCTACCACCACTCTTTCCTTTATCGGATACTTGATAGATGCTTCAACTTCTTATCCCAAGAGGCCGCTACGGAAGATGACCTTTATGAAATTTTAAGCGACGAAGAGCAGGTGGTTGATGATGTTGCCTATGAGCGAGAAAAAAGAAGAGAGGCGCAAGGCTTTGTTACACCAGCTATTGCCCGGTCATTCCTTAAACTTTGTGACATGAGTCTTGATGTTGAAGACCACGTTGCTCCCAAGCATCTTTTGTTAAAGAAACTATCAGCTTCGGATGAGGTCGTTAAAGGACACTCAAAAGACCTCGTTCCGGGCTCACATACGAAATATAAAAACGTAAAAGCTATTTTTGAAAAGTATCCGAAACAGAACAACCTGTTTATGGAGCAAATCAACTTCTTGGCAAATAGTTTGATGTCGGGATGGGATTGGAAGAACGAAGAGCGAAGACCTGGGCGTGCGTTAGAGATGGTACTAGAGATATGTGAGGAAGGTTTAAAGGATAGCTCTGAAGAGTTCTCTTCCTTTCTGAGGTCCTTTAGGATCGGCTGGAGAAAAAACAAAAGAACCTGAATATTCAGGAGCGCTCCCGAGATTCTGACCGGTCTTGCCACCCAGCTCTCGGTTTTTTGGAATCAATTCAGGTCGATGATGACCGAGCTTCCTTTATACTCAACGCTTTTCTGGATGGCGCCGGCCAGGACAGTGATGTCGACGTCTTTGATGCGTTCAAAGCTACTAAAGTCCACCTTGATTTTAGTGCCCACGGGATCTTTGGCGCAGCTCACGCTGAAGTTCGCTGCCCAATCCGAGTGTTTTCCCGAACCCTCTTCGCCCTTTTCAGGAACTTGGCCAATCAGGTCCTTGGTGAATTGACATTTCAAAGCTGGATCCATTTGCACTATTTTGCCGATGTCTTTTTCAAATCGCTCAGTCGCCTCGGCAGCCGCTTTTTTGTCCTTGGCTGTTCGAGGTTGATATTCAAAACCAAGAATGCCTTCTGCGGCTCCGAGGAACTCGATCTTTCCTTTGTTGGCATCAAAGGCAATCGCTAAACTTCCAGAGCCATGAACATGGGCCTCGTGTTCACGGTGTTTTTCATGTTTGGAATGTGAGTCCGCAAAAGCGGCCACGGAAAAAAGGGCGAAAGAAAAAATGATTTTTTTCATGGGTGAAATCCTTTCGAGCAAGAGGTCCAAACCAATTCGAACAATGAAACTAGTCCAGTTCTAATTTCAAGGAAATCCCCAGAGTGGTCAATCTTGGATCAATAGATCAGGATTGGTGACGAAGTGACCTTGTCAGGGTGGGTTATTTTGACACGGGATCGGGTGGAAATCTTGCTGAAACCGCATACAGAACAGATCAGTTTGGCATCATCATTGCTAATAAATTGGGCGAACCCTTTCACAGGAGTGCAGGTGATGATTTTCCTAAATCGTATTGAAGCGGGTGATTTACTCGCAGAAAAGTTGCTGAAATACAAATCCGAGGAGCCGGTCATATTGGCGTTGCCTCGTGGTGGGGTCCCTGTTGCTGCGAAAGTCGCACAAGCATTGGATGTTCCGCTTGAGGTCTTGGTGGTGCGAAAAATTGGCGCGCCATTCAACGTGGAGTTGGCAGTGGGCGCAATTTGCGAAGCCAGTGAGCCGACCTTTAGCGAAAGATTGATGTCGCGGGCGGGCCTGAGTTTGCGAGACCTGGTATCGACGGTGCAGTCAGAAGAAAAAGAAATTCAAAGACAAATCCATGTATTTCGTGAAGGGCATCAGCTCCCAACATTGACCGGTCGGACCGTCATCATTGTCGACGATGGATTGGCCACGGGGGCAACTGTGTTGGCCGCGGTCAAATATTTGAAAAGGAAAAGAGCTCAGCGAATTGTGGTGGCGACACCCGTGGCTTCTGCCAGCTCAGCAAGATGCCTGAGGGGGCGTGTTCATGAATTAATCGCCCTCGAAGAGCGAGAGGACCTGCGTGCCGTTGGAAACTGGTACGAAGATTTTTCTGCGGTGTCAGATCAAGAGGTCATTTTTCTTTTGCAAAGTCGTCGAGAAGAGCTGAAGGCAGTCAAAAGAACTCCCTAGCCAATAAACTGGAATCTCTTTCTTCGAAGATATAAAAAATAAAACAAAATGCCGGTCAGGGCTCCGCCCAAGTGAGCTCCGTGTCCGATCGGAAGTCCTCCGCCCTCGGCTTGCGCGATCAGGCCCCAAATATCCAATCCAATAAAGAGCAAGGCCCCCCACAGAGCAGGTATCGGAATCAAACCAAAGATCAATATTTTCTGTTTCGGAAAAAGCATGGAAAAAAGCAAAACCAAACCAGAGATCGCCCCCGAGGCCCCCAGTGCCGGAAGATCAGGCTCGCCGAGAATCCATGCTGAAACCAAACTGTGGCACAGCGAGCTCACGACAGCAGCCAGCAGATAGAATAAAAGAAATGTCTTTTTCCCCAGGACGGATTCGACAATCGGTCCAAAGCTATTGAGCACAAACATGTTGATAAAGATGTGGATCAACAGATTATGCGAAAATTCTGAAGTCAACAGGGTCCAAATACGCCCCTCGGTGAGGCCGGTCCAACTGACTAAAAAATTGTCCGCCATAAATATCAGCGAGCTTTCGCGGGTGGCCGCATGCCACAATATAAAAACGCCGATGTTGAGCGCGATGATCCAGGGAACGGATCCTGAAAATGAGTATCTTCGAAAAACTCTTGGCAAGGGGCAGCTCTTTCTTTGGATGTTTCTCTGTATGTCATACCGCGGAGAGCGGCTGGTTGAAATATTTTTTCTACATTTGCTCCAGGTGACACAACCAGGAAAAATTTTTGGGATACAAACGAGATCACAAGAGGAGACTTTTTGAACCCCCTTATGGTCAGTTTGCCCCAGAGAAATCTTTCCGGAGCTCCCGCGAGCAATAAGTTTGAAAGCGGAACAGAAAAACATTGGCACAATTGATGCTCTTACAGTCTGGTATGTTCGATAGCAGCGATGCTAGTCAGAACTCAAGCGGGTGAAAATCCCGTCAACAGAAATGTCCAGTGGCTGTTGTAGCCTGGATCACCTTGTGAGGTAAATCTTGCAGGGAAGCTGGTCGACAGAACTTCAGACAGATCGTGTTTGAGGTTGGCAAGTCGGCAGGTTGTAGCGAGAGCGAACATGCGAAGTTCACCAGTCAGCGAACGCAGGACGAGGGCGGGAGACTGGAGAAGAAGGCCGAGCCTGTGAACAGAGGCGAAGGCAGAATTGTTGGTGAAGGGCTGGACGGATGCAGCCAACAACTTTTTCAAGAGCGAGCAGACAACATGTCGGTCATGAGTTTTGATGAAAGCACGGAACCTCTGAGAGGTCGGTGACACTCTCCGGTGTCAGCTAAGGTGGTCTGAAAAGTCGGCAGCTTCGACGTTAAAAATCGGGGCGGTTGATTAAAACGGAACCACTGAGCCTTTCAGGGGGGCGGATAAGATCGATAAGGTCTGCAGAGCAGGGCATTGTTTATTCAATGAATACTGTCCCGCTCTGATAGAACGAGGATCTTTGGGGGAAGATCTTCCCTGATGTCAAAAGTCAGAGGAGATTTGAATGGAACGTGTTTGGGTGTGAAAGCTCAAACGCCGCGGATGAATCCAACTTTCGACTGTCTGTGAATGCTCGGAGAGAAGCTTAAACAGAGTCAGGAGAAGGGAATGCTTCATTTGTTTTTCCACCTCTCGAGCTGCTCTGGGGAAATCCCAACGGGCAGTTCCAAACATCTGGTGGCGGAGTCGTCTGTGATTGTATCTTTTTTGGTCAATCGCAGGCGCGCCACCACTGGATGACTTTTTTTAGACTGGGAGGTTTTATGCCTATTTCAAATCTCTGTTCGGATAAAATAATTACTGTGGAAAAACGAGCGACATTAAAAAGAGCCGCACAATTGATGAAAGAGCATCATGTCGGAAGTCTTGTGGTGGTTGGACTCAGCGGAAAAAATAAACCTCTAGGAATCCTCACCGACAGAGACATCGTTCTGACAGTTGTCGCGGAGGGCTTGCCTTTTGACACCCCCGTGGAAGAGGTGATGTCTCCGAAAGTCATCACCGTGCATGACAGCGATGGCATCGCTGAAGTTGCTGATAAGATGCAAGAAGAAGGAGTGCGCCGTATGGTCGTTGTCGATGATTCTGGCTTGGCATGTGGAATGGTTTCATCGGACGATATTTTACAACTGATGGCGCGTGAGCTGAATGCCCTCGGAAATCTAGTTCAACGGCAACTTCAAAATGAAAAATCATACCGAGACACCAGCGAGCAAGATCGACCCATTCTTTTTTAACGAAAACTGAGCTCTGGGTTCTACTGACAAAAGGGCAATGATTTTGTCATCGCTGCGATCTGAGTAATCTTCTGGTATTTGCCACCACTTTTGATCACCGCCCAATAGGCCCCACTGTCGATCGTAATACGGTGGTATTTCTGCAATTGACGCTCTAAAATTAAAAGCCCACAGCGCAGATTTTTTTGCGGATTGAGAATCGTTTTTCTGGCATCCGTCACTGCCAACGAGCGATCCAGGTTCCAATTGAATTCGCAGCGTGGCATCCACTGGATGTCTTGGTAAGAGAGCTGGAGCAGGCCCTCGCTATAAACCGCTTGCCCGGTGATGGCATCTCTTCCCATAGTTGTTTCTTTGTATCTCATCAATGGATCATAGTTGCTTTCAAACTTGGACATGGCGGACACGAGCATTCCCCAGAAATTGATCTTTTGATATTTTTCCAGGGAACTGTATTTAGGACAAAACGTTCCGATGTCATCCGCCCCATCCAGCAAAGAGAAGGTCTCATTTTCAATGACCGAAAAAACATACTTGGACCATTGAGATTTTTCAGCGTTGTTGGTGACTTCCCAACTCAGGGGTGAGTATGGGGTTTCTGGTTCAGGTGTTGGTGTTTCCGGCTCCGACTGATTGGGGGGCTCGGGTGGATCAGCGGGACCTAGGTCGGGCGTGCTTTCACCTACATTGCTGGACTCATCGCTGCTGCCCACCGTTGAAAAGGAAGAATTTGACGAACAAGCTGACAAACAGAGGGCCAGACCAAGAGCTAAGAGCTTTGAGAATGATTGAGGGCTGAAATGGAGAGGATAGTCACTGATCCGACCTGCCATGCTTAATCCTTCAGCAAAAGAGAGACCTTAATTGGTGATTTCTGGTCGGTAGGAATGCCGTAAAACTCAATCCAGGAGCCAAAATTCAGGGATTTTGTCTAGATCTTGAAGTTGTCGAATTTTGCGGCGAAACCATGAAAACTTTGCTTGCGTCGATATTTATGAGCCGGGACAAAACCGGGCCTAGGTGTTCAGGAGTTCACAGGGGTTAATCACTCAGATCGCATATGTTGGTTATGGGGGACCTTTTCAGTGGTCTTAAAATTGAAGTGAGCCTGGGGGTACTGAAACTGACTTTATCAAAGGATTTATTGATGCTTCTCCGATCAGCACTGGCAATGACATTTGTTTTATTTTTTGCGGTCAGCCCCAGCCAGGCTGCAGCCAAAGTGTCCAATGAATCCATCATCATCAGTTTCAATGACTGGAAGATGGAAAAAACTCAGGTGGCTCAGCAGCAGATTGCCTCTGTAAGGGCCCAGCAAGCCAGGTACCGAACAGCTGGGCAAAAGACTCAGCTCAATGAGCTGGACAAACAACTCTCGCAGCTGCAGTGGAACCTGGACGTCGCCAACGATCTATCCATTGCCGATTACCTCGCTCTTTATCTATCACGGCAAACATCCCCAGATCGCTTTAAGCAGGCGGCCGCCAGAATGACCACCAAAGAGGTCGCTGACTTGATGGAAGCTTACTCCCTTTCCATGGGGGTCGGTTCGCCCGAAGAACGAGCATTCACCGCCAGTTCGTCCCCCTTCCCCTCTTTGCCAGCTCAAGCTTCAGAGCAAAAAGGCCCCTAATTTAGTCCCGAGTCTCTTTGTCCATTTTGGGTTTTTTTATGGGATTACCTTGACAGTCATAGTCCCCCCTCCATATTCATTCCGCTTACAGTTAAAGCGAAGCGCGTAGGTGCGCCTTCGAATATTTAAGACACAAATGACACAGGCGGGCATCCGAAGCGAAGCTCCCTGTCAACCAGGAGGAAAATGTATGGCTAAAAATGAATTCGGCGTACGCCCACTGCACGATCGCATTTTGGTTCGTCGCATGGCTGAAGAGGACAAAACCGCAGGTGGTTTGTTCATCCCCGATACGGCAAAAGAAAAACCTCAAAAAGGTGAAATCGTTGCGACCGGCAAAGGCCGAGTGACTGAAGACGGAAAAACTCTCCCGTTGGAAGTAAAAGCCGGAGATAAAATTCTTTTCAGCAAATACGCTGGCACTGAATTGAAGCTGGATGGCAGCGAATACCTGATGATGCGCGAAGAAGACATTCTCGGCATTTTTAACTAAGACGAAAATTATTAATTATTTTAACTAACTCTGAAGGAGTCAAAAAATGTCTAAAGAACTTCTGTTTTCTGAAAATGCAAGATCTAGCATCTTGAAGGGCGTTAATGCTCTGGCAAACGCAGTAAAAGTAACTTTGGGACCCAAAGGTCGCAACGTTGTTATCGAAAAATCTTTTGGTTCACCTCTGATCACCAAAGACGGTGTGACAGTGGCAAAAGAAATCGAACTTGAAAACAAGTTTGAAAATATGGGCGCACAGATGGTGAAAGAAGTTGCTTCTAAAACCAACGACCAAGCTGGTGATGGAACAACGACGGCCACTGTTTTGGCTCAAGCAATTTACCGTGAAGGCGTTAAAATTGTTTCTGCGGGAAACAACCCAACAGCTGTAAAACGTGGAATTGATAAAGCGGTTGCGATCGTGGTTGAAGAACTGAAAAAAATGGCAAAACCTGTTAAAGGTTCCAACGAAGTCGCTCAGGTCGGTGCGATCTCTGCAAACAATGACAAAGAAATCGGTCAAATGTTGGCAGATGCTATGGATAAAGTTGGTCGCGAAGGTGTGATCACTATCGAAGAATCTAAAACTGCAAAAACAGAAGTGACTGTGGTTGAAGGAATGCAATTCGACCGTGGTTATTTGTCTCCGTACTTTGTGACGAATGCAGAAAGAATGGAAACCGTTCTTGAGAACGCTTACGTTCTTGTTTACGACAAAAAAATCTCTTCAATGAAAGACATGATCGGCGTTTTGGAAGGCGTTGCTAAATCTGGCCGTCCTTTGTTGATCATTGCCGAAGACGTTGAGGGCGAAGCTTTGGCAACATTGGTTGTGAACAAATTGCGTGGCACCCTGCACGTTGCTGCTGTTAAGGCTCCTGGCTTTGGTGATCGTCGAAAGGCAATGTTGGAAGACATCGCTATCTTGACGAATGCAAAAGTGATCTCTGAAGATGTTGGTCGCAAATTGGAACAAGCAACTATTGAAGACCTTGGTGTTGCTAAACGTGTTGTGATCGACAAAGACAACACAACAGTGATTGATGGTGCTGGTAAAAAAGCAGACATCCAAGCACGTGTTGGTCAGATCAAAGCTCAAATCGAAGAAACAACTTCTGATTATGACAAAGAAAAACTGAAAGAGCGTTTGGCAAAACTTTCTGGTGGTGTTGCCATCGTTCACGTTGGTGCTCCATCCGAAGTTGAAATGAAAGAGAAAAAAGCCCGTGTTGAAGATGCTCTGAACGCAACTCGCGCAGCGGTTGAAGAAGGTATCGTTGCTGGTGGTGGAACAGCTCTTTTGCGTGCGGCTCAAAAAGTCGACAAAACAAAATTTGCTGAAGAAGAAGCTTTCGGTGCAACAATCATTCGCCGAGCTTGTGAAGAGCCAATTCGTCAGATCGCTTTCAACGCTGGTCTTGATGGCGCTATCGTTTTGGACCGTGTTCTGCAAAATAAATCAGTGAGCTATGGATTCAACGCTTACTCTGATGAATACACTGATCTGTTAAAAGACGGTGTGATCGATCCAGTGAAAGTTGTTCGTTGCGCTCTGGAAAATGCAGCTTCTGTGTCTTCACTGATGTTGACTACTGAGACAATGATTGCTGAAGCCCCTAAAAAGGATTCTGGCGCTTCTGCTGGTGCTCCTGGAATGGGTGGCATGGGCGGAATGGGCGACATGATGTAATTCATCAACGCTCAAGCAATCTCCATTTGTCGAGATTCAAAAAGCCTCAGTTGAAAAACTGGGGCTTTTTTTTTGCTTAAATTAAAATAGATATTCAATACCACCAGCGACGGTGGTGAGGGTGTGGCTGGCGGAAGACGCGCTGTTTGCGCGAGAGCCTGTTCCTGAAAAACTGGCGCTGTAAAGATCGTACATGACTTCACCACGAATATTGGTGTGCTCTTTCCATCGATAGACACCAAAAGCCGAGAAAGTGGTAATTTTAGCCGAGGACGAAGATCCCGAGGCAACAGGTGACTCCCCAACGCTTGCATTGAGATAGTACATCAGCTTGGCTCCAATATCGATGGGGGTCACGTCGGAAACAGGAAAGGACCCGGCAATTCCAAAACAGAGCCCGCCAAAATCCAAGGATGTATAGGCCGTGGGGGAGCTGGTATCCACAGTCGACGAGAATTTTGAATAACCCAAGAGACCCTGAAGTTTAGGTCCAAAAAAATTGTCCTCTAGTAAAAAATTATAGCCACCCTGAACTGACGTCAGCATGGATGAAACGCTGACTTTGCTCGGTGAGGACCCAGGATAGGCATTGTCTAAGCTCAAGACATATTGTTTTAGCCCTATGCCCATAAACCATCTGGTGGTGAGCCATAGTTCTCCGTCCACATGAATTGATGGAGTGAATGTGCTGCTGGCATTGACGGATCCGACTGAGTTTAGCGTGTTATTGATGGTGTAGGTTCCAATTCCCAACAGAACGCCCAATTTACCAAAGGTTGGTGTATTTTCTGGAACCCATTCCCGTGCGTTGTTCCCCAGGCTGACTTGGTTATCAGGTCGATCGGTGAGGCCGCCGGCCAGTTTGCCATCGGCGGTTTTCGGTGTGTCTGGATATGCCACAAACTCTACCGGCATTAACTTCATTCCTGGCTGAACGACGTTTTCAGTTCTTTCTAAAATGATGGAAGCAAAGCTGAGAGATTCATCCACCTTATCGACCTTGAGTCGTCCAATAATTTCCTTTTCAGCACTGACAATAAATTTAAATCGTGGGTGTCTGGTGATTTTGATGACCTGAATGACTGAGATTTCTTGCCCATCTCGAATTCCGGCTTGGGTGCCGATGTTAATGGTGACCTGTTGGCCACGCCGGCTGAGAATAATCCCTGAATACGGGATTTTAGATTTCAGTTTACGGTACATTTCTTCGACTTGGATCTGGACTTCGCTGAGCTCAAAACCTGAAAAATCTTGCAGAGTTTCTTGCGCTAGAAGCAATCCATCTTTCCCTGAAAATAGACTGACCTTGATTGAGATTCCACGAGGACCTTTTGTCAGCCTTGATGTGAACAAAACATCGGCGTGGGCCTTGGCCAGAGCTGATTTTACAAGAGTTGCATTGTCTTCGTATTCTTCGGGTGTATTTTTAATTTCTGTCGGCCAAGAGTTGAGCTCCCATTGGCGATCTGATCGCACCAATGCCTCGAGTTGAGAGGTCAAGGGTCTTGCATAGATGCCGGAAACATTATCGACCGCGGGCGCAACTGCCGCGGATTTTATTGAAAGATAATCATCAACTGAACTTTTCAGAACTGTGTTCTGAATATTGCTCTGGGCGAAGGTCCTGAAGCTCACCAGCAATATCAAGACGAAAAGTCGGATGAATTGATTCATATAGAGTCATTATGATCTCTCTCGACAAGACGGTCAAATTCTCTTCAAGAGATCTGATAAATTCTCCGAAAAACAACTATGCAATTGCACTTGTGGGTTTCGACAACGTTGATCTTGATTTTGTCTTTGGTGGCTTCGCCTGGTTGGTCCCAGGTAGATCCCAGCGCAAGGCTTCTTTTGGGGGATCAGAAGGTCAACTCCTCACCCAGAACATCAGGTCTTGAGTCGGGTCGTTACAAAGTTCGTAAGTCCGAGGTCACCAGTCGTTCTACCAAATCCAGCTCAGAGATTGTTCAAAATACTTCAGGAGAGTCTGATGGAATGCAGATTCGTTTGAAAAAGACTCAATCGAAATCTTTGCCAACAAAAAAGGTGTCGGGTCATGAGGACGATTCGGCGAGTTTTTCGGCGAAATCAACAACGGTGGTGGTTCCGCCGACAACAACCACAACCTTGAACTCTAAAGCGACCAAACAAAAGCCAGAGTCTGAAATGGATCGACTTCTGTTTTCAAAGCCAGACAAAGATCCAGTATCCACTGCCCCCAGTTCACCAGCAGCAGAGAAAAAGTCTCTTTCTGTGAATGAAGTTGAAAACTCCACTCCTGCGGAAAATGTTTCGCAAGATCCGCCCGTTCTGGATCAAGTCAAAGATATCGTCAGTGGAAATAATCAGCCGGCTGTCGATGCTTATGTTGAACAAATTCACCCTGATGATGTTCGCCTGAACCGCATCGAGGTCGATATTTCGCCCGGAGTGATTTCTGACAACTCTAAGTCGGGATATTCATTTCGAAATTATTCGACGTTTTCACCTAAGATTGGACTTGGTGCAAAATTTTGGATGACTCCATTTTTGGGAATTCATGGCAGCTATACAACTTCGATGGGTGGCGATGTTGCCGGCGATACGTCGACGAATTCCCATATCTCAGCTCAGCATGAATGGACAGAGTTGGGTGTTGATATTCGTCGCTTTTTTGGGATGTCTCGCAAATCAAATTCGCTGGAATTTGGACTTTATTTTTCCGAGTACAAATTCGTCGTTCCTGGTGATGATACCAGTCGTGTAGGGCTGAAATCCACAGGGGTTGGTCTTCGGATGAAAACTAGGATGCCGGTGGCACCTTCGTACGCATGGGTTTTTGGCGGGAAAATGATTCCTCGTGTGCAACACACCGAAGAGAGCACAGGTATCAATCTGTCATCTGGCAGCGCCGGAGAGTCCAGTCGAGTCGATCTCAGTTTGGGTGGGGAATTCAAAATGTCCCGACAAAGTCAGGTTATTTGGGATCTCACCTTTTCATTTGAAAAAAATCAGTTCAATGGCGAAGCAGATCTTAATGACCCCGAGACTGGCGCCAAGCCCAAGGGCGTGGGCGTTCAGAATGTCTTCACCATCTTTTCTTTGGGCTATCGCTGGGGGCAATAGCCCAGATTTGCCCAGAACCCTTGTCCACAGTCGTTTGTCGAGATTCGATCCGTCCGACCAGATCTTGGTGGCGGGGAAGCCAGGCCCTTCTGTAAAATGAAATTATGAGTATGAGAGTATTGATTGCCGATGATGCAGGTTTTGTTCGAGATCTCTTGAGAGAAGCTTGTTTATCATTGGGATTTCAGGTGGTGGGCGAGGCTCGGGATGGGCGAGAGGTCGTTGATATGGCCTCGAGACTGCGGCCAGACGTGATCGTCATGGATTTAGTCATGCCCTATTGGAACGGACTTGAGGCCACGGAAAAAGTTCTTGAGATTCGGCCAGGAACTCACATCATCGCCTGTTCGAGCATGGATGATGAGTTAACCATAAAGCAGGCCGCGGACAAAGGATGTCAGGCCTTTTTAAGAAAGCCTTTTAGCAAACAAAGTATTCAAAGCGTTTTTCAGCAAATTGAGATTCAGAGAAGAGGAGTTAAACATGCTTGAGGTCACGTCGATTTTAAAGACCTTTGTGGCAGCGATACTGATCACGATGGCTCTTCAGGTAAAATTAAACAATCGCACAGTGGAAAACCATGTGCAGGATTGGTATCAAGCTTCAATTTTACCGGGATTGGTTCAAGGGGTTTCATCAGGGGCTGTGTTGGTGATCAAAGATGCCACACACACCGTGACTCAGTTTGTTTCCAAGACATTTGGTCACGAGGGAAGTTCAACCAGGGCCAGTCACTTGAATTTTGAACTCAAGCGTAATCTGCCCCCAGCAAAAGAGTCCTCTCAACACGAGGACTACTAGGTTTCTTTTATTTTCGAACGCTGTCTGCGCCTTGACCCTTCACAGAAGGTTGGTTCCGGTCTTGTGCAGGGGCTGCATAAGCAGTTTTGTCATGCAAAGTTCCGCCTTGTTTGTGGTTGCAGGCAGTGGAACCCGAAAAGCTAGCATGGCTCTGAGCTGAGATCAGAACAAAGGCCAGGGCGATCATGGGAGAAATCAACTTTTTCATATAGAACTCCTCGATTCAAGTTTCTCTTCTGACTCTTACTATAGCGAAGCTTGTGCCAGCCTGAGACCCCGAGGCCACAGAAAAAAAGCCCTCATTTCAAGGGCTTAAATATGTGTTTCATTTTGAGATTGTCTTAGTTTTAGACAGTCGTGGTGCCAAAATTGGCTTTGGCGCCAAAAGCCCCTAGTGAGTGCCAGTTCCGCCGGTTTCACTCGAGGCAGTTCCGCTGTAGGAATCGTATTGGTTAATGTCCTTTGGGGCGGCGATCGTTCCGCCCATTTGAGCTGTTCTACAACCACCGCAGTCGGCATCCGAGCCAATTTGATATTGGTTTCCCTCGGTTCTTTCTCGATCTGAATTCAACTGCAAATTTGGGTCATCTTTTGAATCCAGGGCGCCAGCCAAAGATGAGATCAGGAGC
>PEZR01000168.1:0-197 GCA_002773975.1 Bdellovibrio sp. CG10_big_fil_rev_8_21_14_0_10_47_8
AATCACCTTTGGAAGTAAACCCGATGTCCAGCGTTGAATTGTCCGAATTTCTTCGGATATTCACTGCTGATCCCGCATAAGCCGAGCGAAGTTTTCTCAAGCTATAGATACCCACGGGGGAAGAAGAAGACGCACTATCCAAATAGACTGGAGCCAGAGTCGTCGTCGTCGTCGTCGTCGTCGTCGTCGTCGTCGTC
>PEZR01000168.1:222-12018 GCA_002773975.1 Bdellovibrio sp. CG10_big_fil_rev_8_21_14_0_10_47_8
TTGTCGTCGTCGTTGTTGTCGTCGTTGTCGTCGTCGTCGTCGTCGTGCTGCTCGTAGAAGATGTGGTGGTGGTCGTGGTAGTTCCCGAAGGAGCCGTCACGGTAACATTCAAAACATTCGTCTTCCCTTTATAGGTAATTTCGACCGTTCCGGTCCCAACTGTAAAAGTATCGAGGATTGCATCCTGGCCACCGTTTTGAATCGTCAAGTTCCCAATCGAGCCCGTCAAGACCCAAGAAACTGGAGCATTCGAGACATAAGCCATTGATTGGGAGTCTCGTTCGACCGCATATAAGTGATAAGGAGATGACGCCGTCGTTATACTCAAAGACGAAAACTGTGTCCCATTCCCATTTGAAAGAGACTCAAAAGACAAAATTGTTGAACCTGTGCTTGTACTCTCCAACTCATCCGTTGAGCCCTGGAGGGTACAACCAGACAGAATTGATAGCGAGGCAATCAGAGCCAAGCTCGCCTTTATTCCCGAATGCCGAAGGCTCATCAAACCATAAGTCATATCTTCTTTTCGGCAGATCTTTGGGAAAACTAGACCTTAACTTTTGAGGCTCATTTTGAAATAGATGACTTTATCCAAACTTGAGAATCCGTCTCAAAAAGACTCTCCACCATAGACCTGTTCCATAAAAACCCCTCCCGAATTTATTGGCGTGGATTGCCCCTCTTGCGCGACACTGGATAAATATGAAAATTGAGCTCGCTAGATGGAAAACCCTCCTTGGTATTGCCTGGCCACTGATTGTTGCCAATAGCTTTTGGAATCTTCAACTGACCATCGACCGCATCTTTCTCGGCAGTTTTTCAACCGAGGCCTTGGGCGCCGCCATGGCCGTCATGGGAGTCTTTTGGGTGCCCATGGCTCTGCTCCAACAGACTGCCAGCTACGTCACCACTTTTGTTGCTCAATATGTCGGCGCGAAAGAGAACGAAAAAATCGGCCCCTGCTTGTGGCAGTCATTTTATGTGAGCCTGATCGGCGGCGTCGCATTTCTATTCTTAAACCTGGCTTCCCCCTGGTTTTTTTCCCTCGTAGGCCACGCTGCCAGCATTCAGTCCCTCGAGATTGATTACTATAACTCGCTCGCGTATTCCGCGCTACCGACAGCCATTGTGGCCGCAGCCAGTGGTTTTTTTACGGGCCTTGGCACAACTCGGGTGGTGATGAAGATCAACTTTGTGGGTTTGCTTCTTAACGTTATTTTAGACTATCTGTTGATTTTTGGAAATCTTGGCTTTCCAAAACTTGGAATCATGGGGGCCGGATACGCAACGGCTCTGGCGGCCTATGGCGCTGCGATCTATGGGTGTATTCTGCTCTTTAACTCTCACAATGAATTAAAATATCGAATTCTCAGCCAGTGGAAAATCAAAGCTTCATTGATCGGCCAATTCCTGAAGTTTGGGATTCCCAGTGGCCTGCAGTGGGCCCTCGAAGGCATGGCCTTCACAGTTTTCCTGATCATCATGGGAAGATTAAAAAATGGCGATGTCGCCCTTGCCAGCAGCAGTATTGCTGTGACCGTGATGATGCTTTCAGTTCTGCCCAGCATGGGTGTCGCTCAGGCCGTGATGACTTTGGTTGGACAATATATTGGTGAAAAAAATCCCGAGAAAGCGGCCCAGACAACCTGGGATGGAGTGAAGATTTCTTCTCTCTATATGGGCAGTGTCGCAATGAGTTTTATTCTTTTTCCTGAATTCTATTTGTCTTGGTTTCAGAACCAGGACAACGCGGCTCTGTGGCATCAAGTCACACAGGTCGTTCCCACACTCTTAAAAGTGGTGGCGGTCTTTACAATGCTCGATAGCATGTACTTGAATGTCTCATTTGCTCTCAAGGGTGCCGGCGACACCCGCTTTGTTTCTCTGATGGCCCTAACCGTTCCTTGGCCGCTGATGGTTCTTCCGGCATTTTTGGTCCGTGAGTATGACAATGCAATCGCTCTTTCGTGGAGCTTTGCTGCAATATACTCTCTGGTCATTACCACTGTCCTTATTCTTCGTTTCCGAGGTGGCCGATGGAAAACAATGAGTGTCATCAATGGATAAGCACTAATCACATTTCGACCGAGTGAGTCGCAAAGAATATCGAAATATTTCATTATTTATATCTGCTTAAACCCCTGGACCTGCTAGGCTTCAATAAACAATCAAGGAGGTCTCAATGAAGTTCTTTATGGTTCTCAGTGCCCTACTAGGAATGGCTGCGGCCGCACAGGCCAATATTCTCCAATACCAAGGATCCTTCAGGGGGACTCCAGGCACGCTGACGATTACTCCTATCCAGCAAAGCTATGAGGCTTCTTTTGTTGCAACCAATGGACAGCAAGGTTTGTTTCCTGGGTGCCAATCACAAATTGGTCGCGTCTTAAAAATCAAAGAAAACAACGGCGTCCTTCGAAGAATTGTTTTTTCTTTTGATCGTGGCTACTGCAAAGATATCCGGGGATCAGATCTGACCCTTGATTTTAAGAACAACAGAATGTCAGCATGGGTCTTAGAGTATTATCAACTGCACCAGCCGCCTTGCACTCCGGATTGGCAGGGACACAATCAATGCCCTATGCCCGAGGAAAGGCCTGTCTACGCGACTGGCGAATTTGTTCGCCAGTAGAACAGACTCGTTAAATTCAAGGTCTCTTATTTTCGAGGGTGTCTTTTGAAAAAGTCCCACATGAGGGCTGTTTCATCGGGCCCCTTCGGAAAGTTAAAAAGATAGCTGTCATCTCCACCACTCCAGCCATGCCCCATGCCGTCCACACGGTAAAAAACAATCAGGGGATTTTTTGGCTCTTTACCAAAACTTTCCCAGGTATAATTATACCCCTCAGGAACCTGGCCTTGTCCGGAAGAAATTGGCTCACTGGATACACTGCCATTGGGCAAACCATCATCCAGCAAATCATTGAACGAGATAAACTGATTGGTCGCCTGCTCGCCATTGACCGGATTGCAATAGGTATCTGCTCCCCCGTGAAAGACCATCACTGGCACGGAGCTCGGCAATTCTATTTTTTCGTTGGTCAATTTTTCCCAGGCTGAAAAAGCAGTTCTTTGAGGGCTCTCGACGCTGCCGTGACGAGACGCCTTCATCCCGGACATTAAATCACTGGCCGCTTTAAACATTGTTCCTGAGCCCACCATGCCTGCCGCAAAAACATCCGGATAAAGCGCCAGCAAAATACTGGTCATTCCTCCGCCGGCCGAGGGCCCAAAAACAAAAATTTGCCCAGGATCAATCAAATATATTTTTTGAACCCACCTCACCATGCCGACGATGAGTGCAGGCTCCCCTTGGCCCCGCAAATGATTTTCAGCCAAATGCCAGTTCCAACAAAAATTCATATTGGACACCATGTTTTGCTGGGGCATCAACAGCAAGACTCCCTGGGTATCGGCTAGCTCTTGCAGTCGAGCCAATCCCGCAAACTGGGTCGTGCTATTCAGGCATCCATGTAAAGCAACCAAGAGAGGTCTTGCCTTGGTTACTTTGCTGGCGGGAACGTACAGGCGAAAGGTCTTTATCCCATCCCCTTGACTGAAACTGCTTTGGATCCATTCTCCAGCCTGCGCGGGCATTTGAAAAAAAAGACTGAGAACAGCGATGACAAAAGTTGTTTTCATGTTACTTTTAGAACTAACAGGGCCTGGACTGAACGGTCAACGGTCAGGTCAAGATGACTGAATTAATAATTTGCAACAATATCTAGCCCCCAGGGAGGTCCACCGGTGCCCGCAATCCAAGTTGGCGATATTTCCATGGAATACTCCATTGATGGAACTGGCGAACCCCTGGTTTTGGTCGCAGGTCTTAGCTATAGCCGGTGGTGTTGGCACCGAATGATCCCAGCTTTGTCTAAGAAATACCAAGTGATTTCCTTTGATAACCGTGGGGTCGGCGGCACCGACCGAACGCCAGGCCCCTACAGTGCTGAGCTCATGGCCAAAGACACGGCCGGCCTGATGGATGCTCTGGGCATTTGGTCAGCCAATATAGTTGGAATTTCTATGGGTGGATTTATCACACAAGCTCTCAGTCAAATTCGACCAGATCTGTTTTCTCGCATGATTTTAATGAGCACCGGTTTTGGTGGCACTCGCCAAATTCCACCATCCAATGATGTCATCGAACAGCTCATTCATCCATCGACAGACCCCCGAGAACGCGCAATGTTGGCTTGTGCCCCTGGTTTCGACGAGAAAGAAAAAGATTTTTTCCACCAGTGGCTGCAATATCGAATGAAAAATCCAATCCATCCCGAGGCCTATCGCTCTCAGCTGGCGGTGGGGCTGGATATTTCAAAAGAGGGCAATTCTTTTGAAAAACACTTGGCTCTGCTTAAAATTCCGACTCTTATTCTTTTTGGTGAACTTGATCGAATGATCCCGTCAAAAAATGGAGACCTTCTCCATGAATTGATCAAAGACAGCCAGCTTGTGGTCCTCTCGAATGTTGCTCACTTTTTGCCATTTGAATGTCCTGAAAATTTGACCCATGAGATCCATCATTTTATTGAATCAACACCGTCGAAATAGATATCAACAACTGTTCAGTTATTGACCAAGCGTCCATCTCAAATCGAGACACCAAAAATCTGTTCATCGAATTGACGACAACTCCCCTCCCTGACGAGGTTATCTATTTTGCCAGCTGCTTTGAGACAAAAAAAGCCAATACCGCCCCGACAATCTGAGCCCCGATAAAACCAAGCGCCCCGGTCCACAAAATTCCAGAAAAGGTATCGGTCAGACTGCGAGCAATCGTCACGGCCGGATTAGCAAACGAGGTCGAAGAGGTGCACCAATAGGCTCCGGTAATAAACAAAGCCACCGCTGACGGAGTCGCATGCACGTTTTTCTTTCCGGACAAAGCAATCACCATCATCAAACCAAATGTTGCGATGACTTCAGAAACCACAAATCGAAAATCTCCACGATCATGACCTGACTGCTGCAAAATTTGTTGACCGAATATAAAGTGTGTTGCCCAAACTCCACCAAGGGCTCCCAATATTTGCACCATTGAAAAACCAAGGAACTCTTTCAATGTCAGTCGACTCCACAAAAATTCGATAAAACTCACGGCAGGATTGAAGTGAGCTCCAGAAATTGCCCCAAATGTCTGAATGAGAGCATACAGCCCAGCCCCAGTCGCAATAGAATTTGCTAGCAGTGCCAGCGCTAGATTTCCCCCGGCCAGATTTTCACCCATGATCCCAGACCCGACAACGACCATCAAAAGCCCAGCTGTCCCCAAAAATTCCGCGATGAGTTTGTTCCTGAATTTCATTTTTGAAGTTCCTGCTGAAACTTTTGAAGCCTTGCCTGAATGCCGTCTCTTGCTTCGCGAAAACGCTGGAGAGATTCCTCCTCGGGCAAAGGTTCTTTGCTCGCTGGATCTGAAAATGGCCAATGCAACTTTTTGGCTTTCGATAAGATCACAGGACAAACCTCATCTGCACAAAGTGTAATGACGAAATCAAGCTGGTTTAAAAATTCAGATGGCAGCTGATCACAAGATTTTGAATACTGCTTCGAAATGTCGATGCCAATTTCCTGCATCACTTGTACTGCCACTGGATTGAGCTTGCCAGGCAGAGAACCCGCACTTTCGATATTGAACTCTGGAAATAATTTTCGAGCCAAACCCTCTGCCAGTTGACTTCTGGCAGAGTTAGCAACGCACATAAAAAGAAGATTCATGCTAACCTCACTACCGAGATCATGCAATTTTTGACGTTGACCCTCAAGTTCTCAATTAATAAGAAATCCTGACAAAACCATCGGCCCCAGCTGACCCGTGCCCATTGTATGTGGATCCATAGCTTCCGGCGCCGCCGCCACCCGGGTATCCGGCACCACCAGCGCCGCCCACACTTCCACCAACTCCTCCGACACTGCCTGCCTTGGAAAAGGCCGTCCCGCCGTCTCCTCCCGTAGAGGTTGACCCAGATGCACCGCCAGGACTTCCGCCAGCCCCAACTGAACTCGAAGCTCCTTTTCCGCCGCCGCCGCCGCCTGCTCCGCCGGCGACACCACCGGCGCCTCCGTCACCCCCGCTGACCGCGCTATACCCACCAGCTCCGCCGCCGCCGCCGCCAATAGCACCAGCAGAAGTTCCCCCTGCGCCTCCATTGCCGCCTTTAGCACCAGAATCGGAGTAGCCACCACCACCACCACCACCATAGGTGCTCGCAGATCCATTACAGCCCGAACAAGTAGTTCCGGATTTTCCACCGGCGCCACCATTGCTGCCAGTCGCATGTCCAGAAATTGTTCCACCAGCGCCGCCAGCTGTATAACTTCCACCAGTCGCAGCCACACCCCCGCCCGCCGTCAAGGTATACACCGTGGTGCTTCCGCCATTACTTCCAGGAGCCGTGGTTCCAAAATTTGCAGCACCACCACCGCCAATGGTCACGGTTACTGATCCACCCGCCGTCACACAAAAATACTGATCCCCACCGGCCCCACCGCCACCACCACCCGTAGAAAGCCCTCCGGCACCAGCTCCGCCACCAACTGCATAAACTTTGATGCGAGTGACCCCGCCAGGCACGGTCCAGGTTCCGCTGGCGGTATAGTCAACATTCGTCGATGGCGTGAAAGAAGCCGTCACCGCACCTGCTGGACAATTTCCAAGCAAAACCCAGTTTGTTCCATCACACCACTGCAAACGTCCCGAAACGTACTGAATGGTTCCAGGCGTTGCCGCGGCACAGGTTCCATTGGTTGTACTGCTACCGAGATCAATCCAAGTCGGCCCCGCCCCACCACAGTAACGAAGAGTTGTTCCTGATTTTTCCATTTTTCCCGGCGAAGAGCACGAAACCGCCGTATCGGTCACATCCAAACTGTTCCAATTCGTTCCATCACAAAGCTTCATCGTCGTGCTGATGTACTGAAACTGTCCTGCCGTACCCGCCGGAGATGAACACGCAGCCGATGCGCTCACTGAGTGCACAAAAAAACTGAAAAGAAATGCCCATGCAAACATTCTCATTTCTCAACACTAACTGACTTCTGGAAGAACTCAAATCCTTCTGCACGCTGAAACTATCGACCTCGACCTAGGTAGCACCCTGGTCAGATCCAGAGAAGAAATCTTCACGATTTCTCGATCTTGGTCCGCTCTAGCATCAGCTTTTTCCTAAGAAAAGATCAGGATTGAACCATGATTCCCATTATAAATTCATAACAATATTTTATTTATATAAACTTTGACCGAAAATTTTGCGCTCTTTAGCATCACTCCATCAGCGAACAAGGATGTGTTCAGCACACAGGCCCAATGGCCTGAACTCTAACCCCATTACCAAGGAGGATTTATGGGATTTTCGAAACTCACCATCGCAGGAGCCTTGCTGCTCTGCTCATTGCAGATATCAGCAAAGAATCTGCCTCAGGACTTTGATGTCAAAAGAATGGAGGCCGACATTCAAAGAATTAAAAACCAAGTGGAGAACACGGCTCCGCTCCAGCGGGATACAATAGACCTGCCCGTATTCAAGCAACTTCAGCTCCCGAACTTGTTTGGCATTCCCGGTTACAGTCACCTGAAATTTCCGATCTATAAGAGCACAGGAAAAAAAGGTCCCGGAATTTTGCTGGTCCACGGAAACTCTTCGTCCAGCCGCTCTTTTGTTTATCAGGTCCTCAGTCTTTTGGGAAAACAGTACAAAATATTTCTCTTGGATCTTCCTGGGTTTGGTCAGTCCGAAAAAATGCCCGCGAATCTTCCGCTCCCAACAGATCCGGGAACTGGAATTCCGTTGGGTTTCCCGGAATACTCTTTGGGTCTGATTGAAGCCGTCGCCACCGCCGCCGCTGATCCTCAAATCAATCCTAAGATTTTTGTGGGCTGGAGTCTTGGCGGGGACGTTCTTCTTTTCGCCAAGGGATTGGGACTTCTCCCTAACGCCAAAGGCCTCTTCCTCGTAGGAACAGCTCCCCAGGGCGCCAATGCACCCTCCAGTCATTTCCCGGCGCAAGCCCCCTATGTTCCTGGTTTTGAAGCCGCCGGATTCAGCACTTTGCTCTCCTATGGTTTCGGGTTCAAACTCAATGCTCAGTCACCGTTCGGCTTTAGCTTGGATGGCCAATTCACCGACCCCGTTGAACCAGGAACACCCGCCCCCATCTCTCAAGCTCCAAACGTAGGAACGGCCTATCTTCGGGCCTTCTTCAATGAACAGCAAAGACTCAGTGACTACCTACCTCCTTTCTTCGTTGAGGACGGATTCCAAAGAGCGGACGCCAGAACTCGACAGTCCATCGGCGCGGCCTTTTTATTTCCAACACCCGGAATTCTTCCGGATGAATTGCAGGTTTTGCAAGGCCTCGCAGGAGATCCACAGAATCCTGCAGATGATATTCCAATCGCTTTGATGATCGGTGGGGACGATGCTTTTTTTGATCGTCAATATGTTTTAGATCTAGCGGCTCATGGCGCAGTTCCAACTCTTTGGAACAATCAGGTGATTGTTGTTCCCGAGGCTGGACACGCAGTTCATTTTGATCGACCTGTTGTCTTTAATTTGAAGCTCCGCCAATTTATCGACGACATTCATTGACTCTACTGTCTTTAAATCAGGGGAGGGGAAACCCCCTCCCCTCTTGATCTTTTCTTAGCACTTAATTCTGTTGTTTGACTCTGCGCGCTTGTTATATCTGAGTCCCATATGGAAATTACAAGACAAACACCACCTCCCGACGAAAACCTTTCTCCAGATTCTGGAAATCTCACCGCTCGTTTTGCGCGCGGCGCGGATCAGATGATGGCGCTTTTAAAAACTCTCGGTGGAGCAAGAACCCCTCCTTGCAATCCAAGTTTTCTCTACTTTCGTCAACTGACACCAGAAGCTCGCCACAAAGTAATCACGATGCTGGAAACAACGTTGGGCGTCTGTACTGAGATGATGGCTGAAAAATCCAACCCGAAAAATGGGGGAGTTCTTGCCTGGCGGGTTTTAAAAAAAATGGGCTTTCAACCCCTGAGCGATGCTTTTCAGTCCTACTCTGAAGGAGACATCGTCGAAATATATAATCATCACCATCAGATGGTTTTTGCCAGCCTGAATGTCTTTGATTCCTGCAGCTACACGCTCGAAGATCTCTACTGCCGCCCTTGGATTGAGCTCTGGGAGCGCGATCCGAAAATCACGGCCCTTTTGTTTGAAAAAGCCATCTATGTCACTTCGCCCGAGTGCCATGAAACTTTGTTTCTCAACATCCCTGCTCATCAGGTCCGAGAGACCTCGTCCCACGAAATGCTCCGAGGGTCGGTTTCGCCGAAAATATTTTCACCGGTGATCAATGAACGTGGGGACAAGGGATTTTTATCGATCAATCAGGTTTGCGAGGCAGCCGTCAGCACGGGACGAAGCCCTCAGCAAGATCAGACGCCTTGACCTTCGCCGCTCGCTGGAACTGCCGACGTGAGCTTACGAACCACGTCTGTCAAGGTCTTGGCCCTAATGGGCTTTGTTAAGTATTCAGTAAAACCACCCGCCAAACAGCGCTGCCGATCCTGATCCATTGCATGGGCGGTCAGGGCCACAATGGGTTTACTGAACCCCTTCGCTCGCAGCTGTTGAGTCGCCATATACCCATCCAGGACTGGCATCTGCAGATCCATCAAGACCAGGTCGCAGGCCTCATGACTGGCGATCTCTACTCCCCTCAGACCATTCTCCGCCATCAATACCGTCGCGCCTCTTCTCTTCAGATACTGATCTACCAAAAGTCGATTGTCCGATGAATCTTCCACCAATAAAATGCGTTTTCCAGCCAGCTCTCCTAAGAATTTCCCCGCGACATCTTTAGCGGCAGCATCCTTAGGAGCAGAAATCCCTGGTAGTTTGATGTAACTGCCATCGATCTGCACAACAAAACGAGATCCTTGGCCCACCACCGAATTTTCGAGCCAAACATCGCCACCCAAGTTCTGCGCCAGTTTTTTAGAAAGTATCAGCCCCAGGCCTGTTCCTCCATAACGACGGGTCATCGATGCATCCACCTGACTGAAGGCCTCAAACAATCGATCCCGAACTGCTCCCGCGATGCCAGGCCCAGTATCTCGAACCTCGATCCGAACTTTGTTGAGGCTCTCCGCACACGAGACCGTTACAGACACCTCCCCTTGGGCAGTAAATTTCACCGCATTGTCGATCAAGTTATTCAGAATCTGTTTGAGCCGACGAGGATCAGTATGAATCACCGAAGGGCATCCCGGCCCCCGTTGGATCGTGATTCGTAATTCTTTTTTCTCTGCACGTTTTTTTAGGGGCAAAATCACTTCTTCCAAAAGCTCGGAGATCACCACCGGCACTTTGCTCAAGGAGATATGTCCTGCCTCGATCTTGGAGTAATCCAAAATATCGTCAATCAAATGCATCAAGAGCTCCCCATTTCGGGCGATCGCTTGATGACATTCTTTTCTTTCCTTTTCGGCCAACTCTGAATCCATCAATAAGTCATTGAATCCGATCAGGGCATTGAGCGGCGTTCGGATTTCATGGCTCATCACCGCCAAAAAAGCTGCATTCGCTTCCGCGACCTTTTGGGCTGCTGTGGCTCTTGCGTTGGCTTCTTTTTTCTGCACAAGGTCTGCGGATGGTTTTTCTTTAATTAGCCTCATCTGGTAGCCAGGGTAAACATTAGCCTGGGTCAGAAACTCAAACCTTCGGGGAGTTTTTTCACCTCCCGGCAGCACGAACTCTCCCGATTCAGCTTCTGACTCCTGCTCCAGCAGAGACATTTGTTCCGCACCCGCGGTGACTTGATGTTCAGAACTAACCAGGTTGCTCCACTTCAATCCGATAATTTTTTTCTGAGATCGATCAAAGAGATCGCAAGCCGCTCGATTTGCAGCCACAAACTTTCCATCTTTGCCAGACACTAAAATGGGATGAGGAAGCCTTTGAAAAACTCCCGTAAATATATCGGAGGCGACTGGAGGCTTCATGTTGTCCCTTTTCTTGTACCATTGTGTTTATGCCAATAGTTGGGCCAAAATAGAGTCTCGAACCAATGTCCGAACCTTTAGAGTCGAGAATACTATCTTGTTTATAACTCCTGGTCAACTTAGGCTTCGTGAAGTTTTGATGAGCCCGTGTAGATCAACATCTAAACAAATAGCTCGTTGTTTAACTCTCGAGCTACCTCTGAGCTCCTCAACCGAACTCTTCAACAAAACAAAAAAGTGGATCCCTTGCTCAAAGAAAATAAGAAAAAAACTTGCGAATATGCTTCATCGACCATCCCAGTGGGGGTTTTAGTCACCTATTGTGAGCACCTAATGCACAGCGCATTGAGGCCGGTTCTCTTTGCCGGAAGACCTTCTTCGCTTGTTTGGTCCCTTTTTTTAAACTATGATCAAGAAGTGGAATCTGATGTTGAAATATCTCTGACGCGGCCCCCGGAGTCCCTCCTCTCAAAGGAAATATTTCTTCAGGTATTGGATGCTCTGCCTGACTTTGTGATTATCAAGGATTCAGCCGCCGAAGTCCTCTGGACAAACAAAGCCTGCCAAATGCTCGATCTCACAAAACTTCTTCCAGTGTCTCATGAAAATCCGGTTTATCTCAATGGCCGGCCTCTGCAAGCACTCAGGCAAACCGTCAGAGCGGCAACGGGAGAACTTCGACACCTTCGGACTACCAAATCTCAGATTCGCTCCGCCGACGGAAGAAATTATTTCACTCTAGAGATTTCTCAAGACATTACCCGGGACCTGGAGCGAGAAAAACTGATCGAGGAACAAAGCGAAAAAATGAC
>PEZR01000168.1:12040-17734 GCA_002773975.1 Bdellovibrio sp. CG10_big_fil_rev_8_21_14_0_10_47_8
CTGGGGGAAATGGCCGGGGGCGTGGCCCATGAGATCAATTCTCCACTGGCTATTATTTCAAGCCTTGCGCAACAGATGATTGAAACCTTGAACGAAAAGGATGCGGTCCCCTTAAATCAGTTAAAAAAGTCGCTGGCCACGATCGATCGCACGGTTCACCGAATCGCCATGATCGTCAAAAGCCTGCGCAGCATCTCTCGTGATGGTAGCCGCGATCCTTTTGTTCCGACACCTGTGAAGGCAATTCTCGATGAGACTTTTGCTCTTTGTTCCGAACGATTTCGACTCTCAGAAATTCGCCTAAAAAAGCCGACGGTGCCAACCGATCTTCGTTTTTCTTGTCGTGCCACCGAGATCAGCCAAGCTCTTCTTAATCTTCTGAATAATTCTTTTGATGCGGTCTCAGAGACCTCCGACCCCTGGATCGAAGTCACTGTTGAAGACAAACCAAATTACATTGAGATCGCCGTCACCGACAACGGCAAGGGGATCCCCTCAGACATTCAAAACAAAATCTTCAATCCCTTTTTTACCACCAAAGAAATTGGCAAAGGCACTGGTTTGGGACTGGGGATTGTGTACCGAATTATGAACAACCACCGTGGCAAAATCGAGCTGGATCTGTCTTCAGCTTTGACTCGCTTTGTTCTCCAGTTTCCAAAAATTCCCTGAGCCCGAACCCTTTTTTGCCAGCAATATGAAAAATACAAGGGCTGCGGCCAAGGCCAATCCAGAGGAAAGTCCAAAGGCCCAGAAGCTCCCCCATCGATCCCAAATCCAACCGCACAACACGCTGGCGGTTAAACTGGAAAGACCTGAAAATCCAACAAAAAGACCAATGGCTGTGGCCTTCTGTTCTTTCGGCGCCACACTCACAATCAAAGCTTTTCCGACGCCATCGGTGGCTGCCGAAAATATCCCGTAAAAAAAGAGGCCGATCAAGATACCCGTCCATGAATGGGTCACCGCAAAGATTCCGTAAAGGCCGGCAAAAATCAACAGACCGATTCCAAACACCTTTTCCCGACTCCAACTGTCCGAGAGCTTTCCTGCTGGATAACTCAAAAGCGCATAGACCAAGTTGTAAAAGCAGTAACACAGAATCACGGCGGTTTGATCTCCACCGATTTCTTGCACACGAAGCAAAAGAAAAACATCCGAAGAATTGGCGACGGAAAACAGAGTCCACACAAAAAGATAAAAATAAAATTGTGGCGGGAACCGAGACAAAGACTCTTTCAGTGGCTGCTGATTGGCTGGCAATGCCAGTGGTTTTTTTTCAGGAACCTTCAGCACCAAAAAGGCCGCAATTAGCCCTGGAATCAAGGCCCAGATAAATAACTGCGAGAGAGGCATTCCCGGCACCAAAAATAGGATCAGCAGGGTCAACAAAGGTCCAAGGGTTGCCCCGGCGGTATCCATCCCCCGATGAAATCCAAAAACTCGACCCAATTGATCGGGTGGCGACCAATCCGCCAACAGCGCGTCTCGCGGCGCAGTTCGAAGACCTTTCCCCATTCGGTCCAGACCACGACCAAACAAAGCCTGCAGCCAATGCGTGGACATTCCCGTCAAGGGTTTGGCCACAGCGGCGATCATATAACCCCAGAAAACGAAAACCCGTCGTTTCCCCAGCCGGTCCGACCATCTCCCGGCATAAATTTTAAGCACACCGGCGATGAGATCAGCGAGCCCTTCGGTCAAACCCAGCGCCACCATGCTGGCCCCCAACGTTGTGGTCAGGTACAGGGGCCAGATCGGATAAAGCATGTCGCTGGCAACATCTGCGAAGAATGAAATGATTCCCAATAACAAAATGGGCCGAGTGATTACACGTGCTTTCACAGACAAAGAAACTAGAGCATTGCAACATCTTGTCAACAAGATTGCTCCCCTTGATATTTTCGTCTTCAATCATGAATTCAATGATCAAAAATTTTCTCCGCAATACTTTTTTTCCACTCCTACTGCTAACCATTTTGGGCAGCAGTTCCGATCAATGGATCACTTCACTGATGGAGTCCGAACTACTGTCCCCTCAAGGGGCGAGTGGCTGGATTTGGTTCTATGGACTTCTTTCTTTGACCCTCAACCTGCTTTATCCCTTGCTCACCACCTTGGTGGTTCTCTCGGGGCTCCAGGGGCAAAAAATAATCCCCTTCATCCGGCAATTTTCCGAGGCTGCGGTCATCGAACAAATGCGCGCTTGGGGAAAATCCATGGCTTGGGCTTTTTTGCTGATCATTCCTGGATTGATTCGTTTGTTGGGATATCTTCTCGTTCCTTTCGTCGTCTGCTTGAACCCAGATTATCAGCGGGGCCAAATCGATGCGCTGAGCGAATCCAGAAAGATCTTTCGGCGTTCGCCCTGGAAAATCACTTTCCTTTTTGTCCTCATTGCTGGCGTTGTCCCAACCCTAATGACCTCCTTTGATGAATACAAAGTCCTTTGGAAAACGCCGGCCCCCGCATTTGCGCTTTGTGTGGTTGAAATGCTTTTAAATATCTGTTTTATCTGGGGCCTATGGACGCTCTATCGAAAGGGATCTACCGATGAACCTGCTATTTCAATGGAAAGACATTAAAAATCGAAGCCGAGGCCTGACTTTTGATGATGTTTTGATCACACCATGCAAATCCGATGTCCGTTCTCGCAGAGATCCCCAGCTGACGACTCAATTGACAAAAAAAATCCGCATCGAAACGCCCATCATCAGCGCCAATATGGATACGATCACCGAGGCTGACATGGCTATCGCCATGGACCAAATGGGAGGTCTCGGAATTTTACACCGCTTTGTCAGCATTCAAGATCAGGTGGCCTTCGTTCACCGGGTCAAAGAGTCCGGCGCGAAAGTTCTCTCTGCCAGCATTGGCGTGAATGGGGATTATAAAGAGCGAGCTCTTGCTTTGATCAAAGCTGGAACCAATGTCATCACAATTGATATCGCTCACGGACACTCTTCATCAATGACCGATGTGATGAAGTGGCTCAAAGACACTGCCCCAGAAGTTGAGATTATCGCTGGCAATATGGCCATGCCTGAAGCTGCTCATGATCTCATTCTGGCCGGAGCGGATGCAATCAAAGTGGGCATTGGTCCTGGGTCCATGTGCACGACTCGCATCATCACCGGATGCGGGGTGCCACAATTAACGGCAATAGCCCTCTGCGCCGAAGTGGCAGAAGAGCACGGCGTCCCCGTTATTGCGGACGGCGGCATTAAAACCTCGGGCGATATTGTCAAAGCCTTTGCCGCTGGTGCCAGCACTGTCATGCTGGGCTCTATGCTGTCTGGAACTATAGAAACCCCCGGTGAAATCAAAAATGGAAAAAAACAATACCGCGGCATGGCTTCCAAGTCTGCCCAGGTCTCCTGGCGAGGGGGAATCCCCGAAGGCATGGCTCCAGAGGGCGAAAGCACTCAGGTTTCTGTCAAAGGCCACGTGAGAGATGTTATCTTAGAGCTCACAGGAGGCCTGCGCTCAGGCATGAGTTATGTCAATGCTACGTCCGTCTTGGAAATCCGCGATCGAACTCGATTCATTGAAATGTCCGCCGCAGGCGTTGGCGAGTCCAGAGCACACGGCCTGAATAGTCAATTTTGACGACGCGCCTTAAATTTTAGAAGACGCTTTGTGTTAGTTTAAATTTGGTTAAGTGCCGGAGACTGGACCTCGGTCCTTTTGACCTGCCAATGGGGATCCTATACACTCTGAAAAGAGCTTGCGGGATCCTAGAATGAACTCCAAGCGTTGTTCTAATAACCTGAGATAAAACCCGCTTGATAAGAGCGGGTTTTATTTTTTCTGGCTCCCTCAGTTTCCACCCAAATTCTGCGAATTATTTTAGAAGGATCTCTTTCGGCAAAGGGAATGCATTGTAGAGACTGGCCATCGATGCTCCATAGGCACCGGCTTCCGCAACACAAAGCCAATCTCCCTCCTGCAATCCCTGGAAACTTCGATCTTTACCGAAAAAATCAGAGGACTCACACACTGGCCCCACAACATCCGCAGTTAAGTTCTCGCCAGATCTTTGAATCAAAGGAAAAATTCGATGAAAAGCTTGGTACAGCGCCGGTCGAATCAAGTGGTGCATTCCAGAATTACAAATCACAAAATTTCGATGTGGCGTCTTTTTTATGTACTGAATCTGTGTGAGCAAAACTCCAGCCCTTGCGACCAAAACACGCCCTGGTTCAAATTGAATATGAGCCTCGAGCCCCTTTAATGATTCGGACAAGACTCGCCCATAAGACTCGATCACTGCGGAATCTCGATCCTCGGATTGACGATAATCGAGCCCCAGGCCCCCGCCCACATCCAAGCTTTCAAGAGCAAATCCTTGCGCCCTTAGCTCCTCAAAGATCTTACGCATTTTGCCGAAGGCCTCTGTCATCACACTTAAATCCAAAAGCTGCGAACCAATATGAGAGCTCAGGCCCCTCAACTGCAGCTCCGGACGATTCCGAATTTCCGTCAAACATTCTGGCAGCGAGCTTTCGTCGATGCCAAATTTGTTTTCCTTAAACCCCGTCGCGATATAGGGGTGAGTTTTTGGATCCACTCCGGGATTGATTCTTAAGACCACCACGGCCATTTTTTTTTGTTCTTTGGCCAGGTCAGAAATTCTTTTCAACTCAGAGGGACTCTCAACATTGAACTGGCGGATTCCAGCCTGGAGTCCCTGGCGAATTTCATCCTTGGTTTTACCCGCCCCCGAAAAAATCACCTGTTCAGGCCGAAATCCAACGTCCAAAGCATTTTTCATTTCTCCGCCACTGACAACATCAATCCCAAGACCCTGTTCACGAAACAGATTCAGAATTCCAATATGCGCATTGGCCTTGATCGCATAGTGAATTGAGTAACTTTGCTTCAACGACTTTGATAAAACAGATTTAAAAAAATCCAACCGCGTTTGCAGCCCTTGGGCCGAGTAAACATAGAGTGGAGACTCTTCCGGATGAGATTCGGGGTGGACCAAGTCCAGAAGACGCACACCATCGAATTGCAGCTCTTGTTTTTGATTGTATTCCAGTTTTGACACTCAGATTCCTTCAAGTTAAGACCAACCTATGACAACATTTCTCTTTGGTCAAACTCCGCTCGGCCTTGCGATTCCAGCTTTTCACTTTGGCCATCAGAGCGAGACCGCCAACAACTCGGTTCCGCGGGTTTTAATTTTGGGCGGTGTTCACGGCGATGAAATTGAGGGCGTAATCGCCGCGCAAGGATTACTTCAAAACTTTCTTCAAAACTTTCCCTATGCTCTGGACCTGACCCTAGTTCCTCAGTTTAACTTGGAAGGTGTTTTGCATCGAACTCGCACCAACTCTCGGGGTATTGATTTGAATCGAAACTTGGCCACCAAAGACTGGTCTCCGGAGATTAAGACCCCCAGATACAATCCTGGCCCCTTTGCCGGGAGCGAGCCTGAAAACCAGGCCTTGACCCGTTTTATCGAGGGCCGAATGCCTCATTTGATTTTAAGCCTGCATTCTTGGCATCCTGTTTTAAACGTCAACGGCAACTGCCAGGCCGAAGCCGAGTGTTTGGCAAAATGGACTGGTTACCGAATTGACGCCGAGATTGGCTACCCCACTCCCGGCTGCCTGGGAACCTTTGCGGGACTTGAGCGAACATCTCCCACACTGACCTATGAGATCGAACGGGGTTTGTCGCCAGAAA
>PEZR01000061.1:0-5155 GCA_002773975.1 Bdellovibrio sp. CG10_big_fil_rev_8_21_14_0_10_47_8
CCAGTAGCAGCATGGGAAGGATTGGCCACAAAGAGCCTCCAGCAAGAGCCGTGATGATCACCGCTGGCTGTTGAGGGCTTGGAGACATCGCGGACAAGAGAACCACAATGCTCCCGTGGGCCTTAAAAAAGTCCTCCATCCAGATCCACAAGGATGAATCGAACATGGAAGGCCAAATATCCCGAAAAACCTCCACGCCGATCCAGTGGACCAAAAAGCCAATTGAAAAGGCCCCAAGAGCCGAGCCCAAGGTAAAGGCAAAAACCAAGCGAAGCCAGCGTTTGGGGCTGATCAAAATGCTAGAGACCAGCATCCCGTCCACCGGAAGAACGATCACAAAGTGATCCATCGCCGCCAAAATCGCCATAACAGGAGGGTACCACCAGCAGTCCACATATTTTTGAAAGGATTGAATCTTCTGAACGACTCGTTTCATGCCCTTTTGAATCTCAGCCGAACATACTCGATGATGATCGGCAAAACAGACACTCCGATCACTCCAAAGATCACGATATGAAAATTGGTTTTCACTGCCGGCAAATTACCAAAATAATAGCCTGCGATCATAAAAATAGAGATCCAGACAATAGCCCCTGCGACATTGCTGATGATAAAAGATCGATACCTCATTGTGCCAATACCCGCGACAAAGGGAACAAAAGTTCGCACGATCGGTACAAAACGACCCAGAATGATCGCCTTGGCGCCATATCGATCATAAAAAGCCTGTGCTTTGAGCAGATGACTTCTTTTAAAAAATCGCGAGTCCTCTTGCTTAAAAACCGCCGGCCCCATTTTTGAACCGATCCAATAGTTTAAGCTATCTCCGATAATGGCGGCCACGATCAGCAAGGGCAACATGACCTCGACCTGGATTCCATTTCCCAAAGCCGCCAGAGCTCCCAGTGCAAAAAGCAGAGAATCCCCCGGTAAAAAGGGAGTCACAACCAAGCCCGTCTCTGCAAAGATAATGAGAAACATGACCAGGTAAAGCCAAGGTCCCATCCACTCCACCCAAACCGTCAAGGTCTGATCAAGGTGCAGAATGAGGTGCATAATTTCAGAGATAAAACTGGTGAAGACCACTAGTACTTCCATAAACTTCATGCTACTGAACGGACCCATGAAGACACAAGGAAATCCCAGCAAAAAAGCTCTTATTTTACAACATGCCCCCGAAGACCCACCTGGGACTTTGCTTCCATGGTTTGAAAAGCAGGCGATCACTCCGGTGGTGTTTGAAACTTACCTTGGCAAGGTCTGGCCCAAAGTTGAAGACTACGATTTGGTAATCGCACTGGGTGGCGTGATGAACGTGGATCAGGAAGACAGGTTTCCGTGGCTTCGTGAAGAAAAGGAACTGCTTCGCCAAAGCATTGCGCTCAAGAAAAAAACTTTGGGTCTCTGTCTTGGTGGGCAATTGATCGCGGAAGTTTTGGGATCTCCTGTTCATCGCCATGACCATTGGGAAGTGGGCTGGCATTCTGTTAAAATCAACAATGAACATCCTTTTTTGCGGAACTCTGCCCCGTCGGTCCCCGTGTTCCAGTACCATGGCTACCGCTTTCACCTGCCTCCTCTCTGCGTGCGTCTCGCCAGCAATGAAGCCTGCTCTGAGCAGGGCTTTGCATTTGAAAATCATGTGGCTGGCTTTCAATTTCATCCGGAATCCACCGTCCCCTGGATTCATTATTGCGCAGACAGTCTTCGCGAAGAAAAACTTCAGGGCCAATTTGTGCAGAAACCAGAAGAGCTTCTTGAGCAAATTCAGCTGCAGACTCAACTTCAGAGCTGGTTTCATTCGTTTTTAGATCAATTCTACTTGGCTTGACAGTCGCTGATTCATTGCCAAATTCACCCATGTAAACCTCAACAGACAAAGTCATGAAGACTTTGTCGCTGAAAACGATGGAGTGAATATGCCGTTACCTCAGGGATTGTTGCCAATTATTGCTTTAAAAAATACCGTGATTTATCCAGGCTTGACCCAAGTGATCAAGGTCGGGCGAGATCGCAGCGTCGCTGCGCTCAAAAAAGCCGAAAAGAATGGTTTTTGGATTTTGGCAATTCAGCAAAAGCCTAAAAGTGTAGACGCCGCGAAGGACCAAGGAGCTGAACCCCAAGACCTTTACAACACCGGGACGATTTGCCGTATCGACTCGATGAAAGGAACCGCGGAGTCTGGCTACCAGGTCGTTCTACGTGGCATGAGCCGAGCCTATATCGATCAGATTCATATCGAAGACGAGGCTTATCTTCAAGGAAACTGCACCAGCCTGGAAGACATCAACGAAATGAGCAAACCGACTGAGCAGGCTCTGCTGGATAGCTTGAAAACTCTTTCCAAAGAGATCTTACACCTGGTTCCAACCAATACGGACCAGATGGAAGAATTGGTGAACTCCATTGATGACTTGTCCTATTTGAGTTCTTTGTGTGCCGGAAATATCGACATAGACCTCGAGAAAAAACAAAAAATTCTTGAAGCTAGGAATGTTCAAGAGCGTGTTCTTTATCTTTTGCAGATTATGCAGGACTTCAAAGAGGGCCTCACCGTTCAGGCAGAGATTCGCGGAAAATTGCATCAGAAATTTGGAGAAGCTCAAAGACAAACGATCTTACGAGAACAACTCAAAGCCATTCGCGAAGAACTGGGCGAAGGTGATGAATCCAGTCTCGAGGACAAACTTCGCAGAAAAATTGAAGCTGCTGGAATGCCCGAAGAAACACAAAAAGTGGCGGAACAAGAACTCAAACGCCTCGGAGAGCTCGGTGCCCAATCCCCAGAGTCTCATATTATTCGCAATTATCTGGAGCTTTTGACCGCACTTCCCTGGAGCAAGTCTTCGGTTGAAAAGGAAATTGACCTTGATTCTGCTCGAAATATTCTGGAAGAGGATCATTATGGTTTAGAAAAAGTAAAAAAGAGAATCATTCAACACCTTGCGGTTTTGAAACTCAAAAAACAAAATAAAGGTTCAATTCTATTGCTGGTGGGCCCTCCGGGAGTGGGTAAAACTTCCTTGGGGCAAAGCATAGCACGGTCCTTGGATCGAAAATTTGCAAGAGTCAGTCTGGGCGGAGTGCGCGATGACGCCGAGGTGCGCGGTCACCGTCGGACTTATGTCGGCGCGATGCCTGGTCGTATTATTCAAGGTCTTAAACGCGCCGGCGAAAACAATCCAGTTTTTTTACTTGATGAAATTGACAAGATGTCGAGAGCTTTCAGTGGCGACCCCGCGTCCGCCCTGCTCGAGGTTTTGGATCCCGAACAAAATGCAACATTCCTAGATCATTACCTGGATGTTCCTTTTGATCTATCCAAGGTGTTTTTCATTGCAACTGCAAACAGTCTCGACAGCATCCCAGGCCCGCTGTTGGATCGAATGGAGATTATTGATCTCTCGGGATACACAACCGCCGAGAAGCTGCATATTGCGAAGAAACATTTAATTCCTCAGCAATTGAAAGAGCATGGCATTGATTCCCAACAGTTGACTTTGAGTGATGAGACGCTTCTTCGAATCATCACTAGCTATACCCGCGAGGCTGGAGTTCGAGATTTACAGCGAAGAATTTCGACGGTGATTCGAGCTTCGAGTGAAAGAATTCTGAGTTCGGAGCCAAAACCGATCTCGGTGTCCGTCCCTCATTTAGATGAAATTCTGGGTTCAGAAAAATTCACCTATGAAATTGCGGAATCGATGCATCCTCCAGGGGTTGTAACAGGTCTTGCTTGGACGCCCGTGGGTGGGGACATTTTATTTGTCGAAGCCACTGCGATGCCAGGAAAGGGTGAACTCTTGATCACGGGACAACTGGGCGAGGTTATGAAAGAGTCTGCGCAAATTGCTCTGAGTTTAATTCGCTCCCACCAAGCAGACCTACGATGCAAACTAGACCTGAGCAAAACGGACTTTCATATTCATGTTCCAGCCGGTGCTGTGCCCAAGGACGGACCGTCTGCCGGAGTCACTCTGCTGACGGCATTGGCTTCTTTGGTGTCGGGTCGAGCTGTCAATCCCCGTCTAGCAATGACTGGCGAAGTGACTTTGCGAGGAGCGGTTACGCCGATTGGCGGCGTTAAAGAGAAAGTCATCGCAGCCCATCGGGCCGGCATTGAAGTTGTTTTCTTGCCGAAGAAAAACGAGAAGGATTTAAAGGACATCCCTCAGGAAGTTCGCCAGAGTCTTCAATTTCACTTCATTGAAAATATCAGTGAGCTGCTATCAAAAGCATTGGGAATTGAAACTTGGCTCCAAGGGGTTAGCTACACACAGTCCCCCTCCCCTGAAAATCAAAAGGCTCCCTACGCTTAGGGAGCCTTTTGATTGATCCACTTGAATATTCTAATTTTTCTTATTTTTTTGCTTTGTTGGCTTCGCCTTCGACTTCAATCATGACATCTTCGCTGACAGCAAGGCCACCTTTGTCCAAGGTCTTGTTCCAGCTGACGCCCCAATCTTTCCGATTGATCTTGCCGGCCAACGAGAATCCAACTTTTTCATTTCCAGAGGGATCTACAACACTTCCGCCGTAAGTTAAATCCAAAGTAACAGGCTTTGTTACCCCTCGGAGAGTAAGATCTCCACTGACTTTTACCGTCTGATCTTTTTTAACCACGACCTTATTCGCGGTAAAGGTCATTGTTGGAAATTTTTTGGCATCGAAAAAGTCTGGCGAAGAAAGATGGTCATCTCGCTTTTTATTGTTCGTATCAATAGAGCCCACCTCAACTTTGACATTGATTTTTGAAACTTCGTTTTTCTTTTCATCAAAATCAAAGCTGCCTTCAAATTTGTTAAAACGTCCTTTGACCTTGGAAACAACCATGTGCTTCACCGAAAAGCCGACGACCGAATGAGCCGTATCTAAGCTGTAGCTAGCGGCATCCACCACCGCAGATAAAAATAAACCCAGTACCAAAGTCGCACGAAAAAGCATCTTCATTTTTTGCCTCCTTGAGTTGGCAAGCAGTATACCAAATGAAAAATAGACAGCTAGCTTTATTTTTCTGTACAATGAATCTTATGAAAGCACTTGTCTTATCTGGCGGAGGAGCTCGCGGAGCCTATCAGGTTGGCGTCATCCAAGCTATCGCCGAGATCGCCAAAGAAAATCATCTCAAAAATCCTTTTGAATTTTTTTGTGGCGT
>PEZR01000061.1:5198-11073 GCA_002773975.1 Bdellovibrio sp. CG10_big_fil_rev_8_21_14_0_10_47_8
GATCGTTTCTTCGAAGGAGCTGAGAGCTTAGTCCAACTGTGGGGAGGCCTCACCTCCGAACAGGTTTTTCGTACTGACGTTCTATCTTTGGGGCGGATTGGTTTTAAGTGGATCGAAGAGCTCTCTCTGGGGGCGATAGCCGGCTCAACTCCCGGACGTTCGTTGTTGGATACGAGTCCTCTTTATCAATTGCTTTCAAGTAATTTGAATTACTCGAAGATCCAAGAAAACTTAAGCAATCAACATTTCAAAGGTCTTGCCATCACAGCTTTAGATTATCGAACTTCAGAAACAATCACATTTGTTCAGGGGGACCCTGAACTGTCCAGCTGGGAAAAACCACGCAAAAGATCCGAGCGCGCTTTTATTCAGCCGGAACACATTATGGCCAGCAGTGCTATTCCGATCCTTTTTCCTCCGACTCCCGTGGGCAATCGACACTTTGGCGATGGCTGCATTCGAAATATGAGTCCGTTGAGTCCTGCCATTCACTTGGGCGCGGATCAGCTTTTGGTGGTCGGGGTTCGACGGGAAACTGAGATTTTCCCAGTGCCCCAAAATCTTACCAACCCACCGCCACCCAGCGTTGCCAAGGTAACAAACGTGCTTCTCAATTCGGTTCTACTCGATGGGATCGAGGTCGACCTAGACAGATTGAGTCGTATCAATGAGTTTTTACGACGAGTTCCTGCCGAACACCAATCGAACTTAAATTTTAAGCCGCTGCAATCACTTTTCATTTCTCCGTCGGGAGATATTGGAAAAATGGCGTCTCAGCTGGGCTCTCGCCTTCCTCGAGTCATCCGATATTTATTGAAGGGCCTTGGCCCCCTAGAAGATGCGAGTGAGATTATCAGCTACCTGCTGTTTGAAAAAGAGTTCATGAATCAGCTGATCGATCTTGGTTTTGGCGACGGCATGGCGAAGAAAAAAGAGATCACTAGATTTCTACTTGAATCCCGACCTCAATCACTTGATTGGGAGGGATTTTAAAATAGGTCGTCGGCCGCTCGGCATTTCTCGCCATAAACGCGAACAAGTGTTCTCTCCAGATGCTTAACTCGTGATCGCCTGTTGGCAAAATTGTTTCACGACCAAGAACAAAGGTGGTTTCTTGAATGGGGAATGGCATTCCATGCTCCCGACAGGCCTCTAAGATATGTTTTATTTTTGGAATCTCCATAAAACCATAATAGGCAATAATTCGATAGAACTGCGGAGCCAGGGTTTCAATGACCACACGGTCTCGCTTGTGCACTGTTGGGACTTCTTTGGTCTTGATGGTGAGGATTGCAATCTGAGAATGAATCACTTTGTTGTGTTTCAAATTGTGTAAAAGTGGCACCGGCACGCCCCAGGTATCACTGCTCATGTAGATCGCTGAGCCCTCAACTTTTTTAGGCGGAGAGACCTCCAGTATTTTAATAAACTCGGCCATGGGTAAAGATCTGGACTTCAAGCGTTCCGCCAAAATCTTTCGACCCTTATCCCAGGTGGACATCAACAAATAAATGCCAGCACCGATCATCATCGGCACCCATCCACCGTGAGAAATTTTGACAATATTTGTTCCGAAGAACGAAAGGTCGATAATCAGAAAAAATCCAAACAAAGATCCGGCTTTCCAAAAAGGCCACTTCCATATTTTTCGAGCCACTTCATACGCCAAGATAGTCGTAATCACCATCGTGCCGGTCACCGCAATTCCATAGGCCGACGCCAATTCGCTAGATGTTTTAAATGCGATTACCAGCCACACCACTCCAACCATCAAGGTCCAATTGATAAACGGAATATAGATCTGACCGATCTCTCGGCTGGAGGTATGAACAATAGACAAGCGTGGACAATAGCCCAACTGAACAGCCTGTTTGGTGATCGAGAACACGCCAGAGATAAGAGCTTGAGAAGCAATGATCGTCGCGACCGTAGCAAGAAGAACCAAAGGCCACAGAGCCCACTGCGGAGCCATCAGATAAAAGGGATTGGAGATCGTTTCCGGATTGTTTAGGAGCATCGCTCCCTGACCGAAGTAATTAAGTACAAGTCCAGGCAGAGCGACCGTGAACCAAGCCAATCGAATCGGCTTTCTTCCGAAATGCCCCATGTCGGCATAAAGAGCTTCGCCGCCGGTGACCACCAGAAAGACAGCGCCTAAAACAAAAAATCCAATTTGCCCATTGCTCAGCAAGAACTCGGCCGCATAAAAAGGGTTGAGTGCAAATAGAACCGAAGGATTTTGAGCAATCCAATGCCAACCCAGCAGTCCAATTGTAATAAACCAAACCATAATGATTGGACCAAAAACAACTCCGATGCGACCCGTTCCAAAATATTGAAACAAAAACAAAAGCACAATCAGCACGACGGTGATTGGCAGAATAAAGGGCTCAAATATTGGAGTGACGATAGCTAAGCCTTCAACCGCTGATAGAACAGAAATCGCTGGAGTGATCACCCCGTCTCCGTAGAGCAAAGCGGTCCCAAACAGTCCGAGGATAACAATCATCCATCGCCGTTGTTTTCCGTTCTGATCCCGAAAAGCCGAAGAAGCCAACGCCATCAGAGAAAGAATTCCACCCTCGCCCTTGTTGTCCGCGCGCATGACAAAAGCCATGTACTTGACACTGATCACCAAAAAAAGGGTCCAAAAAATCAACGACAAAACACCAAGGATATTGTCTGCCGTTACAGGTAGCGCATGCTCCGCCCCAAAGCATTCCCGCAAGGCATAAAGAGGACTTGTTCCGATGTCCCCAAACACCACTCCGAGAGCCCCAAGAGCAAGAACTCCGAGGCCGTCTTGCATATGAGAGTTATGATGGGGTCTTGACGCTCGAATAGATTCCTTTGGCGTCGAGTTCGGATTTGGACTGTCAGACACTAGATGTTAACCTCGCTGTAAGTACAGACATAGAGACTAAAGTGATATCTAGCTCTTGTCAGCGATTCAGTCTTAACAAAAGATGAATGTTCGCCTGCCCTCGACTTTTGCCCAGCCATTACTCATTCTCTCTCTGAAATTAGCGCGCTTCAGCACAACTAAACCCCTCACCGCGACTGGCCAAGCTTAATTTTACCTCAATTGTTTCCATTGAAGTGCCGAAAAACAGATATAAAAATGAGGAACTACCGTATTAGCAAAACAGCCAAAAACCCTTCTGCTAAATCTGAAGAGACCGCCCCTGAAAAGACGGAAGGCTACTCGGTCTTTATCCTGAAATCCCAGGCCAACAGCCTCACCCAGGCCGAAACATTTTTGCGCAATCGCAAATGGGAGGTTCGAAGCTCCACGAACCTCAAAGAAGCCCTGGCCTACATTATTCAAAAAACGCCCCAATATGTTCTGATCAGCGCTGACCACCCCCATAAAAAAGTTCGAATTCTGCCAAAAATGCTGGCCCAAGCCTTTCCGTTGCGAGTGATTGGTTTTGCGGAAAAAGGATCCAGCAATTCCGCAAAGAATCTGAACTCGATGAATCTCGAGTACAACCTGTATCCAGCGGTCTCTGGTCCATCTATCGAAAGAATGGTTCTAAAAATTCTCCGGGATGATGAACTCAAAAAACAAAATCAATCGGAGAACAGACAACAATTTTCGACCGAGAATGGCGGGGCCAACTCTGATGCCATCACCCTCCGCGGAGGCGGGACCGGCGAAAACGGCGATGCCGCGTCTTCTTTCGAACAGGCCCGAGCCGCCCTCGCCAGCATGATGTCTTCAGACGCTGACGAGCAGGACTCGAATTCTGGTGTCATCATTCAAAAAGGTGGAGATCAGCTTCTCCACTCGACAAAACAAGAGGGCTCCGAGTCGACCAGCAACGGCTATCAGAACTGGAATGAAGAATCCAAAAAACAAGCTGGAGCGTACTTCCCCGACCAAGAAGAACAGTCAAAATCCTCGTCTGCCGCCGCACCAACCTCGGAGGCCTTGACAAAGACGGGTTCTAGTCCTGAACAGAACGCTAAAAATAAAACTTCATCACCCCACTCGAACGAGACCTCTCCCCAAGGGACAGCCTCTTCACTAGGGACATCTTCGTCAAAACCTGGGGCGGGCGATGAATATTCAACGTCTGAAAAGGGGTCTTCAAACAAGTCTTATGATACAGACCAGAAAAAAGAACTTGGAAAAAAAGATCCGAGAATAGAAGCCGACAGAGTCGCCAAAAAAGCGAAACGCATTCGATACTTTTCGGAACAAACTGCAAAAGCTAAGGATGAAACAATCATCGTGCGCGGAACTCAGCAAGCGCTTGAGGACTCGGTCAATCTGGTTGGATCCAACCAGCCTGAAGAAGTTGAAGAAGCGTCACATCTGGCCTGCATCACTGTACAGAGTCCAAAGTTTTCAGGATATCTTTTATCAACCATGGGTAAAGACACAAAAATCGATGCGTCCTTGATTCAAATGATTCGAAAGCGCTTGTTTTTGTTTCTGCGGGAGCATGGCGAGGATGTCAAAAATCAAGACTCGATGGACATCAAAGTTCAGCTGGTGGACTTCGTCGACTGGTCAATTGATCAAGCTCAGTTTCTAAGAAAGTCGATCCACAACAACAAAGAAGTGGTCATGGCCTTCTTCCCTCACAAAGAGCTCAAAACTGAATTTGAACTTTCGGATGACGCTAAGATGATTCGTCTTTCGGTTGACGACCTGAAAGACGATGCTCCTGTGGAGTTTGATCTTTATATCTATATGCCTGAGAATCAAAAATATATTCTCTACACTCCCAAAGATGGCGTTTTCTATGGGGACCAGAAGAAAAGGCTAAAAACCAAAGGTGTCGGCCATATGCATCTAAAAAAAGAAGCCGTACAGACTTTGGCAAAATATCAGGCTCAGAATTTTCTCAATGACAAAATCAATGTCTATCACTCGGCATCTCAAAAAACCGAAGCCCCCCAAAACTCTGCCCCACTGAGTCCTGCAAAAAAGTCAGACAAACAAGCAAGCTAAGTTAAATCCTGCGCCTAGCCAGATGTCATTTGATCAAAGCGAATCAGCTGTTGGTTTTTTTCATCCCAGAGAGCCAATCGCGCAGCTCGAAAACTCACGCGAAGACTGAGTGGCTTCACGGTCTGAAGAAATGAAGTCTTACGGTGACACTCTTCTAAATAATAATTAGGGATCTTTGAATTCAGGTGGTGCAAATGGTGAAAGCCAATATTGCCCGAAAAAAACTGCAACACTTTCGGCAACTGATAAAAAGAGCTTCCCTCAAGGGCCGCCTTCGTAAAATCCCACTGTTCATGACGAGCCCAATACACGCCCTCGTACTGATGCTGAAGATAAAATAGCCAAACTCCAAACGAGGTCGCCACCGCCAAAATCGAAAACTGAATAACAAGATACCGCTCAAATCCAAAAATAAAACTCAAAATTACCGCCATCAGTATGGATGCGGGCGTGGTCAGATAAACCGACCACCGCTCTTTTCTTTTTGCTTGAGCGGAATGAAACCTTTGTTTGAAGGTAAATAGCAGAACAGGCGCTATCATAAACAAAACCCAAGGATTACGGGCCATGCGATAAACCCATTGATCCCGCACCGGCAGTTTCTGATATTCGTCGACGGTCAGCATCCACATATCCCCCAATCCCCGTCGATCCAAATCTCCAGAGGTTGCGTGATGAAGGGCGTGTTCCCATCTCCAATGATGATACGGAGTAAAGACCAAAAGGCCCAATAGAACACCGAGCACATCGTTGGCTTTTTTATTTTTAAAAAATGAGCCGTGTCCACAGTCGTGAAAAATAATAAAAGCTCGAACTAAAAAACCGCTGGCCAGAAAAATTAGCGGCAAAGCCAGCCAGAACGACACATTCAGCGCTTGATCAATCATCCACCACAAAAGCACATAAGGGATC
>PEZR01000061.1:11097-13494 GCA_002773975.1 Bdellovibrio sp. CG10_big_fil_rev_8_21_14_0_10_47_8
CTTCGTCCCAAAGATGGGACCTGAAACTGGGCCAAGTCTTTTTTCCATGAATCCGTCAAAACTCGGGTTTCCATGGGCACCTTCCATTCAGCGCCATCAGTGGCGCTCTGTCTATTTTCTCGCCAATAAAGAGTTGGCGTCAATAGCTTGTGACTGAAGACCGGCGACGAATTTTTTAAACCCGGCCACCTGGTCTTTGAGCAGCTGCAAAGCCACTGCGTCTTCGAGTTTACCATCTTTTAAGGTCTTAAAGATATTCATTAAGAAAACTCGCAAGGGGTATTGAAACGCATTTCGGTACCCCATCACCTGCTGAAGATGTTCCACCGCCCTCAGCCCTCCAAAAATGCCGCCCAAACCCACATAACAAACAGGGCGGTGCTCAAAAGACTCTGGATATTTCCAATGGTCGATAAAGTACTTTAAAGCCCCTGGGGCGGAGCCATTGTATTCCGGAACCACAAAAATTAAGGCATCGGCTTGATTAACCTTACCGACAGCCTCAGCCCATTTCTCATGAAGACCGCCTCCATACTGTTGGCCATTTAGCTCATGATAGGGCAAAACTGCCAGATCAATGATCTCCACTTGCTCACCATTTTCAGAATAAATTTTCTGAATCAGCTCTGATATCTGAAGACTTCGGGCTCCTGGTCTATTCGTTCCACTGATGATGTATTTCAATTGATTCTCCAAGACTTTTTTTGTTAGCCTTGATTATATGTTGGAAACAAAATGGTTTGTACTCACGGATGGTCATGTTTCAGGTCCCTTCTCAAAAGAAGACCTGGAAGGTCGCGTTAACCAGACCCCCAATGCTTTGATTTGGGGACGAGGACAAAGTGACTGGGTCAATAAAGACCGCTGGGCTCGCCTTGTCCAAGAACTGGAAACCCAATCTCAAAGCCAAGGGAAAACTGAAACTGGGCGACTATGGAAGCTCCGCGTGGCGGGGCAACAGCTTCAGCCCATGAGTCACGACCAGATGATTGAACACCTGAAAACTCAGACAGACTATAGCGATATCCAGATATGGACCGAAGGTTATTCAGAATGGAAAGACGTTTATCAAATTCATAAGATTATGGATGAGCTCGGTGTTTCTCGGCGCCAACACCCTCGAGTCCCCATCATGGGAACTCTCAACTGCGAGGGCACGACAGGGTCATTCAATGCTCGGGTTCTGTCCGTGAGCGAGGGTGGCTTAGGAATCACCGAAGCTCCTCAGGTTAAAATCGGCGAAAAATTCAAAACAGTTTTAAAAAGCCCAAATCTTTTCGGCCCGATTCACGCCACCGCCGAAGTTGTCTATGTCGGCGGCGACGGTTATGCTGGTTTGCGTTTTATCGGACTGCACTCAGAATCCAAGAGCGCCTTGATCGAGTACGTTAAAAAATTCACAGATTTAAAAAATCCGGAATAGCCTGAAAGGCCCCCTTTAAAGCCAGGGTGCTGTTTCGTTTGCCATGAAATCCCGGCCGCAGGACCAATCGAAAGCCGGTGGTTTTTAAACCCCGGCAAAGAGCCCCTGTGCAGGCATAGGTACTTAAGCAACAATTTGGCGCACTGGTCTGCGCTAGAAATTCCATCAGAAAATCCTCTTGCCACAGGTCTGGACATGTTTTTGAGCTAAAAGCATCATACAAAATGCACTCTACGGGTCGTGGTATTTTTGAAGCTCTCGTCAAGGTGGACTCAATCACCCAGGTCGAAACCTGCGAAGCTCGAAGCAACCAAGCCCGCAAAGCTTGGGTGGAAATGCCTGAGTCCTCTTGAAAAAAAACAGCGATCGATTCATAGAGGCTGTTGTTGTCGCCTCGGAGCCAATCCAAAAAACTTTGACGAAGAGACTCCTCAGACTCAAAACTCAGCAAAAAAATCTGCTCTGGGGGCAGTTCTTTTTTTAAGCATTCAGTGGCCACCAGCATTTCATTGTAGCCACAGCCAAGCCCCACGGACAGAAAAGACCGACCACCATGATTCAATACCTGACGAATCGGCGCCCCATAGATCAGCTGAGTCTCCGCGTAAGCGCCACCAGAATGGTGCATAGTTTCGCCTGAATCCTGCCCCCTTCGTCGAAGTGTTGGACTCTGGTCTCTGGTGAGAACAATTTCAAAAAGGTCGTTTTTCCATCCCATGGAGCTCTTCTAGCACGGAAGTTGACTCTTCTCCAAGCTCATGCCATCCACAAGGGGTGAGCGAAAAAGGTTGGACTGGTCTCCCCTACAGACCCATTTCAGAATTTTACCAAGAAAAGTTTGGCGGCAAGGTCTATAAGATCCCCGTTTCCGTCGTCGATGATTGTCCCAACCGCCGTGGCCTAAAGGGCATGCAAACCTGTGTTTTTTGTGACGTCTGGGGCTCTGCTGCTAAATCTGAAAGCGCGACGATGGG
>PEZR01000061.1:13526-17376 GCA_002773975.1 Bdellovibrio sp. CG10_big_fil_rev_8_21_14_0_10_47_8
TGATCTTTCAGAAATACAAAGCAGAAAAATATCTGGTCTACTTTCAGGCATACACGAACACCTTTACCAAGCTCGATGCCCTTCGCGCCAACTTTGAAACAGCCCTGTCGTATCCCTTCGTCAAGGGCCTGGTTGTTGGCACCCGGCCTGATTGTCTATCCAAAGGAGTTTTGGATTTCTGGAAGGAATACCATGAACGGTCTTTCGTCGCCGTTGAATTGGGCGTGCAAAGTTTTGACAATCAGCAATTGGAATTCATGCGCAGGGGCCACACTCGCGAACAATCTTTGGCGGCCATCGAAAAAATTGCCAAGGAAACTTCGGTCGACCTTGGGATTCACTTAATGTTTGGGCAACCCGGGGAAACCGATGCTCAGATGATCGAAACAGCTAGACTGTGCAATGAACTTCCGATCACCAACGTCAAGCTTCATAACCTGCACGTCTTGACAGAAACTCCGTTAGAAAAAATCTATCATGCTGGGGAATTTACACCGATTGAACGAGAGCCTTATGCAGAGCGAGTCCAGTTATTTTTAGAACACCTATCCCCTCGAATTTATGTTCATCGGCTGGCGGCGTTTGCATCGCGCTGGAACGAACTGGTTGCTCCATCTTGGACATCCGATAAAATGGGCACCCATCAGTTTATGATCGAATTCCTGCGAAAACGTCGTTCCTTTCAGGGAAAACTTTTAGAGCAGAACTCGCTGGATGAAAACTCCCTGGCGCTCTGGCGACAAATGCAAAAAAGAGGTTTCCCTCATTCCGAGACGCCGGCTTATTCCTGATATTGAAGTCCTACAAGAGCAAATAGACCCTCGTCATAGTATCCTGTAGATTGCTGATATCTTTGATCAAAAATATTCTGCGCTCGAACATAAGCCTGCCATTGTTCAGAAAAGTTATGGCTAAAGCTCCCATTGACGGTCAGCACCGGCGCCAGCTGTTGAGTGGTGTTTGCACCCGTCTGATCCCAGCGCGAACCAATCCACTGCAGATCCGTTTGAAACATCTCCTGATTCCATTTTTTTTCAGCCCTTAACGAAGCCGTCTGGAGAGGCCGACGTAAAAGCCATCTGGCATTACTGACATCCCGAGGTTCCTCATAGCTAGCTCCCAAAGATAAGGACCAGTCAGAAACAGGAATTCCATATTGTCCCTCAATTCCACGGGACATGGCCCGAGACAAATTCTGATATTTCAAGGTTCCAGTGTCATAGACCACCAAGTTGTCAAAATGAGTTTCAAAAATCGTTGCCGAAAAAGTCCCCTCCTGACTGACCTCATTGGTGTAGGTCAAGGACATCGAGCGAGACTTCTCTAAACTCAGCTGAGGATTGCCATAAGAAGAGTACAACTGAAAAAGCGAGGGCATTTTTATCCCGGTTGAATACTCCAGTTTCACTTGACGGAGAAAGGTCAGCCCCAACTGATAAGCGTCTTCTCTGTCTCGAGCATCGATAAACTCTGAACGACCACCAATCTCCCACCGCAAGATCTGATCGACGGGCGAGTCTGCTTTCACAAAAATCCCCCTCTGCTCACCAAAAGCTTTGGACTGTTCTATGCCAAACTTGTCATAACCAAAGTCTTCCTTCAAATAGCTAAACCCCACCTGGGATTTCCAGTCATTGTTTTCGACGGGCCGAATTTCAATCCGAGCTTGGGTCAGTTGACTCTTGTAAAGCTCATTGGTTGCCGTGTTTGCATATGAATTAATTGGCTGCTCATAGGACCGTCGGCCCTGCTGATACCCAGCCCACATCTGTGGTCGCCAATTAGCTGACAGATTTTGCAAACCCACTTGCGCCCCAGCAATGTCATCTGTCTGCACATAGTCCTTGGTGTCAGCCGCTTCGTAGGTCGTACGATTTGCAGTTGGGCTTTCTGCTCGCTGATGAATCAAAAATGTTTTCGCAAAAAAATCAAATTCTCCCTTTTGAATCCAGGCTAAATCTAAAGAGTTTTTCGCCTGTTGATAACGAATGTCTGATGATTTTACCGGAGAAAGTAGATTTTTATCGGTCGCAAAGGCGTGGCCAACGACCACAGAACTGTCCTGAACCTTCTTGGCTCCCGCCAAAGAGGCTTTCCGGTATTCAAAGCGCCCGAGCTCCAACGCCCCCCGAGCTTGGTCTTTTATTTCACCCGGAAGAGTATCAATAATAATCACACCGCTGAGCGCCTGGCCTCCATAAAGGACGGATTGGGACCCTTTGAGAACTTCGATGCGTTTGATCTTGTGGACATCCATATTGTCCAGGTTGACCGTCCTCTGGGCGCTGGAGGCGTCATAAAAGGGAATCCCATCCACCACAATCAAAACATGTCCCGAGTCGCCTCCGCGGATAAAAAAACCGTTGGGCTGAAAGCTCGTGCTTGAAATATTGATGTTGGCCATGACTTTCAATACCGAGGTCAAATTGGTCGCCTTGCTCTTTTCAATGTCATTTCCAGTGATCACGACTCTCGAACTCGAAGCAAAAGAGCTCTCTCGAACGACGGTCTCATACTCAGAGGCCGCCCAGCCATTTCCGCATCCTAAGATGCTGACCACTCCGAACACCAAAATCCTGCTCCATCTTGCCATTCCGCAAACCTTTCATCGAAAAATTTAGCCGTCACCTTGCCAGCTGAAAACGATACTTATAAATAATCTCAACGGGCACTCTTTCGTCACCGCGCCACGCTGGAGAGAAAAGAAAGTTTTCAATCGCAGCCAAGGCCGCTTCATTCAAGCCGCCACCTGGCCCACTCTGTATACGTGCGCGAGCCACCTTCCCCTGCTGATCAATCAAAATCGCCATTACCACAACCCCCTCGATATGCTGAAGCCGAGCCTCTTCGGGGTAGGCGGCCTTTACTTCATGCAAAAGATGCGGAGCTTTGGTCAGCGACTCGAAACTCACAGGAGCCAATGTCCTGTTCGCAAGATTCAAAATATCTTCATTGTTCTGTTTTGTTTTTGTCAGGGTTTCTTTTGGAAGAATCTCCGTCGGACTGCTTTTCATTGCTTTTTTTGGAGTAAGCTTGTGCTTCGGCGGAGACAGAATAACATCGAAGTCTTGCCAAAAGCTCGGAGGGTTCTGACGAAAACTTTTGGGATCATGACCAAACTCCCAATAAGTAAATCCCAAAACCCCGAGATGAAACAAAACTGAAAATAAAAAGGGAGTCCCCTTTGATGACGGCATGTTTTGATCTCTAGCAAGACTTCAAATGAGCCGCACTTCTTTTTTATACGCTCAAAAAAGAAGCACAATTTCATTTCATGTAAGATGTGACAGATTTTTTCATCGAGGAAATGCAGTCTGGCTTCAAGCAAGAGGCTGGACCATGGTCTATTGCTCAGTTATTACTCAAGGCCGCCCTTTTTATCATCAGTCAATCTATGTCAAATGATTTCAAAACCTTGCACGTTTGATGAGCACCGGCAAATTTTTTTTAAGTTTTGCGCTGAAAAAAATGTTGCAGGAGCGAGTTTTGTTCCATTACCGTGAGTACAAGAGATAGGGATTGATCTGCAGCTGATCCCAGCAAGAACACTAGATCTAGTTGCTTCGGGTTTAACGACCTAACAGCCACAAGCTTGAAATGTTCCACCGAAGAAGGGCTGGTTCAGTTGCGCACGAATTGAAGGATTATCGGGATTTCAGTGATCGAATAGCTGCTCAAGGAGCGCTCTTAATGATCTGGAAAATCCTAAAGAAAGTTCGAAAGAGGGGAAAATTATGTTTCAGAATGAGTCCATTGGACAGGGCCCAGCATCACGTCAATCAAACCACGAGGCAAACCGAGAGACAAATGAGCTCTCACAACCCCATGTCATGAGGGTTAAAAAGAGAGA
>PEZR01000117.1:0-14280 GCA_002773975.1 Bdellovibrio sp. CG10_big_fil_rev_8_21_14_0_10_47_8
TCAGGGACAACAGCAAAAATTCAGTTTCCCAATGGAACAGCACAAAATGTCTCTCAGTTATCTTTGAGGGCCACCGAGTACACCGTTGGTGAAAAAGGGCCTTCCAAGATGCCAGCGACCTTGCCGCAGCACTCGGCCTATACTTACGCAGCGGATATTACAGCTGATGAAGCCATAGCCCTGGGGGCAAATCATATTCAATTTTCCCAACCCGTTGCATTTTATGTCGATAATTTTTTAAATTTTCCTGCGGGAACCAATGTCCCAGTCGGTGTTTATAACTACGATCGCGGAATTTGGGAGCCCGGACAAAACGGAAAAGTGATTCGAATTCTTTCAATCGACAATGGAGTAGCTTCCCTTGATCTTGGTGGGGGTCAACCAGCGAACCCAAGTGATCTTGCAAAATATGGAATTACGAATGAAGAGCTGGCAACCTTGGCACAAAACTATGAGTCCGGTCGTACTTTATGGAGAGCTCAGCTGGATCGATTTTCTCCGGTTGATTTGAACTGGGGGACATTGACAGAAAATGGGATTGAACCCCATGTGCCTGAGGCAGGGACATCCTTTGAAAGTCAGGAATGTGTTAATAAAATAAAAGGTCGTTGTGTCATAGACGTGAGTTCCCAGTCGTTCACTGAAGAAATTAAAATGCCCGGGGTTCCGCTTTCATTGAATTATAACTCTCAATTTGCACCGGGGCGTGCGGCAGAAAGAACACTGAGTATTCCATTTACCTATTATCCGGATATCCCAGAGGGGATAGAGTCAATTTATGTCAAGGTCGATGTCGCTGGGCAATCTTGGACAAAGGAGTTTTTCTCGCCGATCCCACTGGTCACCGAATATACCTGGAATGGACTGGATGCTTACGGGAGAGAAGTCCAAGGTCCTGTGAAGGCTAAAATTACCATTGGTTATAAATTTTCACAGACTTATTATGATCAGATTCAAAATGCCTCGGCTATCGCAGTTTTTGGAATGCTTCCAATGGACCCGGTGAATCTTGGAATTCCTGGTCGGGAAAATGCGGCATTTGAAAGTTCATATGAGGTCGTCGTTGGATCCTCTCTGCCCCGAGGAGACATTGGCCAGTGGACCTTTGCAAATCATCATCGATATGACCCCGCCAGCAAGACTTTATTCATGGGAACCGGTGAGAAGCTTCAAGATGCTGCAAGTTTCAATGGAGTGGCTCCTCGATATGTCACAACGATCGCTGGGACAGGTGAATTTGGTTACAATGGAGACAATATTCCGGCAAAACAGGCACAGATGGATCTTCCCAGGTTTTTAACCATGGGCAAAGACGGATCTATTTATGTATGTGATGCATTTAACTATCGCCTTAGAAAAGTCAGGCCAGATGGATCGATTGTCACCATAGCAGGAACTGGAACAGCAGGATTTAGTGGAGACGGAGGCCCAGCGATTCAGGCTCAGATTGGATTTTGTGGTGGATCAACGCTTAAAGAGGGGCAAGACGAGTCGATATATTTTGCAGACACAACAAATGCAAGAATTCGAAGAATTGATAAAAATGGAATCATTACGACGATTGCTGGAAATGGCGGATACCAGGCGATACAAGATGGCATGGTCGCAACAGAAGGCGCCCTGGGCAGTATTCCATCGATTGCTCTTCTGGACGATAAAATCATTTTCGTGGATTCCTCGGGAAATAAGATTCAAGTGATCGGTGGAGATGGACGAATTTATACAATCGCGGGCAATGGAACGGAAGGTTTTGCCGGGGACAACGGTGCGGCGGTCAATGCTGTGCTAAATTCTCCATGGGATATTGCTGTCAGTAAAAATGGCGAAATTTATTTCTCGGATCGAGGCAATAACCGCATTCGTAAGATCGATAAAAATGGAATTATCGCTACCGTCGCTGGAACTGGCAACGGTGGGTACAATGGTGATGGAAAGCTGGCATTGGAAACGGACTTGAATCTGCCGGAGGCCCTGTTTATATTGCCGGATTCGACGCTCATTATCGCTGATTCTTATAATTTTAGAATACGCATGATGGACAAAGAAGGAATTGTCAAAACAATTGCTGGAACTGGCGAGGACGGAGAATCTCCGGATGGAAATAGGCCAGAGCTCACCGCGATGAGTGCGCCAATTGGTCTTTTTTATGGACCCGATGGCAGTATCTATTTCGCAGATGGATTTCATGCCAAAGTCAAAAAGATTGCCTCATCATTTCCGGTCTCTGTCTTAGGTTCAAACGCGGAAATCATGTTTCCATCACGGTCAGGCAAAGAGATCTATATTTTTTCGAGTCAGGGTTTGCACCTGAGGACTCTAAATGCCGACACCGGAGGGCTCCTGTGGAGATTTGGATATGACGGTTCAGATCACCTTATTTCCATAACGGATTCCGACAACAACGTTACGAGCATCGAGCGGGATGGCTCAGGAAATCCAACCGCCGTGACATCTCCCTATGGTCATACGTCGAGCTTGAATGTTGACGGCAACGGAGATCTGATCGGAGTCAATGGGCCTGGCCAAACAAACTATCAAATCAATTATCAATCAGGGGGCTTGCTGACTTCGTTTACCAAGCCCAATGGTGCGCAAACGAGTTATGCCTATGATGATACTGGTTTATTGATTAAAGATACGGACGCAAAGAGTGCAGTGGTAACTTTTTTGAAATCAATTTTAAACACCGGCCATGAGGTGACAACAACGTCAGCTGAAGGAGTTTCAAAGACAATGCGGCTTCAAAGAGGCGCCCAGTATGAGCGCCTCACTTATACAGTTGGTGGGACGATTGTCGGCAGTGATTACACGGGAAGTGTTTATCGCCAAAGCTTCTCTCCGAGTGGGGACTATGATTATAATGTGGTCAGTGGCGACAGTCGGCTCGGGCCCATGACCAGCTATATTTCGGAAAATATTTTTACGAGAGGCACGGTCCTTTATCAAGATGTGACCTATCGTGATTATGTGAGACAGAACAGTGCAAATTTATTTGATTTTGAAAGACAAGAAGTAACCTATCGAAACAATGCTTTACGATCTTGGATTGACTTTGATACGGCAACAAAGACCTACACAATTGTATCCGGTGAAAATCGCGTCAATCTGCTGATCGTGGATGATGTTGGTCGTCCAGTCTTTACTCAAGTTTCGAATTTTGAACCTAGCTTTATGAGCTATAATGCTAGGGGGCAATTGACACAAGTGAATCAAGGGGACCGAGTGACCCAGTATGCCTATAATTCGGATGGTCTTTTGGCTGCGGTCAAAAACCCGATGGGTCATATTTCAAGATATCAATATGACAGCAAGCTGGCTCTTTCCAAAGAGATACTCCCTGACGGAAGACAGATTGCATATGAGTTTAATCATGAGAACAATCTTGTTTCCTTAACTCCTCCGAATGGTCAAACCTTTATGCAGCAATATGACATTCTCGAGCTGCTGACTTTCACTATTCCACCGGCAATCGCGGGCGGAAATACCCAAACGCAATACCAGTATGATTTGGATGGGCGGGTAATTTCAATAACAAAACCCAGCGGAAAGAGTGCAAGCTATGGATATACTCAGACGCTTGGGTTTCTCTCGGGGATCACAACCTCTCAAGGGAATTATAGCTTTAGCTATGATCCCAGCTCGGCTCTTATGACATCCATGACTTCGCCAGACGGTGTTACTTTCAATTATGAATACATTGCCGGAGGCTTGTCCCGAATTCAACAATCATTCCCGTTTTTAAGTGATGTGGCCTACACCTACAAAGACAAAACTTTGGTCAATTTAATTTCAGCTCAGGGTCTTGTGACCAATCTTAGCTATGATCTGGATGATCTTTTGGTTCAGGTCGGAGAAATAGTTTACGGTCGCATTCCTCAGACGGGTAAAATTGGCGCCATTGCATTAGATCAGTCCCAAGAGATAATGTCCTATAGCCAATTCGGAGAGCTCTACACCAGAAATGTCATGCAAAGTGGACAGGTTATTTTTTATCAAGCTTTTGATCGAGATAAACTTGGACGTCTTCAAGGTAAATACGAGTCCAGTTTAGAGGGGGCAAATACCTATGACTATTCCTATGATCTTGCAGGCCGCCTGGTTCAAGTAAAAAAAAGCGGAGTGGTTATTTCCCAATACGGCTATGATGTGAACTCGAATCGGGTGTCGGCAACAGTGAACGGTGCCACTATACAAGCGGCTTACGATGCGCAAGATCGGCTTCTGAGTTATGGGGATAAAACCTATACCTACACACTGGATGGAGATCTAAACACGATCACTGATCCGAGTGGAGTTGCCCAGCTGAGCTATGATGTATTTGGTAACCTCAAGTCTTATCAGCGAACGGGCCAGAGAATCGATTATTTGATTGATGGAAATAACCGCAGAGTGGGTAAGAAGCTCAATGGATCATTGATCAAGGGCTATGTTTACGGCAAAGGTCTTGATCTTCTTGCAGAGGTAGATGGTCAAGGCAGCACGGTTGCACGATTTGTATATGGATCAAGAGCCAATGTTCCCGATTACATGATCCGAGACGGAGTCAAATACCGAATTGCAGCCGACGAGATCGGATCAGTGCGTCTAGTGATCAATGCGACAACGGGAGAAGTGGTTCAGAGAATGGACTATGATGAGTTTGGAGTGGTTCTTCGAGACACGAATCCAGGATTTCAGCCCTTCGGATTCGCCGGCGGCCTGTATGATAAGGATACGGGGCTTGTGAGGTTCGGTGCCAGGGATTATGATCCGGAGACTGGACGTTGGTTGAGTAAGGATCCGATTCTTTTTGGTGGACTGCAAGCCAACCTGTACGCATACAATTTCAACGATCCTGTTAACTTCATTGATCCAAAAGGAACAAATCCATTTTTGATTGCGATAGGAGGAGGAGCCCTTGTAGGAGCGGGAGCCTCATTTATAGGTACCTGGATAGCAACCGGTTCATTCAGTGAAAGCTTGAACTCAGTTCCAGGAGGAGCCGTAGCAGGCGCTGGAGCTGTGTTAGGAACACTAGGGGCTATCGCAGGAGGAGTCCCGACTGCTGCCGCAGTAGGAATCGGCGTTGCTGTCGATCTAGGAATTACTTTTGCCAATGCTCCTGGGGTCCTGCCTAACGGGACAGGAAAAGATTTTGGGAGTGGTATCAACGCTATATTTAAACGACCGAAACAGGACCCGAATTCTCAAAATAGCTGTCAGTAACAGGCTAAGACTCATATGATTTTTGAAAGGCGAACATAAGTTAGGCCATGAAAGGGAAAAGAATGGATGCGGAAGAAGCCGCGATATTAATGCAAAAAGCTTTTGGAGTCATCTCGCTGGTAATGTTCCCAATAATTCTTGCGATTGTTATCTACAGCGGAATTAAGGGATTTGGCACACAAGAGGAGCTGACCGCGCGAGAATGGGTTCTGGGTTTAGCTTTTTCAACTTCAGGGATAGCTTTTGGAGTTTGGGTTTGCAGAAAAGAATTTGGCTGGTTCAAACGCAAAGGTTGAACAGCACCGTTCATTTCGACCGTGCCTAAATCGTGCCAAACAAATTCAGAAAATCTGGAAAATTTGGACAAAAACAGCCATCGGGTCCTTACACTCCGACAAAAATCGCTGCAAAGTAGCAGTCGAGATCGGTGATATAGGATCCGATAAAAATTCTATAAAAAGAGGTGTGAAGAAAACCTCGCACCTCTTTCTGCCTCTAGAGATTCAGCCTTCGCTAATCGAGACTATTATAGTTTCAGTTTATTCGATCACATTCAGGGTGAGATAGACATTGACGGCGCAAAATACTTTCGCCTTGAAGGCTCCTGGTATATTGCCAGCGACGGCTTTATCGACGATGTTGATTCAGCCTGTCTAGAGCTTATGGAGCAAGTTACGACGACAGATCTCCTGCCTGAGGCATGGCCTTACGATCCGACTATAGGCAGATTCATAACTAAAGATCCAATCGGGTTCGCAGGGGGCTCTGCCAACCTTTATACTTATTGCGGTGGTGTCGAAAAAGGTATCGAAACAAATCTGTATGCCTACAGCTTCAACGACCCCATAAATTATATTGATCCAGATGGAAAATTTGGGGTTCTAATCGTTCGAGCAGCCATTGTAGGTGGCGCGGCATTGCTAACGTATATTTATGAAACTGATCCCTTTGCCCGCTTGAGAACTGATATATTTATTCAAGATGTAAAAGATTTCTTTGGTCCCCCTAAACCGCCTCGTGATGATCGGCCCGCTCGGCCATACGATCAACGGCAGAGGTTAGCTTGTGAGTAAAAATGGACGATAAAATAAAAGAAAAATCAAAATTACCTCGCTGGGAAGTACTAGTCTTGTTTGTCATTTTAATTCTATTGGCCCTCTTGGTCTTGGGTAAATTTTCGGACGGAAGTCTTTGGATAATTGCATCTGTTAATTCTGCCAAGGGAACATATCTATGACTTCAAGCCAAAGATCCTTCCTCGACTCCGATTTTTACTGTGCCTCTTTGATCCCCCAAAACAGTTTCTTCCGAAAGTTCAAAGAACTGATCGATCCTTTGATCACGGACCAAATGTTCTCGGAGATGTATTGCGGAAACAATGGCAGGCCTCCAATTTCCCCGGCTCTTTTGGCAAAAGCCATGCTCCTCCAGTACCACATGAATCTCTCAGACCGTGAAATCGAGCGAGCTTGCCAATTTGATCTTGAGGTCAAGTTTGCCCTGAGACTTCGTATTGACGAGAGACCTTTTGATCACTCTTCCTTAGGTGATTTTAGAGAGCGTCTTTTGAAATCTGGCAAAGAAAAGGAAATCTTTGATCGCGTGGTTCAGGTTCTCATCAAAAATAAGCTTATCAAACGAGACCAGGTCCAAAGAATTGATGCCACCCATGTTACGGCCGACATCGCATTACCGGGCATGGTAGCGATGGTAAAGAAAAGTACTCTTGGAGTCCTAAAGAAGTTAAAAGCCAAGTCTCCTGATCTCTACAGGCGCATCATCAATAAGATAGATATCACTGAATACACCAAGTCCTCAGTGGGTGATGAGCAGCCCGGCAGAATAGATATGCAAGTCAGAGCCAAAAGGCTTGTGCAGTTTGTGCGAGAAGCCAAAATAGTCATGTTTGAAGTTCAAGAAGCTGGCATGGAATCAGAAGTCCGAGAGGATTTAGAAGTCCGAGAGGATTTAGAAGTCTTAAAAACCATTCTTTCTGAAAACATCGATGAATTTGAGGACGGTGACATCAAGGAAAAAGATCTGAAAGACAAACCCACTAACCGCATTGTCTCTCCCACCGATCCGGACGCGAGGGCCGGAGCCAAATCTAAGTTTAAGAAATTCTACGGCTACAAAACCACCATTACCCAAGAAACAGAGAATCAATTTATAACGACGGTGGATGTTCTTCCCGGCAATCGGCCAGACGCAAAAGGCTTTGCTCCGACATTTAGGATGCTCAGTAATTTAAAGCTGAAACCTAAGAAAATCATCGGAGACACAGCTTATAGTGATGGTCTTGATCGAAAGCTCTTTTTCGATCAAGACATCCAGGTCGTCGCTCCCTTTAAAGAGAAGAACGACCGCACAAAGGCAGTGTTCCCCAAAAGACTGTTTAATCTGAAAAGAAATACGAACACCCTCACCTGCCCAGCAGGGGTTACGGCGCAGCCGCATTTTTATGACTCTGAGAAAGGAAGCATGAGTTTCCACTTCCCAATGACGGCCTGCAAAGTTTGTGATCTCAGAGAGCACTGCACTTCGGCCAAAGAAGGACGAAGAACAGTTCGCATCTTCGATTACCAGGAAATGCTATATGACGCTGAAGATTACAATCAGACCAAGAACTTTCGCCAGGACATGCGCCTCAGGCCTTTGATCGAAGGTAAGTTTTCAGAAATGAAACGCCTCCATGGACTTGCTCGCGCCAGATACCGTGGCCTTAGGAAGGTCAGACTGCAATCGGCATTTACTGCGGCAATCGTGAATATAAAGCGTTGGATCACAATTAAAAATCTGGAGTTGGCATAGGAAATTGACCAACTAGAAAATAACGGAAGCTAGCGAGGATAAGTCGGAGCTGAGCGAACTGAGTTTTTACATGATAATTTTTCCGAAAATTTATTTTTCGGACGAAATTTTTATATTTTTTCGAAAAACGCACACTCTGAATCTCAAAAAACATGGGTTTTCCGACGGTCCCACGTTTTCAATGATCCAATAAACTTCATAGATCCGAGCGGCCTTGCACCTGGGGATTCATTTCCAAGTGCTGGAGAAGCCGCAGGTGATGCTTTGAACTATATCAACCCAACTTCTATCACCAAAAACTTGGAATATGGGGGTCACGTTGTCAGAAATCCAGATGGGTCATATTCAGCAACTGGACCAATTCAAGGCGGTCCAGCTGGCGTGAATATCGGCGCACCTCCTGCTGGTGGGGTCGCAAGTTATCATACCCATGGAGCGTATGACAGAAGGTATGACAATGAAAACTTCTCGCCAGCGGACGTTCTATACAATGCGTTCAATGGAATTCCTGGATATTTGGGAACTCCAGCTGGATCAATTCAAAGAAATAGTGGCAGTAGGTTTAATAGGGGTTTAACATGTCCTCAATGAAGATAAATATATTCTCGATACTATTCGTCGCTTTGATCTCCTCTTCGGCATTCGCAACTAAGTGCCTGAAAGGTCAAACAATGGAGGAGCTGAAAAAAGATTTTCCTATCATTGTTCGAGGAAAAGTTACGGAAAGAACGAAATCGACCAAGGAAGAAGATCAGTTTGCTTTGAAGATTCAAATCCAGAATGTTCTTCATGGAAAAATAAAGACAAAGAACCTCAAAGCTAGCGAAATCCACTATGGAAAAGACTTTTGGCGCATCTACGAGGTGGGCAAAGAGTATACCTTCCTTATAACTCCAAAAGGAAAAGACTACGAGGTCACTTTGCCTATGGATGGATGCCCAGACTTGCCGTCATCAGATAAGTGAAGTGGCCGAAAGTTCCGTCATATGAACCGTGCCTGAATCGTGCCAAGTAATTCGGGAAAATATGAATCTGGATAGAAAAAGAGAAGCCAGAATTCCTTTGGGTTTATCAGAATAGGCACGCTTAACTAAGGAAATTTTTAACACAAAGGAAAACAGCAAGTGGTACTAAAGTCGGGGTCCAGGTCATCCTCAATTTCAAGGTTCTTTATTTCTAGTAGGATTTCAGTGGTTTCAATCTGTATTAAAGATTATTAAAGTGACTGACTTATTTATTCTTCCGATAACTGCGGGAGTGGCCAGCCTAATAATTGCGGCGATCTGTTATATTTATTCAAAAAAGAGATAATAAAAATACTAGAAATATTGTCCTAAAAAAGCTGTCCCATCATATCGACTGTGTCAAAACGTGCCAAGAAAAACTGGCACGGCTCTTTTCTAGCGGTGCCATTAATTTGGGCTCCACTGAAAAAATGAGCAGCATGTCACGGTATGGATGTCCTAGTTTGCCATCATTTGAATAAATTGACTGAGGACTCTATCGAAAGACCTTCGAACACTGACCTTTGAAAATTTGAGCTTTGTAGCCTTGGACTTGAAGGAGGCGAAATATTTCGTCTGGCGATTGCCCCGGTTGCCCATCCAAATACTGGTAGTTCTTGGGCCAAAGTTCAGGATCAAATACCATGGGGCGGGGAGCGATACCCAAAAGTTTGGCCACCAGTTCGGAGCAATAAATTTTGTCATCTTGCCATGAAAACTGGGGGTCATAAGGTTTGCCCAAATATTTATCGACTTGGTCCGGGCTGAGGGGCGCGAGTTCTGGCACAGTAACAATAGCACGAACGGCGCCGATTTTTTCAAGATCGGCTCTCGAGATAATTTCAACTCCGTGACGGGGATAAGCATGAAGCCAGTTTCCCTGAAATGAGATCGCCACATGCGCAAAACGACCATCTTTTTCGAGTTGCACGATTCGCCCCGCAGGGGTTCTAAGCTCAACAAACGCAATATCGACCGATGCCGGACAATAAAAGGGAATAAAAACAAACAACCCAATAATCAACCTAGTCATAAATGCTCCGGTTTTCGTTGGGACTGAAAAACAAAGGCTCCTAGCCATTCTCGGGATCCTCAATGTGCTTGTAGAGAAGATGTGATCGGCATTATGGATTCACGATGCAGATAAGGCGATAGTTATTCCCACAGCCGCCGTCAAGGCCCCATTTGTTGGTGGTATTGGAGCCGGGGGTTCCGTAGCGTCCCCTTGGGCCTCCGGCGCCGGCCGTCCAATTGCTGCAGTTGCCCCCAGTGCCGTAAGGTGTGAGAGGCCACCAGCTAGAGTCAGAGCCCACTTCGCGGCCAGTCCAATAATTGCCAGCGGTTGTGCCAAAATATGAAGCTGTGTTCCAGCTGACCGTGGTGCCCGGACCGCTGCCAGTCCCACTTGTTGTAAATGAAGATCCGCCATCTGTAGGGCTGCCGGCCTGACCCATATAGTAAGTGGTGCTGGCATTTAGATTGTTGCAAGTAGAGTCGTCACAGAGGAAAGCCTTCACGTGAGCTGCGTCCACCATCGCATAGCCTTTACCCATAAAATCATTGGCCTGCAGGTTGGTCAGGCAAACATTGTTGGCGCCGGAAAGACCGCCAAAGTTACCACCATAACCGTTGGAACTGATGTTGCTGGTCAATATAAAATATGGTTTCGCGGTCATCGTTGCTCGCCATTGATTGGTGTTGTCGCACCACTTCAGGTACCCTGCCTGCGAGTCAAAAATGATGGTGCCCGGGGTTGAGCTTGGGCAAGTGGTGCCGGTTAAGGCGCCGCTGACGCTCACCCAAAAGCTCCCATTGCAGTACTGCAAATCCGGCGAATTGTATTTAAGTACTCCCGATCCAGAGGCATTTGTACAAGGGGTTGCCGTTACTGAGACCGTCATCACCGTCCACTGGGTGCCACTACAGAATTGGAAATCCGAGCTGCCTGAGAACCATTGATAAGTTCCCGGTGAAGCAGCTGGCGACGTACAATCCGCCCAGGCCGCAAAGGAAAGTAAACTGACAAAACTGAAGGCAAAAATAAATAGTCTCATGATTATGATGATAACGCCGACCCACGGAGCAGCCAAGAGAGAACGCATCATAGCGATGTCTTACCGGACTTCAAACGTCGACACTTGAATTTTATGTTTAGGGTTTGTTAATTTGCGTCCGAACCTTTGTGATAGGATGCAGGGTCCTGACAATAGAACAGTTTGAGTTCATCATAGAGCTCAGGGTGTTTGCCCTTGAGCTGGACTGGTTTTTCAAAGAAAGTCTCCGTTGCAACTGCAAAAAACTCGGCTGGATTTGTTGCCCCGTATTTATCGAGTACTGACTTGCGGCCCAGTTGGGCATCACGATTGAGCAGACTAAATTCAGTGCTTAAAACCTGAGCCCATGCGGTGTATTGAGACCTTAACTCCAGGCGTGGCGCGCCATTTGTGCCGTCGCTCTCTGCATCCAATTGGTGGGCAAATTCATGCAAAACAACATTGCGACCGTCGTTACAATCTCGGGCGCCAGATAAAACATTGTCCCAGGCCAATACCACAGTGCCATAATGCCAGGATTCACCCACTCGAGCCTCAATCCTATCCTCGACAATACCACCGGGGAGCACTCGCTGTGTTTTGGCAACGTAAGGATGTGGGTAGATATAAATTGATCCTAACTGCGGAAAATAGTCAGACTTTCGATGGAGCAATAAAATACAGGCTTGGGCTGCGATCACGACGCGCATCTCTTCGGTCACGGTAAGGCCGCCGCAGCCGAGAAAAGATTTTTCAGCCAAAAATACCTGAATATGACCGCGGAGCTCAAGGCGATCGGTCGCGGACAGTGACTGATAATAGGGGACAAGCCGCTCAATGGTCTTTTCCCATGTCGGTGGAAAGGGCCTCATTTTAATTTTTTTTCGCCGCCAGTTTTTCCACATCCGAAAAAGCATCAAAGAGTACTCCTTAAAATAGAGCATTTACAAAATAGGATTCCGGATGAAACCGACGCCGGATCAATTGGTCTATGGAGGTATCTGCACGATACCCCGTGATTTCAATGGCTTAATACCTATCCGATGGTTTCTAAAGAAGCAATATTAGTTCTGACTAAGATGTTAATAGGCGCCTCTCTCCAGTATGCCGTTCGAGGGCTAAAACCTTGGCTACCTCTTTGCAATTGAAGAATTGAGAGTATTTGCGGAGGTATTATGGGTGCATGGCTGTTTAAATTTTTGACAATTGTTAGCGTCGTTGGGTCCTTCCATGTGGCCGAAGCTCAGCAATGTGCGCACAGAATTTTCTTCCTTCCACAGACCCATGAAGCAGATGTGATGGCAGGCCCTCAAAGCGACAGTGCCAATCTGGATGTTGTTGCGACTTCACAGCTCAAGGTCGCAGATTTTATCAGTCGATTTCCAGGCGTTCCGGTATTTTCTGAGCAAGCGGCTGAAAAAGACTATGTATGGGCCGGTTTCCCTGTGGAAAAAAGAATGGCCTTGATGCAAATGACGAATTCGGTCTTCCCCGCAGGTCTGCCCAGCAATCCCAATCTGCTCAGCCACGCTCAAAAGGAAAAGTTAAAAGGCAACGGCGGAGATTTTGTGGAAATGATGCGGGGACAATTGCCGGTGATTCACAAGGTGCTTGCTTCGCCCGAGGTGAAACAGCAAATTATGGCGCCGATTCAACAATGGTTTCAATACAACCCCGGCAACAATAACTATCCTGCGAATATCGGATATTTGGTGTATGGCGCTCGTGAAATCCAAGCTCTTGGCCAAGTCTCAAGTTTTTTTAAAAGTAACCCCGGTCAGCGAGACGCAATATTAATATTTGGCTCAAATCATAATTTCAATTTTTACGCGAATCATTTTCCACCCGAATGCATCATCATTCCACCTGAATTTAGACAGGATTGGAGTGGTCGTTGGAGGACTGGTCCCGAGGGTTTTGCAAACCAAAGCTACCAACAAAATTATTCTGGCAGTTTCTACGGCGGGGTCCGGTAATTGAGATTTGCTAGCTGCAAGTCTCATCGTCCGAATCGCAGTCCGTCAGGGACCTATCGGCCAAGGCCAGCAGATGGTGGAACTACAGCGGGCCTGGTCAAAAGCTGCGTCTACGTAGGTAACGAATAGCCTGATCCCGTTTGAGGTCTCTAAGGCTTTAAATTGTTTTTACTTTTTAATTTTGCTCGCGAAAACCAAGTCGTCGAATCCCTAAGTGATCTGGAAATTGGAGGTATCTGCACGACACCCCGTGATTTCAATAACTTGTATCTTTCCTTTGGCTACTTAAAAGCCAATATTAGCGTTGACTAATACATTAGTTATTGCTAATATTAGAAATTGAAAGATCGAGGGCTTGTGAAGGTTAAATTCTACTTATCAAACTCAGGACGCTCACCAGTTGAAGAGTTTTTAACTGAATTGCATAAAGATCTGAAGGCTGACTTTTTAGATGCCATTATTTTACTGGAGCAAGGTCAGAATCTTTCGATGCCTCTCAGTCGAAATCTTAGTTCGATTGCTAAAGGGCTGCATGAGTTGAGATTGAAAGACCGAACTGGAGCTTATCGATTTTTCTATTTTATCAAAAAGTCAGAGGGAATTTATTTCGTTCATGCCTTTAAGAAAAAAACTCAGGAACTGCCAAGTAAAGAGATCGGCTTGGTTTTGAAGAGAATAAGGGAGATTTAAATTATGGCTTACAAAGAAATGTCTGTAGATGAGTTAGCTAAATCATTAGGTGTTGATGTCGATGAAGCACGCGAAAAACATCGCTTGATTGAATTGATCAAAAAAGCTCGTAAAAATAAGCATATCTCGCAAGCGGCATTGGCTAAAAAGCTTGGTGTAACCCAAGGTCGAATTGCGCAAATTGAGTCTCGCATCGGTACGACTAAAGTCACCTTTGAAATCTTATTCGGAATCTTGCGCCATCTTGGTTATGAATATCGAATTGTAGCCAAACGGGCCGGTTAACCTAACAGATATGCCCTGAAAGATTGAAAAGCCAAACGCAAGCCATTCATAAGCCAAATCGAGGCTGTGAATGGCAGTGTCTCAAGCAGGTTTCAAAAGTTGAACCTGATCCCGTTTGAGGTCTCTAAATGGTCGGGAAATTGGAGGTGGGTGAGGGCTTCGCACCCCCGTAACAGCTTTTGCAGAGCCGTGCCTAACTCCTCGGCCAACCCACCAGTTCGAACTGAAGATCCTGAGAAATTAAACCTGAGCACCGACGATGTCAATGCAAGGTCA
>PEZR01000117.1:14349-16939 GCA_002773975.1 Bdellovibrio sp. CG10_big_fil_rev_8_21_14_0_10_47_8
CTCTGATTGACGGAGTTCATATTTCCAAATTTTATTGTCTTTTTTTTCTCGCCACTGAATGGCAATTCCCTGGAATGGAGTATTGGGTTCGTTCAAATAGATGCGGTCAGAATCAAGCAGATGAAAAGAAGGATATTTCTCGTCCTGAATTTTGGTGGTTGTGAGCTGATAGCGAACTTGGGTCTCATCCCCATAAAGAAAAGGATAGATCGATTTTCCCTTTAGAGGACCTTGTGTGGAGCTTGAGTCACCAATGGTAATAATGTGCCCATTGATTTCGCCGGTATTGGGATTGAAAAGAATAGTTTCCACATAATAGTTATCGGGTTCAACGCATTTAGTTGAGCTCTGGGCGGTAATCACGATGCCCGAGGCCTGAATGCCAGTGATTGTCCAACGGATGCATTCCGCCACTTGGTTGTTGGCACTTCTCGTCCATTCAATCCATTGTCCTAGCTTGAACTGAGTTTCCACAAAAATTGGTGGCACGCCGAGTTTGGGTTTGTTCGGATTGTTGGGGTCTTCTTTGCCTTGGTCTTTGGCTGCCTCTACAGAGGTTTGTTGGTTGGTTCCACAGCCAGAAAGAGCTGAGAACGCAACCAGAGCCACAGACAGTGTCAGGATAGAAAAAGTGGGGCGATGAAACAAAGTAGATAACATCTCTTGATGGGAGCATGGATTAGGAAATGGGGCAATCGATGATAACGCATAAGGTCGCGTGGCATCAAAAAAGACAAACTACAACTTGAAATTGAGGGTTGAGAATGTTGTAAGTTGGCTCTTAAAACTTAGGGGGGAGCATGGCGTCTGAAAATCGTTGTTCAGGTCAAGGCACGGGTCTTTTTCTTTTGGGCTTGTTACTCACAATCGCAATGGCGATACCGGCTTCGGCCGCTCGTTACCTGGTGATTGTTAAAGATTCTCAGGTTTATGGCCAGATCCAATCTCAATGGGTTTTAAACAGCTCTTCGCTGACCTCTCAGCTTTTATCCAGCAGAGATGTTCAGGTCCAAGAAGCATTGCCCGAAGTTGGCGCCATCGTCGTTGAATCGGAGCGGGAGCTGAGACTGTCTAACTCTGCCGATGTCATTGTTGAAAAAGAATTTTTCCACAAAACTCCAAGACCTGTTTATAGCGATGAACTGGGGGCGACTTTATCTCAGCCTTGGTCCTATGATGTTCGGTATGCGGTATCGCCATCAGATATTCTCAAAAAAAAGAAACCAAAGCCAAAACCAGGGCCGGGTTCTGAAGAGAACGACGCACAGGTGGGGCCAAAAACTCCTTGGGGGATTCGAATGGTCAAGGCTCCGCAAGCTTGGGCTTTGGGACAGCAAGGGCAGGGGGCGCGAGTTCTCGTTTTAGATACAGGGATTGATAAAAATCATCCAGCTCTGCGTGGTCAAATTGAAGACACCCGTGACTTTGTAGGCGACAATCAAACTCCATATGATGTGGCCGATAAAGTGGGTCATGGGACCCATGTTTCTGGAACGATTGCGGCGGCATTGGCGTCGGATGGGTTTTCTGGCGTGGCTCCTCGGGCTAAAATTTTGATGGGTCGAGTTTGCAGCGAAGATGGCTGCTCAAATGTTGATGTTGTTCGTGGGATGAGCTGGGGTATTGAGCAGAAAGTGGATGTTATCAATCTTTCTTTGGGCGGGGACTTTGGTAGCCCCGGCGAGAAATCCGCCATGGAAAAAGCAGAAAAAGCAGGGATTGTAGTTGTCGCAGCATCGGGCAATGACGGAAAACCTTCTGTCGGATTTCCCGCAGCCTATTCGTCGGTGATTGCTGTTGGAGCCGTAGGCCCTGATTCCAAAAAAGCAGAGTTCTCTCAGTGGGGTCCGGAGCTGGATGTTGTGGCGCCTGGAGTTGATATTCTTTCATCTGTTCCGACTGGAACAGGTTGTGTTTCAAGTGCGGTGGTTTCTCAGGCAGCCGGAACCAAAGGGGAAGTGGCTTCTTCTTGTTTCATTGGCTCGGCCGTTGTTGCTGCGCCTGGGTTGAGCAAAGAAATTAGTTTTGTTGGCTTAGGAAAACCAGAAGATTTTTCTGGCAAAGATTTAACTGCTCAGTTTGCCTTGATTCAACGAGGTGAAATTAAGTTCGCTGAAAAGGTGAAAAATGCCATTGCTGCCAATGCATCGGGAGTGATTATTTTCAACAATACCGATGGTCTGATGAGTGGATCAATTTCTGATGACGGGACCGTTTTAGCGATTCCCGTGGTGATGATTGAACAAAAAGTGGGCGAAGAGCTTAGAGATCATCTTGGTGCCGGAGAAAAGATTCGGGTTCAGGTTTCCACGAGTTCGGATGATTACTCAGGGATGTCGGGGACATCAATGGCCGCTCCTCACGTGGCAGGCGTCGTTGCTTTGATTCGAGCAGGCAATCGAAACTTGACCCCTGAGCAGGTTCGCCAAGTCTTGAAAGACACTGTTGAACCATTGGGACCGAATGAAGAGAATGAGTACGGATCAGGTCTTGTTGAGGCCGACAAAGCTGTAGCCAGAGCTATGCAGCTTCACTAGTTCTGGTGAAGCTACATTCGGCCTTTGAGCATTCCGTGCCAGTACATCTGCGG
>PEZR01000003.1:0-385 GCA_002773975.1 Bdellovibrio sp. CG10_big_fil_rev_8_21_14_0_10_47_8
ATTTTTTCGCTAACCTCGAAAATTCTTGCCACCGTCCTGGCCACATCAATCATCGAAACATTGGGGAACTGTGCAACCAATTTGTTCTGGAGATTTTGAGTTTCTTCCATGGACATCTGCGGCACCGAAGCCAAAAAAGTTTTGGGGGCCTCCTCCAAAACTCCGGGTTGAAATAGAATAAAAAAGTTGGGCTGAAAACTGTTCCAGCGAACTTTGCGCAAGGAGCCTACTCTCCCCTGAATTTCGACACCCTGAATATCAAAGCTAAGGATATCCCCCATTGCAATGCCGAGACGTTCTGCGTACCGAGTTTCGAGAGAAAGCTCTGGCAAAGAAGCTCCTGGACCTGTCGACGCTGGGCCGGTCCACCATTTTCCAGCACTTA
>PEZR01000003.1:423-3695 GCA_002773975.1 Bdellovibrio sp. CG10_big_fil_rev_8_21_14_0_10_47_8
TTAACTCCTCGGTTTCGAAAGCGGGCTTCGGCTTCTTCTTCGCGAGTCGCGAACTCTTTGGCTTCAGTTTTTTCAAAGTCTCGGTCATTGATCTTTAAAATTCTCGCGCGAACCATCGGCGAAATCGAAGCCAATGCATGCCCCTGACTTTGCATCCACTGTTGTAAGGGAGCCATCTGCTCATCTTGAATATCAAAAAGAAATAGCGAGGGTAGCTTCATATTCTGGGGCGCCGCCAACTCTTCTTTGAGGCTGGCCTTCAGCTGAGGCATCAAATTGATCAGCAAACTGCCCAATCCAATGGCCACCATGACGGACAAGGTGCTGGCTTTTTTTCGGGAAAGCACCAACAAAGCCTGTCGCCAAATCCAACTCGGCGGTCGCAACCATGGGATCAACATTTGAAAGCCATATCCAAGAAACAACAGCAGCAGAAAGCTGGAAAAGAAAAAAATCACAAACCAAGATCCAGTCTGCAAAGAATTCGCCTGCCAAATCGCCAAGAGCCAGTAAAAAATCAGTCCCGGCAAAAAGGCCCAAAGGTCCTTGGCCCGTTGCTGACTTTGCACATCGCCGCCCTCAACCAATAAATCTCGGACTTTGACCCTACGAGAGCCCAATAGAAAGGGCCAACATGAAAATGCTGATCCGAGGGTGCCCATCAAAATAGCCAATACAACGGTCTTCATCGACAGCGAGATGGCAATGTTCATCGGCGAAAATTCTGCCAACAGCGCTGTCAAGGCTGGCAATAAAAGAAAAGACAAACTCAAACTGATCAAGCTGCTGACAAATCCCAATCCCGCCAGCTGGAGCAAATAGATTTTTTGCGCCTGGCCCCGCCCCAAACCCAGGGCATTTAATATCGCTATCTCATAGGATCTAGAAACGATATAGCTCCGAAACAAATATGCGGTTCCCAGGGAGGCCAGGAATAAAGCCACCATTGAAACCAAGCCCAGATAGTCGGAAAGATAACGAAGGGCGCGACCAGAATCATCACTGGCATCCATGGCCGTCTCGATCCGAATGCTGGTGTCTGGAATCAACTGATTGACTCGACTTTTTACCTCCGCCACCGTTTCCGGCATGTCGAGTTTAAAAAGATGAATGTCGCTGACGGTGGATCCGAAACCAATGAGTTTTGCTTTCTGAATCTGCCCCAATCCCACATAGACCCTTGGAGCCAACGAAGCCAAACGGAAGGTCTGAGTTTTATCCTCATCGATGACGTCTGAGACCAAAAAATGCACCTCTCCAAGCTTGATTGAATCGCCAACTTGAAGACCCAGCTGAGCCAATAGCTCGGGATAAACCCAAGCCCGGGGCTCAGTGATAACTTCTTTGACTGTTGATCCTTCAATTTTTTTTCCAGAGCGAAGATTCAGCTCGCCATAGAGCGGATAATTTTCATCGATGGCTTTGACCTGCACCAATCGAGATTGGCCCTGGGCCGCCGTCATCGAGAAGAATTCCCACAGATGACTCTCTACCGAGGAGGACTCTAACAATTCTTTCACTGGTTTTAGTTCTTGAGAGCTGAGTATCCGGCGAGCAGAGATCGCAATGTCCCCGGACAACATCACCTGAGCATTGCTTTTAAGAGATTGATCCAAGGCCACTTTGAAGGCATCCAGGCACAAAAAACCAACCAACCCCAAACTCAAATTGAGGGTGAACATCAGCACAAAGAGTCGATGGTTACGAATTTCCCGCCATGCCCATTTAAAAATCACGAACATGTCCCTTTCTAATTCAAAACCCCATCTTGGAGTCGAAGCTCCCGATCACATTTTTTGGCAAGCTCATCGCTATGAGTAACAAGCAAGGTGGTGATTTTATTTCGCCGCACGACTTCAAAGAAAACATTCATGACCTTTTCGCCGGTCTCTAAATCCAGGTTGCCACTGGGTTCGTCTGCCAGCAGGATGGCTGGCTTCACCACCAAGGCCCGTGCAATCGCCACTCTTTGGCATTCCCCGCCGCTGAGTTCGCTGGGCAGATGATTCAAACGATGCTCAAGATTCATCTGGGTTAACATCTCCGTCGCTCGCGTTTGAATATCCGTCTCTTGCAAGATTTCCAACGGCAGCATGACATTTTCCAAGGCTGTCAAATGATTCATCAAATGAAATTGCTGAAAAACAATTCCGATATTTCTCCCACGGAAATTTGTCATCTCGGATTCAGAAAACCCCAGAATGTTCTGATCCTTTAATAAGATTCGACCCGCGTCAGCGGAATCAAGGCCTGCCAACAGCGACAGCAAAGTGGACTTTCCACTGCCAGATCGCCCAACGATGGCCACAATCTCTCCATTTTGAATCTGCGCAGAGAGCCCCTTGAGGATAGCAATCTTTTCTGTCCCCTGCTGGTAAGTCTTTTTTAGATTTTCGATGGTTAAACTCACATCTTGCCCCTCAGTGCGGAATAAATTGTCTCAGCGATGATGGCATGCCCCTTCTCATTGGGATGAATGCCGTCGGCCTGGTTAAACTCACTTTTTCCAGCGACTTTGTCCAATAGAAACGGAATCAATGGAATCTGATATTTTTTCGATAAGCTGGGAAAAACATCCGTGAATTTTTTCCGGTAACTGGCGCCATAATTCGACGGCATCTGCATTCCGCACAGCACAATCTTCACTTGATTCGATTTGGCCAGTTCAATGGCCTTGGCCAAATTTTTTTCCATTTCCTCGGGCTTTAAACCCCTCAGTCCATCATTGGCCCCAAGAGCGAGCAAAATCATGTCTGGCTTTTGTTTCAAGATCCATCTCATTCTCTGTTCAGCACTGGCTGAAGTCGACCCACTGACCCCCGAATTAACAACAATCCAAGCTTTTCCATTTTCTTGAAATTTTTTTTCCAGCAGAGCAGGGAAAGCCTTTTCCTTGGCGACACCATAACCCTCTGTCAGCGAGTCGCCCAATATGATCAAGCGCTTTGAGCTTGCAGAGGTTTCACCCCAGCACGCTAGACCGGAAATTAAAACAAAAATAAAAAGATAGATTTTTAAACTTCTCATCGATCCTCCCATGCTCTTTCGTCAAAAATTCCACCAATACTTGATTTATTTTTTTACAACAGTCTTTTCTCGCAAAAGAAATTTAGCTACAAAAAAGACCAACAAAGCAACAACCAGAAAATCAATCGCAGCTCCAGCGACTTTGCCATAGAATATTCCGTTGTAATTGAGTTTTCGAATATCCTCGACATTAGCGGCCTGTAAGGCTGGCTGAAAAAGCAGTGGCAGAAGCAAATCATTGACCA
>PEZR01000003.1:3718-6588 GCA_002773975.1 Bdellovibrio sp. CG10_big_fil_rev_8_21_14_0_10_47_8
ACCACAGCAATGGCCAAACCAATCACGCCATAGTTTTTCAAAAACAAAATGAATTCTTTCATCATAGAATCTCCTCACCCGCGAGTGTGCCTCACCGCGGGCCGGAGGTAAAGAGAAGCCTTAAGGCTTCTTTTGCTTGAGTAGAAAATGGAATTTCTCACTCTTGCCTTTGACCTGAGTGGTGACCTCGAGCTGGGATTCCTGCTCGGGGGGCAAAGGTGTTGCCACAGTATAATAGTCGCCGGACTTGGTGACCCGAAGCTCCTCGGACGGATAGGGCTTTAGTCGCTTTACGGTGAGTTTCATATTTGAAAAATCAAACTTGGCTTCCTCGCGCCCGACCACAAATATTTTCAAAGGTTTTCCGGGACTGAGTCTTATTGAAAACAATTGGCCCTCTTGGCGCAAATGAGGATCGTCGATATTTGCCAATGCATCACTACTCACCTGAGCAAAGACTGGTGACAAAATAAGCAGAGAAACTAAAAAAACAATTGGATTTTTCACTGACGGCTCCTTTTTGTTCTTAGAACTTATCATAGGCCAAGGGATCTGGCTTCAACGAATCTGGCCAGATCCACTGACAATCCAGCGCGGCGTAGTGAGCTCTCGCAAACCCACAGGACCTCGAACATGCAATTTCTGTGTACTGATTCCTAACTCTCCGCCCAGGCCAAATTCAAAACCGTCAGTGAAGCGAGTCGAGGCATTCCAATATACTACCGCTGCATCAATTTCTTGCTGAAAGCGTCTTGCATGAGCTTCATTCTTTGTCACAATGGCTTCAGAGTGTTTTGAACCATGCTGTTCAATGTGCAAAATTGCCTCATTCAGATCAGCGACCACACGGCAGTTCATGACCAAATCCAAGTATTCCGTGTCCCAATCCTTTTCCGCAGCCATTTGAATATTTTTTTGACCCTTCAGAATTTTTTCACTCGCCGCATCGACTCGCCACTGCAAACCAAAGGACTCCGTATTCTGATACAACTGGGGGAGAAAAGCCAAAGCGCAATCTTGATGAACAAGGACGGTCTCTAGGGCATTGCACACACCTGGCCGGTGAGTTTTTGCGTTCGTCACAATCCGCACTGCCATTGCCAGGTCAGCATCGGAATCGACATAGGTATGGCAAAGTCCCCGGTCATTTTTAATGATCGGCATCATCGCTGTTTTTTGCACGAACTCGATGAGCTTTTCACCCCCACGAGGGACCACCACATCAATCAAATCTTTTCTTTGAAGAAGTTGCTCGACAATGGCTCGGTCATAATCTTGCACTCCATAAAAGACCTTGTCTTGCAGGTGATTCTTGGCCAACACCTGGTCCATCATCTGATAGATCACCGCACTGGTTTCGCGGGAGTCTGAACCGCCCCGCAGGATCAAAGTGTTTCCCGACTTAAAGGCCAATGCAAAGGCCTCGAGAATCACATTGGGGCGAGATTCAAAAATCATAAATATAATTCCCAAGGGTGCTCGTACTTTCTGTAAATCAAGACCGTTGGCCAAAGTTCTCTGCTCCACGAGCTCTCCAACGGGATCTGACAACTCACTGACTTGACGTAAGCTCTCGGCCATCTGCTCGAGACGTTTCGAATTCAAAGTCAATCGGTCGCGGAAGGCACTGGTGGTCTCGGCGGGAAGATTTTTGAGATCTTTTTCATTGGCCACTAGAATTTCTTTTTCGGTCTGCAAAAGATTTTCAGCCATGCTCTTTAAAACTAGATTTTTTTCAGCCGTGTTCAAGGCCCGAAGAGCTCGACCATTTTTTCTGAGACTCTGAAGAGCTTTTTCAATCTTTGGATTGAGCGACAAAGCGACCCCCCACTTGAGTACCGAGGACTTTGCCCTCCGCAATGTGCAGTAAATTTTTAGGCCAATCTCCTCGGACCAAATGAGTGACAATGCCCGTCCGACTGGCTTCTTTCGCAGCCAATAATTTTGAATACATGCCGCCGGTCCCTTGAGCCGATTTTGAATGACGGTCTGCCATCAGAACATCTGCCTTACCCAGGCTTTTGCGATAAGAAATCAAAGAAGCCTTGGGATTTTTTTTCGGATCTTGGTCAAACAGACCATCCACATCCGTGAGCAAAATCAAACGTTCAGCCTTGGTCAAAATAGCAACCTTCGATGCCAAAGAATCATTGTCCCCGAACTGAATCTGTTCGGTGGAAATGGCATCGTTCTCGTTCAAGATGGGAATTACATTCATTCGTAAAAGTTCATTCAAGGAATTCAGTAAATTGTATTTCCGACGCCGATCTCTCATATCCCCTGCGGTGAGCAAAACCTGCGCCCCCAATAGATTATTGGCATGAAGGGCCAAATTGTAGAGATCCATCACCAAAGGCTGACCAATAGCACTGAGCGCCTGCTTTTGTCGAAGTGTGCGCCGGTGGCCATTGAAGCTGGTCTTAAGCTCGGCCCAAGCAATCGCACCCGATGTGACCCATATTACTTCGATATTGTGTTTTTTCTTCAGCTCTGCCACCTGCTGCATCCAAGTCCGCATCAGCAAAGGCCCACCTTCGCAAACCATTCTGCTCCCAGCTTTGATCACCCATCTTCTTTTTTTTGCCATAACTCTCTCTTTTTTCAATTATGGCGGATAGAGGGCCTTCAGTTCAACTGAGAATTCGCAGAATGGCGACAGGAGGAATGGTCTAAAGCAAACTCTGAAGCATCCAAGCAAATTTGTCATGAGCCCCCGATCTCTGAACTAATAGATCGTGGCTATAGGCATCGTCCATTTTCTCGGCGCTACTGGCGATGGCCTTTGCCATTTGACTCAGTTGTCGATGAGCTTGCACCAGCTCCTTCAGAGACGAGTCATTGTCGGCGTGGGCCTTGTACTCTTTCATGTC
>PEZR01000038.1:0-3787 GCA_002773975.1 Bdellovibrio sp. CG10_big_fil_rev_8_21_14_0_10_47_8
CGGGTTCTGCAAGAAAAGGTTTTCGTTCCGGTGGGTGCTAATCGCGAGATCCCCAGTAACGTGCGAATCATCGCGGCCACCAATCGGCCCCTCGAAGACATGATGAAAGCCGGCACCTTTCGCGAAGATCTGTTTTACAGGCTCAATGTAATTCCAATATTCTTGCCATCATTGATGGATCGAAAAGACGACCTTGAAAGTTTGATTCAAATATTTATCAAAAAATTCAATGTTGCTCATTGTAAACGGATCGTCGGCGTTGCCGCAGATGCCCTGACAGTTTTGAAACGTTATGAGTGGCCCGGAAATATTCGAGAGCTTGAAAATGTGATCGAACATATGTTCATCATGGAAAACTCCAATAATCTGAGCCTGTGTTCCATTCCAGAATCACTGTTAAGTGCGACTGGAACGGTTTTACCAGAAATCTCTGTGGACGTCCCTGCTGACGAAAACACCACCGCAGCTGGAAACCTGGGGCTTCGTTTGGATGATGCAGATATTGAAGATGATGCTGAGGACACAGATAACTCGGACGACATGGACACCTCGTCGGAGGACGGAGATATCAATATCACTGCCGGCGGTGCTTTGGATTTCAACATTGAAAAAGAAGCGTTTGAAAAAGAATTTATTGTCAAGGCTCTGAAGACCTTTAAGGGACGAATCAACCAAACGGCTCTGCATGCCAATATCCCCAAAAAGACCTTGCTGCGAAAAATCGAGAAATACGGAATCAACGCCAAGGATTATGCCTAAAACTGCGGCATAATCGCTCTTTTTTGATGAGCATCAAAGCGCCTTTTGTCTTGAAACCCCTGGCCCTGGCCCTTATCCTTTCTCACCAGTTTCAGAGGGGACCTTGGCTACAATGAACATGAATCCATTGCCACCGCAGGCGTACACCAAAGACACGCTCGTGCAAGCGTACGCTTGGCTGCAGACGCAAAATGAATGCATCAAAGAGATGGCAACCAATCCCGATATTTTGGTCAGTCTTTATTTGAAGGCCAAACTGCAGGGTGATTCGGCATTGGAGCGGCCCAGTATCCAGAACTTTAAAACTGAGCTCAAAAATCTTGCCGGCATGATTGGCGAGTTTGAAATTGTCGAACCGGAATCAACCACTGTTCGTATTCGATCTCAGGACCTCAAGGCTGAAAGAAGTTCTGCCAAAATATCCACGGAACAAGCCCCGGCCGCGACGACAGCTCATCGCCCTGACGTCAGCGCCAAAGCTCCCTCCTCTGTCTCCAAAACCGATCTCGACACTGAAATCCAGGTTTTGATTCAAGAGGTCAAATGCCATTTCCACCTGAGCTCTGACAATGAAGCTCTGAGAATGTTGGTCTCGATTGGCTACAATCAGGTTAAACATCTTTTCAGAAAGCCCTGAAGCAATAAACCCGGCTTATCGGCGCCATTGATTCTCTCAGGTTGACTCAAATTGAAGACTTCCAATAGGTTAGAGATCTTAGATTCCTTTTTGATGTTTAGGGATGTGCATGAGCGATCAGAATTCTTCCGCAAACAAAGTCGACTATAAATCCACGGTTCGTCTGCCTCAGACCGAATTTCCGATGAAGGGAAATTTGGCTCAGAAGGAACCGGCAATGATTCAGGCCTGGGCAGATAAAAAAATCTACCAAAAACTGATGAAAAAAAATGAAGGTCGTCCTCATTTTGTGCTCCCCGATGGCCCGCCTTACGCCAATGGTTCTATTCATATTGGCCATGCGCTCAATAAAACCATCAAAGATATCGTGATCAAATATAAAAATATGAAAGGCTTTTTGGCGCCCTCAATCCCAGGCTGGGATTGCCATGGTCTGCCGATTGAGCACTCAGTATTAAAAAGTCTGGGATCAAAAGCCAAAGATAAATCCGATTCGGAACTTCGCGAGCTCTGTCGCGCAGAAGCGCAGAAATGGGTCAATCATCAACGCCCACAATTTCAACGCCTGGGAATTCTTGCGGACTGGGAGAATCCTTATTTGACCATGGATGCCTCTTATGAGGCCGAAGAGGTCCGTGAATTTGCCAGAGCTTTCCAAAAAGGGGTTGTCTACCTGGGTACGAAACCTGTTTATTGGAACTGGACTTTAAAAACTGCTTTGGCCGATGCCGAGGTTGAATACCATCCGCACAAGTCTCCTGCAGTTTACGTCAAATTTCCGGTTCAGGATCCGGCGACGTTGGAAAAATTGGGGAAACCTTCTCGTCCCGTTTCGTTTGTGATTTGGACCACAACCCCGTGGACCTTGCCGGCAAACCTCGGCATCGCTTTGAGCGAAGATCTAACCTATGCACTTTTTGATACGGGTTCAGAACTGATTGTTCTGGCCCAAGCTCTCAAAGAATTTGTTGAGAAAGACACCGGACTGAACCTCACTCCAACTGGAAAAACTTTTTCCGGCAAATCTTTAGAGATGGGAAAAGCTCGACATCCTTTCTTGGATCGAGATTCGTTGATCGTTCTTGGTTCCCATGTCACCGCAGACACCGGGACCGGCGCCGTTCACACAGCTCCGGGCCACGGTGCGGATGATTACAAAGTTGGAATCAAATATGGAATGGATATTTTAAGTCCCGTGAATGAGTCAGGCCAATACACAGATGAAGTCCCCGAGTTTCAGGGATTGAATATCTTTAAGGCCAACCCTATGATCATTGAAAAGCTCAAAGGCCTCGGAATGCTTCTGGGCCATAAAGAAATCGAACACAGTTACCCACATTGTTGGCGCTCAAAAACTCCGTTGATCTTTCGTGCAACACCACAGTGGTTTATTGGTTTGGATCTCGAGGGTAGCAACCTCCGCCAGTTAGCTCTGAAGGCGATTGATGAAATTAAGTTTTTCCCCCCTTGGGGCGAAGCTCGTTTTCGCGCGATGATGGAGGGACGACCGGATTGGTGTCTGAGCCGCCAACGCATTTGGGGTGTTCCTATTCCCGTTTTTTACTGTGTGAAGACTGGAAAGCCTCTCATTGATTTTGACGTGATGATGAAGGTCGCAGACACCATGGACAAAGAGGGCGGCATTGAAGCTTTTTTCAAATTCTCTGCTGAACATTTCGTCGGCGATGTGGTGAAACGAAAAAATCTCAATGAACAAGATCCTGACTTTGGCGCTGAAGGATTCCGACACGGCAAAGATATTTTCGACGTGTGGTTTGACTCTGGCATCTGCCACGCGGCTGTTCAGAAAAAACGAGAGGGCATGGGATTCCCCGCCGATATTTATTCTGAGGGCAGCGATCAACATCGAGGCTGGTTCAATACTTCGCTTTTGTCATCGATTGCCACCAATGGGAAAGCTCCCTTTAAAGCTCTGATCACTCACGGATTCGTGAATGACTCGCAGGGAATGAAAATGAGCAAGTCCAAGGGCAATGTTGTTGATCCCAATGACGTCGCCAGCAAGTCCGGCGCTGAAATCATTCGTCTGTGGACCGTGTACGAGGACTATGGCGGAGATGTGAAATGTGGACCTCAGGAATTTGAACGAGTCACCGAGACCTATCGTCGCATTCGCAACACCATGCGATTCTTGCTCGGCGCCACTTTTGACTTTGATCCCAAAAAAGACAGTGTGCCTTATGAACAAATGACGGCCCTGGATCAATGGGCACTGGGACGTCTTTATGATTTGAATCAGAAAATGATTGCGGCCTATGACGACTATTCCTTCTATAAGGTCTATCATTTGCTCAACAATTTTTTCACGGTGGATCTGTCAGCGACCTACCTGGATGCATTGAAGGACCGTCTTTACACTTGGAAAGCGGA
>PEZR01000038.1:3807-16897 GCA_002773975.1 Bdellovibrio sp. CG10_big_fil_rev_8_21_14_0_10_47_8
CACAAACAGTGATTGAAACGATCACGGACTATCTCATCCGAATGATGACACCAGTATTGAGCTTTCTTGCTGAAGAAGCTTATGCTTATGTTCCACATCGCACTCAAGAAAGCCCTCTTTTGCTGGATTTTCCTGAAGCTCCGAAACAATGGAATAACACCGCCATCCAGAGCACCTTTGAAGAACTGTTGAAGGTCAGAGGGGAAGTCCAGAAGGTTCTGGAAACCCTCCGTGCCCAAAAAGTCATCGGATCTAGCTTGGAAGCCAAGGTCACGATCAAGTCTGAGGGTAAAACTTTGGAAACGCTGAGACAATTTCACGGAAAAGGCGGACTTCATTCAGACCTTCGTGAGTTTTTTATTGTCTCTGATCTCGAGCTTCTGTCAGGATCATATGAGGTGACGGCCCAAAAAGCGAATGGGGAGAAATGCCAGAGATGCTGGGTTTACTCTGTTGACGTGGGACAAAATGCCGAACACCCTCAGCTCTGTTCAAAATGCGTGGAGGCTCTTCGTTGAAAAAGAAATACATTATCCTGGCCACTTTTTCTTTTTTCCTGATTGCGATTGATCAAATCACCAAGATGTATATCCACACCCACTATCAGTTGGGCGAATCGACGCCGTTGATTCCAGGATTTTTCAACATCACCTATGTCCGAAACTTTGGAGCGGCCTTTGGATTTTTGTCTCAATCTCACCCCATGTTTCGGGAGCTCTTTTTTCTCTCGATGCCCCCCGTTGCTCTGATTGTGATTCTTCTGATCCTACGAAGCGTTGCGGACACAGATCGATGGCAAATCTATGCTTTATCCAGCGTCTTTGGTGGCGCGATTGGAAATTATGTGGATCGGCTGCGTTTTCGTTATGTGATCGATTTTTTGGATTTTCATCTTTATGACAAATACACCTGGCCCGCGTTCAATGTTGCGGACTCGGCCATTGTATGTGGTGTTGGATTGCTCTTGCTTCTAATGCTCAAAGAAAAAAATTCTCTGAAAGATGAGAACCTAGCCTCGAAGGTTTAATGTACCCAGAGATTCATCTCGGCTCGTTTCAGATTCCATCCTATATTCTTTATCTCTCGGTCCTTTATTGTGGCCTGGTTTTCTATGCCGTAACCCGCGCCAAAAGAAAAAATGAGTCCGTGATCACGACCCTGGATCTGGCATTGATCCTTATGCTGGGCGGATTTGTCGGCGCGCGCTTGGCGCATGTGCTTTACGAGTCCCCGGAAACCTATGCCGACAATTGGATCCGCATTTTTCAATTTTGGCAGGGCGGTTTCGTTTTTTATGGGGGCTTTCTGCTCGCCCTGATTGGTTGCTGGATTTATCTTCGCCGAAAGGATCTCTCGTTTTTTCACTGGGCTGATTTTTTCGCTCCGATATTTGCACTCGGTTATGGCCTCGGACGAATGAGCTGTTTTCTCGCGGGCTGTTGTTATGGCAGCTACTGCGAACAGCCCTGGGCGGTGACCTTTCAGTGGGATCAACTGGCTGTGCCCCGTCACCCCACACAACTCTATGCCGTGATCTGGGAACTGGCGATCTACGCCTTGCTGATTGGTTTAGAGAAAAAATCTCGCCCCAGTCAGGGCAAGATTTTCTCCTTATGGATCCTCTTCCATGGCCTTGGCCGCCTGATGATGGAGCATTACCGAGAAGACTTCCGCGGCGCCCTGATTGCCGGCCTCACCATCTCCACCTGGATCAGCCTAGCCCTAATCTCCACCAGCACCTACCTCCTCATCACCCGCCCCAAACGTTAATAAGTGACTTCCCTTATTTGGTAGCAATACCGCGTCGAAGGAGGTGCCTTTTTTTGGCTTTGTTTGGGGGTTGGACAGTCTCAAATTGAGACAAGGCCCTGAAAGCCTTGTATTTTTCAACTGAGACGGGGGTGTCAGTGGCATGGCTTGTGTATTTTACAATCGGTGTAATGGAGGATTTTATGAAAAAGCTTTCCACAGTTATCTGGGTTTTAGTTGCAGCGTCCATCACCACGGGCATGGTGGCTTGCGGAAAATCCGGCGGCGGAAATCCGAACTACAACACCGGCGGCGTTGGTGTTGCGAATTCCTATCCCCCAACCGCCATCAGCTCTGGCTTCTATGCCCAGAACACAAAGATGGATAACCAGTACCAAAACAATGGAACATCCTACAATCTTGGCCAAGGCATGAAAGACGTTTTGAAATATGCCATGGGTGTTTGTGATCGCAACAGCGTCGATGCTGGTTTAGCTGGTTGTAATGCTTGGATGAACAATGCTTTCCACGATATCATGCTTTTCACTCAGAGCACTCAGGCCAATCAAGTGAGCCTGGTGATTCGCGCACTTCCCGACACCACTTGCACCAACCCCTATTATTGCTCTTGGTACTCTTTGAGTCTTCCAAGCCTCAGTCAATTTTTCTTGAGCTGGTTTGGATTCAATACCTTTAATATGTCTGGTGTTTACAATCCCCTGGTTCTGACCACCACGATCAACCCGATCTGTGTGGATCATGATGGCGTGGTTTGCGCAGATCAACCCTCTACTTTTTCAACCGGTTTTGAGCTGCGCTCTTATGGCCCTGCTGGTGCTACTTACCATCAAGGTGGAAATCTGTTGTTTCAGTTTCAAGTTCCTGTTGGAAAGCTAGAAGACAACTCCTGGGATTTCAATCTGTACTTCAATAGCTCTTTGGCGGGCTCAGGCCGGATGGTTCGATGCTCAACGCCAAACTGTGGTGTTCAGGGACTTTAAGTGCTAAAGTCCTTGGGCTTATGAGCAAAGAAAATTTTCCCGTTCGAAAAGTGAAATGTCCCCATTGCGGAGCAGACTCGATCTATGCTCCGACAAATCCCACTCGGCCCTTCTGTTCGGAGCGATGTCGACTGATGGATCTTGGCGAGTGGGCCTCTGGCGGCTACGCGATCCCCAGCGAAGAAAATGCTTCTATTCAAGATCTTCCTTCAAATACCGATGATGACCAAGATGCCTGAGCCTTTGCATGGGTCATAATTTCATCTACACAATTTCTTGATCTAAATAGTCTGCATTGAAGATCCACCACTGACGCACTTTGTTTTTCAACAAAGAAAAACTTTGACCAAACCTGGAAACAGAAGCCTAATGTGTTCCGTGGCCAAATGGTGGTCAAGATAACAACTAAGTGAAACGACAAAGAAGGAGTTCACGATGAACAAACAACAACTGATCGAAAAAATTGCTACAGAAGCTCATTGCACAAAAGCTCAAGCTGAGAACATTATGAACTGTGCTTTTGACAACATTAAAAAAGCCGTTAAAAAAGGCGACGATGTAAAATTGGTTGGCTTCGGCACTTTCACAAAAGCAAAAAGAAAAGCTCGTATTGGTCGCAATCCACAAACTGGAAAAGCAATCAAAATTCCTGCTGCATGGGCTCCTAAGTTCCGCGCTGGCGCTGAATTCAAAGCATTGGTGAAATAGGCCATTGCACTGAATCTATTCAGTCAATAAAAAGCCTGGGTTCATGACTCAGGCTTTTTTTTATCTTCTTTTTATCGTAGAGTCTTTTTATGGCTCAATTTCAAAAGAAAATTCAGAGGCTCGGTGTTTTCTCTAGTGGTGGCGATGCTCCTGGCATGAATGCGGCCATTCGCTCCATCGTACGTACCGCAATCTCACATCAAATTGAGGTGACCGCCATTATCGGTGGCTATCCAGGCATGTTGGAAAAAAACTTTCAGCCTCTCAATCTCCGCTCTATGGCCAACATCATTCAACGCGGCGGAACTGTTTTAAAAACCGGGCGCTCCATGGAGTTTCACAAACCAGAATATCGGAAAATCGCTGCGGAAAATTTAAAGTCCGCACAGATCGACGCTGTTGTCTGCATCGGTGGAGACGGCTCCTTTCGCGGGGCTCACGCGCTTTGGCTGGAACATCAAATCCCTATCACCGGCGTACCCGGAACCATCGACAATGATATCTTTGGAACTGACAACACCATTGGTTTTGATACAGCCGTCAACACCGCCCTCCAAGCGATTGATAAAATTCGCGACACAGCCGCCAGCCATGATCGCCTTTTTATTGTTGAAGTTATGGGTCGGAATTCGGGCCTCATTGCCTCTCATGTGGGACTGGCTGGGGGCGCAGAAATTATTTTTACTCCGGATGTTCCCATCACAGTCGATCAGGCCATCGATAAAATCAAAGCTGGTCAAGCTCGTGGCAAAATGAGTTCTATATTGATCACTGCCGAGGGACAAAAACCAGGCCGAGCTTATGATTTGGCAGAACAAATTCGAAAAAAAGCGGGGCTCGAGGCAAAAGTTTGCATTTTGGGTCACCAACAACGAGGCGGATCACCCACAGCCTTCGATCGCGTCTTGGCCAGCCGTCTGGGCTCTGTGGCGGTAGAGCTCTTGTTGCAGGGACAATGTGATATTATGGTGGGCAGCCAAGGTGAGCAGATCATCACCGTCCCCTTGGAAACAGCTATCAGCAAAGGAAAGTCGACCCCACGAGACTATCTAAGTCTTGCTAATATTCTCGCCAATTGACGCCGACGCTCTATTTTGAGAGTGCTGAGATCACTGATCTCATTGGGCTTTTGTCAGCGATGTCTGATTATATGATTGAGCTTCGTACCGAGCTCTGAGTACAATTTGCTGACAAGTGGGAGGTCAAATGCGTCAGACTTTAATGGTCCTTTTATTCACTCTACCTTTTTTCGCGGCATGCACCAAAAAAAACACGAATGAAATCGTTATTGGACATTTCGGTTCAATGACCGGCTCCGAAGCCACCTTCGGACAAAGCACTGATGAAGGGATTCGATTGGCTGTTGATGAAGCCAACGCGACGGGTGGGATCAAAGGAAAAAAAATTAAATTGATCACCATGGACGACCAAGGAAAACCAGAGGAGGCCGCCTCAGTGGTCACTCGCTTGATTGAACAAGAAAAGGTCGTCGCTATCTTGGGAGAGGTCGCAAGCTCTCGATCATTGGCAGCAGCTCCCATCGCACAAGCTAAAAAAATTCCGATGATGACACCAAGCTCAACCAATCCAAAAGTCACACAGGTCGGAGACTATATTTTTCGCGCTTGTTTCATTGATCCGTTTCAGGGGACAGTAATGGCAAAATTTGCCACCGATACCTTGAAAGCAAAAAAAGTGGCCGTGCTTCGCGATGTAAAATCTGATTACTCAGTCGGTTTGGCTGATTTTTTCATTCAGAAGTTCAAAGAATTGGGTGGTGAAATCGTTGCCGACCTCAGTTACCAATCTCAAGACGTGGATTTCAAGGCGCAACTCACTCAGATGAAATCCAAAAATCCCGATGCGATTTATATTCCTGGCTATTACACAGAAGTGGGCTTGATCGCTCGCCAGACTCGAGAGCTTGGCATCAAAGCGACCCTGATGGGCGGAGATGGTTGGGATTCTCCGAAACTTTTTGAGATCGGGAAAAGCGCCGTAAATGGTGGATACTTTTCTAATCACTACTCGACCGAGAGCAAAGAACCCGCCGCCATCGATTTTATGGCGAAGTTCAAGGAAAAGTACAAACGGCAACCGGATGGTCTGTCTTCCGTGGCTTATGATGCGACAAAAATGCTCTTGAAGGCCATTGAAAACACAACTGAAATCACGCCGACGAACATTCGCGACCAACTGGCAAAAATTAAAGAATTTGTCGGCGCGACTGGAAAGATCTCCATCGACGAGAATCGAAATGCTGTAAAATCAGCTGTGGTTGTCAAAGTTCAAGGAAATGAAAATAAATACGTGACGACCGTCAATCCTTGAGTTGATTGGGTTTCAAGGAGGACTGTTCGTGGAGGATTTTTTTCAACATGTCATCAATGGCGTTAGTCTTGGCAGTATCTATGCCTTGATTGCTCTTGGTTACACCATGGTTTATGGAATCCTACAGTTAATCAATTTCGCCCACTCCGACGTTTATATGGTGGGGGCTTTCGCCGCCTACTACTCTGCTCAGTTTCTGGGGATCAGTGAAGCACCGGGGATTTCCACCCTGGTCATTTTGCTCGCATCCGCAATGATTGGCTGCAGTCTGCTTGGACTCATGATTGAGCGATTTGCTTACCGCCCTTTAAGAAAGGCTCCTAAACTCAACATTCTGATCACAGCGATCGGAGTGTCTCTGTTTCTGGAATACACCGCTCAGGTGATTTTTGGTGCCGACCCCAAAGTCTTTCCAACTGTACTGAAAGACTCCGTGATTGTTGAGCTGGGCGGGGTGCAAATTAAAAGTCTGGATGTCGCTGTTCTTGCCATCACTCTGTTGATGATGTTGGCTCTAAATTTTCTCATCTATCGAACAAAAATCGGCAAAGCCATGAGAGCTGTTTCCACCAATGTCGTGGTGGCAAGTCTGATGGGCGTGAATACCGATCGAATCATCGCTTTCACCTTTATTGTTGGGTCTTCGCTGGCCGGCGTGGGCAGCGTGCTCGTCGGCATGAAGTATCCAAAAATTGACCCCTTGATGGGAATGATGATTGGACTAAAGGCCTTTGTCGCAGCTGTTCTGGGCGGCATTGGAAGCATTGGCGGAGCAGTTCTCGGAGCTATGATCATGGGCCTTTCTGAAGAGATGGTGGTTGGTTATCTTTCTTCGACCTACCGTGATGCTTTGGCTTTTGGAATTTTGATTGTGATTTTGATTTTTAGACCTTCTGGTTTGTTGGGTAAAAATACTGTGGAGAAGGTTTAATGAAAATTCTTTTGCAATCCATGAAAACCCCTCTGATTACATTTTTGGTTTTGTTGGGCATTGGACTCTTTATTGATATCGGGGTGAATGCCTACATTCAGCTAATTTTGATTTATATTTTGATCAACATGATTCTGGCGATGAGCCTGAACTTGGTGAATGGGTATACGGGTCAGTTCTCGCTGGGCCACGCGGGATTTATGGCCACTGGGGCATATACCTCCGCTTATCTGAGCACCTTGATTCCCGTGCCGGCGGGTGGTCTGCAGATTTTCAGTTTTCTGCTTTTTGCCGTTTGCGGCGGTACAATGGCAGCCCTTGCGGGCCTGGTCGTGGGACTCCCCTCTCTCCGACTCAAAGGGGACTATCTAGCGATTGTGACCTTGGGCTTTGGTGAAATTATTCGGGTGGTTCTGCTCAACACATCTGCTGTTGGCGGAGCGCGGGGTATGTATGGAATTTCGGGCCCCACTGATTGGACTCTTGGCGAATGGACCGTCAGTAAATTTGTGACGGGTTATTCCCATGCGATTTTTTGGGTGCTGGTCTGCTTTTTTACCCTCTGGAGACTCATTCGATCTTCCCATGGGCGAGCTTTTCTCAGTGTTCGTGAAGACGAGGTGGCCGCGGAATCCATGGGGGTAAACACCACTCAAACCAAAGTGCGAGCTTTTGTTCTGTCCAGCTTTTTTGCTGGCGTTGCAGGGTCGATCTTTGCCCACTATGCGAACTACCTGAATCCATCGTCATTTTCTTTCATGCGGAGTGTAGATGCTGTGATCATGGTTGTTCTTGGTGGAATGGGCAGCTTGACGGGATCTATTGTCGCCGCCATGTTTATTACCATTGTTCCTGAAGCTCTCCGTCCATTGCAGGAGATTCTCGGTGTGGATATTCGAATGGTGATCTATTCATTGTCGTTGGTCTTGTTGATGATTTTACGACCTAAAGGTTTATTTGGAACTACAGAGATCACCGACATCATTCAATGGTTGAAACGAAAAATGTCGCCAGGAGCTTCTCGATGAATCTCCTGGATGTTCAATCAATCACGATGCAGTTTGGGGGCCTTAAGGCCGTCGATCAGCTGAGTTTTCAGATCGGCCAAGGCGAGCTCATCGGTCTTATTGGCCCCAATGGAGCCGGAAAGACCACCGTCTTTAATATGCTGACTGGGGTTTACCAGCCCACCCAGGGCGACGTGCTCTTTGACGGAAAGTCGCTGATAGGTCTAAAACCCTTTCAAATTTCAGCACTCGGCATGACCCGAACATTTCAAAATATTCGTTTATTCAAAGAGCTTTCGGTTCTCGACAATGTCATGGTGGCAGGAAGTCGCGACATCAGCTATGGATTTTTTTCTTCGGTCCTCAAAACGGCCAAGTATCTGCGTGAAGAGAAAGAGTTAAGAGAAAAATCATTGAATCTCTTGTCAATCTTTGGGCTGGACAAACATGCCACGGATGAAGCCGGCAGCTTACCTTACGGTCAACAACGACGGCTGGAAATCATTCGAGCTTTGGCTACAAATCCAAAGTTGATTTGCTTGGATGAACCTGCAGCTGGAATGAACCACAATGAGACCCATCGTTTGATGGAGACCATTGCAAAAATTCGACAGGATTTTAAACTGACGGTTTTATTGATCGAGCATGATATGAAGTTAGTGATGGGAATCTGTGAACGAATTGTGGTTCTGGACCATGGCTGCAAAATTGAAGAGGGGCCTCCAGTGCAAATTCAGTCCTCTGCCAAGGTGATTGAGGCCTATCTAGGAACCGACGAAGATTTGCAGGGAGGGCATTGATGTCTCAACCCATTCTTGAAGTAAAAGACTTGCATGTTTATTACGGCGCTATTCATGCCCTCAAAGGGCTCAACTTCGTGGTGCAACCCGGCGAAATCGTTTCGTTGATTGGCGCTAACGGAGCAGGAAAAACAACAACTCTTCGAGCTATTTCTGGAATCGTGGAATCTACAGGAGATATCTTACTGCAAGGACAATCCCTGAAGACGGTGAAGTCTTATCAGCGAGTCAGCCTAGGGCTGGCCCAGTCCCCAGAGGGTCGCGGTGTTTTCCCACAAATGAGCGTCTTGGAGAATCTAGAAATGGGAGCTTATTCCCGCAGCGATCGATCTGAAATTCAAAAGGATATTCAGATGTGTTTCGAGCTCTTTCCAAGACTTCAGGAAAGAATCAAACAAAGTGCTGGCACCATGTCGGGTGGCGAACAACAAATGCTTGCCATTTCCAGGGCCTTGATGTCTCGTCCTAAATTGTTGCTTCTTGACGAGCCCTCTTTGGGATTGGCACCGAGAATTGTCTCGCAAATTTTTGAGATTATAAAGAAGGTCAACTCTCAAGGAGTCACCATTTTACTGGTGGAACAAAATGCCCGAATGGCTTTGAAGGTTTCCAATCGCGCCTATGTGATTGAAACTGGAGAGGTCACCTTGGAAGGGCGTGGCCAAGATCTTCTCAACGACGATAATGTCAGAAGATCTTACCTGGGGGTCTAATGAGAACTCTTTCGGATTATTCCGATTTTCTCGAGGCCCTGATCAAATCCCTAGCTCATGAGACTTCTTTTTCTTGCACTCCCGATCTTAGCGCCTTGATTGAACAACCCAGACTGATCGCGGTGGTTAATCACGCGACGCCCCTGTCCTGGATGCCAGCGATGTGCACCCTCGCCTTAGAAGTCATGAAGGCTGGCGGTGGCGACCGTTGCCCCCGGGGCGTGGTGGATAAATGGTTTTACACCAATCCGGTGACCAAAACCATCGCCGAGTACTTGACCCAGTCCGACCAACACATGAACTTCGATGATTTAGTTAGAAATTTTCAAGATTCTCAAAAGACGGATTTGATCATTTTCCCCGAAGGCGCTCACGCTATGTTTGGGGATGTCGGTGAAATCAGAACATTCCGATCTCATCGATTCATCGAAATTTCTTTGCGAACACAGTCGCCCATTCTGCTTGCCGTTCATCGGGGTTCCGAGGGCTGGAGCGTCCCCCTGCATATTCCTCCGGAGTGGAGCGCATGGATTCGACCATTTTCTAAATTTTTTGGTGAACACTTGCCGAGCATGCAGTCGCTGAACTTCCCCATGATTCCAGAAAAAATGGGTCACTTCTCCATGACCTGTGAACTCTACGAGCCAGGCATCACTCTCCAAGATCTCTCTGAAGACATCGTCGAGAGAAAAGCCCAATTGGCCACTGAGGCGGAACATATACGCCAACGCATGAGCGAGATTTTAAAAAGATAGTCGCAGGTTACCTTTGTTCAAAAAAAAGCCCCGACCTTCGCCGGGGCTTTAATCTCAGAGATTAACTCAATCTATTATCTCTTCAGCTGAATGACTTCTTCCAACAACTGATCGGTTGTGGTGATCGTTTTCGCATTGGCTTGGAAACCTCGCTGATTTTGAATCAGGTTTACGAATTCCGCTGCGAGATCGACTGTCGATCTCTCGAGAGATTTCGCAAACAGTTTTCCTCGGCCAGCACTTCCTGATGTTCCAAGAGCTGCCGCTCCAGAATCTCTGGATTCCTTCAATCGGTTGTTACCGACTTTGAACATAGCTTCTGGATTTTCAAACTTCGCCAAAGTGATCTGCGATAGATCTTTAGCTTCACCATTTGAATACAGAGCTGTCAACACACCCTGGTCATTGAATGATAGACCTGTGATTGTTCCAGCCGCAGATCCATCTTGTCCCCAAGTGATCAAATCTGAATCTTTTCCGTATTGTTTAGTACCGTCAATGCCCTTACCACCCTCTGCAATTGGGTCTCCGAAATTCAATTTAATTTTCTGATTTTGGAATGCGCCACCAGAAAAGTTAAAATTGCTCTCAGCCATCTCTTGGGATTCTAACTTTCCATCAACATTGAATTTTAATGTGCCCTGACAAAGTTGAGCCAACTCGCCGGCTTTTCCATCGGAAGCCTCTTTTCCATCGACAACACCGCGGTATTCCCAAGTGCGATCAGCCGTTTTATTGAAGAACAAAGTCATCAAATGTTTGTTCCCCTGAGAGTCAAAGATCTCAGTGCCCGTTGAATAGTGGGAAGTATCGTAAGGATTCTTAATATCAAACTTCTTGTTGGTCTCAACACGAGAATCCAAGTTCAAATCCAACTTCACTTCGCTGGTTGCCTTTGCTGGGACCAAAGCACGAGGAAAACGAATGGCTTCGACTTTGTTCAAAATCTTGCCCTTTTCATCCGCCTGAAAACCCTGCACACGTTGATTGTCATTGGTGACCAAGTAGCCCTCTCGGTCAAAGTGGAAAGATCCATCACGAGTGTAAGATGTTCCATCGGAACCCTTCACTTGGAAGTAACCTTCACCAGAGATCGCAAGATCCGTGACCTTGTCGGTGGCATCCACGTTACCCTGAACGATGATTGGATTCACTGCTCCGATTTTGGTACCACGACCAATCTGATTTCCACCCAAAATCCCTTTTAAATCTTTCGAAAGAATGTCTTGAAACTCGGCGCGGCTAGCTTTGAAACCCGTGGTGTTGGCATTGGCGATATTATCACCAACAACTCCCAAGGCTTCACCTTGTGCGACGAGACCGGATACACCGGTGTACAGAGACGAAAGGATACCCATATGACCTCCATGTCATTTTTGAGACCGCCTCAATCAATCAGCGGTCTACAGTTTGGAGGGCCCCCTCTACGAGGACCGGCCCTAATTAAATACTTACATCACAATCGTTGAATCAATGTTGGTAAAGACATTCTCTTTCAGAGCCGCCTTATCCATCACCGTCACAACTGTTTTGTTTTTCACGCTTACAATCAACGCCGAATCATCCATCAACACCAAGGTGTCTTTGGAACCCTTCGCCGCCGCACGATCCACAGCTTCATTCAATCGATTCATATCACCCTTGTTAAAGGCGATCCCTCTCGACTGCATGCGCTCGACCGCATGGTTGCTGAACTTCAACCCCTCGGGACCTTTTAAGGCGGATGGTGGTAAACCATTGACCTTGTTGTCCGTCGGAACTTTGTTCAGCGTTCCTTGCAACGTCTCTTGAAAACTCGGACCCGCACCCTGAGGAGCTTTGGCCGCAGGACCTCGGTTACCAACTTCCGTTGGCGAGATCATGTTTTCTATCGACGATACTTTTTTCAAATCCACTTTCAATTCATCCTTTCTTCAGACCGTGACCTATCTCATCATTGAACTGAAGAATGTTCCGTCTGGGAAGCATTTATTGGTTTTTGTGTTTCCGAAGACTTGCTGTCTGGCCTGGTTTCCTTTTCCAGTCTGGACATCATATCTCGGGACATACCCACATTGCCCATCAAATTTCCGCCTGGAATCGGTTCAGGATCCCCAGCGCGCTTCTCATCCTGCTTCTCTCCATTCTCTGATGCGACCTGTTGGTTTTTCAAGTCCGGCCCGACTGCAGATTTTAAATTCTGGTCGTTCTTCATAAGACTTGGGTCGACAATCTTCTTCACGTCCTTCAGTTTAATGCTCTGAGTACCGACCAAAAGCACCGGACCTTCGGGGGTATAATTTAAACCAGTAATGGTTCCCGAAAAGTCAGTTTTCACATTGAGCTTCGATCCACTGGAAGTCGTCGCATCCACTAAGAATTGATATTCACCCGCAGACATAGCCTGTCCCCGTTCGTCCTGTCCATTCCAAGTGTAGCTGTTTTCTCCCTTTTTTAGATCGCTCATTTTAATGGTCCGCACGATTTCCCCATTCGAATTTCGAACTCGAATAGAGACCTCTTTCGCATTGTCCGGAAGAGTGAAAGAAAAGTCATGATTGCTGTCGCCCTTAACTCGTACCAACTTGGACGAGTCTCCACTGACTGCCTTGCCAATAAAATTGAGTGCTTGAAATCCTTCGCTCGGTTTTTGACCGGCTCGCATTTCCGCGAGAGTTGAATTGACATTCTGTAATTGTTCGACAGAACTGAACTGCGCCAACTGGGCCGCGAGCTCATGCGACTGCATTGGATTGGTTGGATCCTGGTGTTTCATTTGAGCCAGCATCAACTTCATGAACGCATCTTTGTCCATTTTGTCGTTACCGACGGCTCGCACCTTTTTGCCGGGATCCACCCAGTTCGGATCAGCAATTTTGTTCAGCAACTCGCCGACATTTTCATCACCCAATTTGGCCTTATCTTGCGCACTCATAAAGTTCGTTCGATCAGGTTTGATAATGTCGTTCTGAGGAGCGTCACTCCATGCCTTCGTTCCTGTCTTTATTCCCATCACTGCCATATCAACTCCCTCACTCATTTCATTTTCCCACAGATCTAGGCTACCAGGTCAAGACCTCGACCCTTTCCGGACCCTGAGAATCTTTTGACCGATG